>JBDTON010000229.1:0-4823 GCA_039933195.1 Sphingomicrobium sp. | reverse complement strand
GCGCCGATCATCGGCTTCAACGTCCGCCCCAACGCCAAGGCGCGCGAAGTCGCCGAGCGGACCAAGGTCGAGTTCCGCTATTACGACGTCATCTATCACCTCACCGACTGGGTGAAGGGCGCGATGGCGGGGGAGCTTGGACCCGAGATCATCGAGACGGTCGTCGGCCGTGCCGAGGTCAAGGAAGTCTTCCCCGCCGGCAAGAAGGACAAGGCCGCCGGTCTGCTCGTGCTCGAGGGCGTCATCCGCAAGGGCCTCAACGCCCGCCTGACGCGCGAGGACGTGATCGTCTCGGCGACGACCATCTCGTCGCTGCGGCGTTTCAAGGACGACGTCGCCGAAGTGCGCGCCGGCCTCGAATGCGGCGTGATGCTCGCCGACACCAACGACATAAAACCGGGCGATATGCTCGAAGTGTTCGAGGTCGAGGAGCGCGCGCGGACGCTGTAGCTCATGCGCAAGGTTGAAACGCCCGAAGGTCGATCGGTCCGCTTGCTCCGCATCGGCGAGCAGGTGCGCCACGTGCTGAGCGAATTGCTCCAGCGCGGCGACGTGCATGACGACGTGCTGCAATCGCACCTCGTCAGCATCACCGAAGTGCGCATGTCGCCCGACCTCCGCCACGCGACGGTCTTCGTGAAGCCGCTGCTCGGGCAGGACGAGGAAGCCGTGTTGAAGGCTTTGCGCCAGAACACGGCGTTCCTCCAGCGCGAAGTCGCGCATCGCATCCGAATGAAATATGCGGCGAAGTTGAAGTTCCTCGCCGACGAAAGCTTCGACGAAAGCAGCCGCATCGAGCGGATTTTGCGCTCCGAAAAAGTCGCCCCGGACCTCGAGGGCGAATGATTGAGTCGACGCGGCTTGCAGAGCCGATGACCGGCGACGGCTGCCGCGCCGAGCTGTTCGCGGAACGACATCGCGACGCGCTCCGCGATGCATGCGCTGAGGACCCGGAGATCTGGAAGATCTACGCCAACAATTTCGGTCCGGACGGGTTCGACGCGAGCATCGACGCTTACACCTCAAACTCGCGCAACCGCACCTTTGTCCTGTTCGACGGCGACGAGCTCGCCGGCATGTCGAGCTATCTCGGAATCGACGACGGCCGCCAGGTGCTCGAGATCGGCGGTACCTACTACCGCCCGAAATTTCGCGGCACCGGCTTCAACCGCCGGGTCAAGGACATGATGCTGCGCCGCGCGTTCAACTGCGGGATCCGCCGCGTCGAGTTCCGCGTCGACCGCCGCAACGCGCGCTCGCAGGCGGCGATGAAGAAGCTCGGCGCCGTCCGCGAAGGCGTGCTCCGCGCCGACCGCATCACCTGGACAGGCCACGTCCGCGACACCGTGCTGTTCGCGATTTTGAGAGACGAATACGAAGGCTAGCTTCGCGCTGCCCTTACTTCGGACTAGCGAATCCGCACTGCGTCTGCTCCATCGGAATCTGCTTGGTGATGCGCGTGGCGTTCTCTGCGTACGCCTCCGTCACTGAGCCGTGATTGACGGTCTTGCCGCGCAGCGGACTCACGCGATCGCAGATGTGGAAGACATGCGGCGTCGTCGCCTTCTTGGCTCCGTTCTCCGGAGCGATCCAGTACACGACATCCTGACCGGCCGGATGTGCGGGGTCCTTCGTCGCCTCGGCCACGGTGCTGGAATCCCTGGCGATGTCCTTCGCCTGCTGAGCCACCTCCGGCGAACAGGCCGTGGTCGGTTGATTGGCCTTAATCTGCGCCGCGCACGTA
Source organism: Sphingomicrobium sp. (assembly GCA_039933195.1). GTDB lineage: Bacteria > Pseudomonadota > Alphaproteobacteria > Sphingomonadales > Sphingomonadaceae > Sphingomicrobium. The sequence goes on along the minus strand of JBDTON010000229.1, from coordinate 3,079 downwards.
TTCATGTCCTGGGTGTATTGCTCGACTGACGGGGGGTTCCAGCTCACCCCGATCAGCGTGGCGACCACGGCCAGAACGGCCCCGACGCCGCCGGCAATCTTCTTGTTCTTCGGATCCATGTCCTTGTCCATGAAGATCAGGACAATCAGCGGGAGGAAGGCGATCAATGTGATGATCGCGCCAAGCTGGTTCTGGAAGAAGAACCTGGCCTTGTCGGACTCGCGGGCCGGATCCTGCTTGTTGGCCGCCTTCCACAGCAGGCTGCCGGCAATCGCGAAGATTGCGATTCCGACCAGGATGCCGATCAGCAGTGGAAGGTTTCCCTGGTCGAATTTGTGTTTGTAGAGCAGGACGATCCCGGTGACTTCACCGCCGATGGCAATGATCCACGACAGCGCGGCGAAAAGGCGAAGGCGCTTGGCGGCGGACTCCTGGCCGTGCGTCGCTCGCCACTCCTTGGTGACGTCGACCTCTTCTGCCGGCTTGTTGTCGGACATGCTCAGATCCCCCATATCCCATGACGGACGTCGAACGGGAGCCTATTGGGCCCCCACGTCAACCTCTCAACGTCGTCAGGCTACGGGAGTGAACTGAGGTCCGCAATGGGCCGACTTCAACGACGGGTACGTCGCCCTCTGCCGCCGCCATTTCTCCGAACCGCTGCGTGCGGACGAAGCGCGCCAGCTCAGCCTCGGACTCCCGCTGCGCCAAGCTTGACGGCGGGGGGAAGCGTCCCCACCCCCACGAGCGATGCAATCGAACGTGCTTTTGGAAATCGCAACCTGGCTGGTCCCGCTCGTCATCGCCATCGTCTTTCACGAAGTGGCGCACGGGCTCGTCGCGAAGAAGCTGGGCGACACGACCGCCGAGGAAGGCGGCCGCCTCAGTCTTAATCCCATCAAGCACATCGACCCGTTCGGGACCGTGATCCTTCCGCTCCTCCTCGCGATCAGTCATGCGCCGGTGTTCGGCTGGGCGAGGCCGGTGCCGGTCAATTATGCGCGGCTCCGGAATCCGCGGCGCGACATGGTCCTTGTCGCCCTCGCCGGTCCGGGGATGAACCTGCTGCTCGCGCTCGTCGGAGCGATCGTCCTTGCGGCAACGCTGTCTCTGTCACCCGATCCGAACAGCTTCGCGGCGGGCCTGATCGTCGCCAACGCGCTCAACTTCGTGCTGATCAACATCTTCCTCGGGGTGTTCAACCTTCTGCCCGTTCCGCCCTTCGACGGCGGCCATGTCGTCGAAGGATTGCTCCCGGCGCCGCTCGCGATCCGCTTCCGCCAAATCGGTCGCTATTCCCTGTTGGTCCTGATGCTGCTCCTGCTCGTGCTTCCGGCGATTTCGCCCAGCGCCAACGTCGTTGGCCGAATTATCTCACCGCTGGTCGACCATATCGCGACCGGCCTGCTCTCGATCTTCGGCATCCGCCTGTGAGATGCTCCACGGCTGGATCATCCTCGACAAGCCCGTCGGCCTCGGCTCGACGCAAGCCGTAAGCGCGGTCAAGCGCCTGCTGCGCGAGTCTGGCGAGCCGAAGACCAAGGTCGGCCACGGCGGCACGCTCGATCCGCTGGCGAGCGGCGTGCTTCCGATCGCGCTCGGCGAGGCGACGAAGCTCGCCGGCCGAATGCTGAATGCGACCAAAGCGTACGCTTTCACCATCCGCTTCGGCGATGAAACCGACACGCTCGATGCCGAGGGTCAGGTGATCGCGACCAGCGATGTGCGCCCGACGCTGGAGCAGGTCGAAGCCGTTCTCGCGCAGTTCACCGGAGAGATCGAGCAGGTCCCCCCGGCCTATTCGGCGGTCAAGATCGGTGGCAGAGCCGCCTACGCGCGAGCGCGGGCGGGCGAGGAGGTCGAACTCAAGCCTCGACACGTCACCATTCACCAACTTTCCGTTCATCCTGAGCAGGTAATTGGCGAGGTGACGCTGAGCGCGACCGTCTCCAAGGGCACCTACATCCGCAGCCTCGCTCGCGACATCGCCCGTGCGCTGAATACGGTCGGCCACGTCACCATGTTGAGGCGGACGCGCGCCGGGCCCTTTTCCCTCGAATCAGCCATTTCGCTGGACTTTCTGGCTGAAGCCGCTAAGTCGCGCCAATTGACGCGGGTGGTTCTGCCGCTTGTAGCGGCGCTGGACGACATCCCGGCCCTCCCCGTCACCCCCGATCAGGCTCAACTGCTCCGTCACGGACAGCGCCTGTCCGGGTTCCCCGCGCAGCCGGGGCTTTGCATGGCGATGCTGGAGGAGACTCCCGTCGCCCTGGTCGAAGCCACGGCCGACGGCCTTCGGGTCGTCCGGGGATTCGACCTTTGAAAAAGACAGGAGTGACACGATGTCGATTACCGCCGAGCGCAAGCAAGCGCTGATCAACGAGCATGGCCAGGGGAAAGGCGACACCGGTTCGCCCGAGGTCCAGGTCGCAATCCTCACCGAGCGCATCACCAACCTCACCGAGCATTTCAAGACTCACGCGAAGGACAACCATTCGCGCCGCGGCTTGCTGATGCTGGTCAACCAGCGCCGCTCCCTGCTCGATTATCTGCGTGGCAAGGACGAGCAGCGCTACACCGACCTGATCGCAAAATTGGGTCTTCGTAAGTAACCTGGGGCGGCCCCGTGCGGGCCGCTTCGCAGAATGTTCAGTCCCGCAATTCGGCGGGGCGCCCGGGACCCCAAAAAGTAGTACTTTTTTGGGAACCCTCGTGGGGCATGAAAAAACGCCCCGACCGCTGGCGGACCGGAAGTCCGTCCATTGATGAACCGGCAGGCATCCGGCCGCTGGCAAGGAAACGAATATGTTCAATACCAAGACTGTTGAAATCGAGTGGGGCGGAAAGACGCTGAAGCTCGAAACGGGCCGAGTCGCCCGCCAGGCCGACGGAGCGGTCCTCGCGACCCTCGGCGAAACCGTGGTGCTGTGCGCCGTCACCGCCGCCAAACAGGTCAAGCCGGGACAGGATTTCTTCCCGCTGACCGTCCACTACCAGGAGAAATTCTCGGCCGCGGGACGCATTCCCGGCGGCTTTTTCAAGAGGGAGCGCGGAGCGACCGAAAAGGAAACGCTGACCA
>JBDTON010000228.1:0-2888 GCA_039933195.1 Sphingomicrobium sp. | reverse complement strand
GGGCCAGCTTCTTGGATTCGATCTTGTCGCCCATGGCCGCGATCGCCTTGGGCGGTGGGCCGATGAAGGTGATTCCGGCCTTGGCGAGCGCCTTGGCGAAGCTCTCGCGCTCGGACAGGAAGCCGTAACCCGGATGCACCGCCTCGGCGCCCGTTGCCTTGCACGCGTCGATGATCAATTCCGCCTTGAGGTAGGATTCGGACGCGGGCGGGGGGCCGAGCCGCACCGCCTCGTCCGCCATCTTCACATGCGGCGCGCGCGCATCGGCATCGGAATAGACCGCGACCGTCTTGATCCCCATGCGCCGCGCGGTGCGGATCACCCGGCACGCGATTTCGCCCCGGTTGGCGATCAGAATTTTGGAGAACATCAGGCGCGCCCTCGACCGGCGTGCTTCTCTACTTGTTCATCCATGACAGAGGCTGTGGTAACAAACGATTGCAATGGTCAAGTGCGAGTGTCGATGAGGGGTGGATGAGGAGATTTGCATTAGGAGTCTGTCTCGCGCTCTCCGCGTGTGGCGATTCCGATGAGCCGGCGCGCTTCCAAGCGATGCCAGGAATGAACAATTGGGCTGCCCTTATTCGTCAGCCCATCGACCCCGCAGCGGTGGAAGCAGCGGTCAAAGAAAAGTGCCAAACGGAGAGTCAATGTTCGGTTTACGGCTGGACTGACGAAAAGAGCATGGCGTTGACACTGCCCATGCTGGATCGCGAAGTATCCGCGCTAGTGTTCACATATGATGTCAATCGCAACACCGGTTTCGAACGAAGCCTTTGGAATTGCAAGATCGTGAAACGGCCTAATGCAGACCAGTGTCTTGCGTCGCCGGAACCGGGGAAGGACACGGACTAACAGCTCGATTGCTCACTCTGCCGCCTCATCGAGCGGCGGGCGGTTGTGGCCGAGCAGGCGCAGCACTTCGTCGGCGGCGTCGGCGAGGTTGGTGCCGGGGCCGAAGATCGCCTGCACGCCCGCGGCGCGCAGCGCTGGATAATCCTGCGGCGGGATGACCCCGCCCGCGACCACCTTGATGTCGGCGCGGCCCATGTCCTTGAGCGCCGCGATCATCTCCGGGATCAGCGTGCGATGGCCCGCGGCGAGGGAACTCGCGCCGACCACGTCGACGTCGTGCTCGACCGCCATTTGCGCGGTCTCGCGCGGGGTCTGGAACAAGGGTCCCGGGATCACGTCGAAGCCCAAATCGCCGAACGCCGAGCTGACCAGATTGGCGCCGCGGTCGTGGCCGTCCTGGCCCATCTTGGCGACCATGATCCGCGGCTTTCGGCCGAGCCGTTCAGCGACCGATTGCGTGCCTTTTTCCGCCGCCTTCCACCGCGGATCGTTGCGCGCCTTGCCGTAAATCCCGCGCACCGGCTCGGGCACCGTACCGTAGCGCCCGAACGCGCTTTCGAGTGCGTCGGATATCTCGCCGAGCGTGGCGCGGGCGCGGGCCGCTTCGATGGCGAGGGTGAGGAGGTTCGTCTCAATTCCTCCCCGGGACGGGGAGGGGGACCGCTCAGCGGAGCTGAGGGGTGGTGGGGGCCCACCGTCGAGCTCCTGCAACTTCTGTGGGCCCCCTCCACCATGTTTCACATGGTCCCCCTCCCCCTCCCGGGGAGGATTTTTGGCGGCTTCTGCCAGTGCGTCCAGCGCAGCGCGCACTCTGGCTTCATCCCGCGACGCGCGCACCCTCTCAATCCGCTCCATCTGCGAGGCGCGGACTCTGGCGTTGTCGACCTCGAGGATGTCGTGCTCTTCCTCTTCCTCCAGCCGGTAGCGGTTGACTCCGACGATCACCGTTTCACCCGTGTCGACCTTCGCCGCGCGCGCCGCGGCGGCTTCCTCGATGCGGTGCTTGGGCAGCCCTTCGGCGACCGCTTTGGTCATTCCGCCGTGAGCCTCGACCTCCTCGATCAGCGCCCACGCTTTCTCTTCCAGTTCGCGGGTCAATTTCTCGACGTACCAGCTGCCGCCGAGGGGGTCGGCGACCGCGGTCACGCCGCTTTCTTCGGCAAGAATCAGCTGCGTGTTGCGGGCGATGCGCGCGGAAAAATCGGTCGGCAGTGCGATCGCTTCGTCAAAGCTGTTGGTGTGCAGCGACTGCGTGCCGCCGAGCACGGCGGCGAGCGCCTCTATCGTCGTGCGGACGATGTTGTTGTACGCATCCTGCTCGGTGAGGCTCACCCCGCTCGTCTGGCAATGGGTGCGCAGCAATTTCGACTTCTCGTTCTTCGCGCCGAGCTGCGTCATGATCCGCGCCCACAAGGTACGCGCGGCGCGGAGCTTGGCGACCTCCATGAACAGGTTCATGCCGATGCCGAAGAAGAAACTCAGCCGCGGCGCGAAATCGTCGATATCGAGCCCGTCGGCCTTGGCCAGGCGGACATATTCCATGCCGTCAGCCAGCGTGAAAGCGAGTTCCTGCACCGCCGTCGCCCCAGCCTCGTGCATGTGATAGCCGCTGATCGAGATCGAGTTGAATTTCGGCATTTCCGCCGCGCAATAAGCAATGATGTCGCTGACGATCCGCATCGAGGGTTCGGGCGGGTAGATGTAGGTGTTGCGGACGGCGAACTCTTTCAGGATGTCGTTCTGGATCGTGCCGGTGAGCTTGTCGTGCGGAACGCCCTGCTCCTCGCCGGCAACGATGAAGAAGGCCATGACCGGAAGCACCGCGCCGTTCATGGTCATGCTGACGGACATCTCCCCAAGCGGGATTCCGTCGAAGAGAAGCTTCATGTCCTCTACGGTGTCGATCGCGACGCCGGCCATGCCGACGTCGCCGGCGACGCGCGGATTGTCGCTGTCGTAGCCGCGGTGGGTGGCGAGGTCGAAGGCGACGCTGAGCCCTTTCTGCCCGGCGGCGAGGTTGCGGCGGTAGAAGG
>JBDTON010000227.1:0-3171 GCA_039933195.1 Sphingomicrobium sp. | reverse complement strand
CCGGGATGCACGCCTAGGGCTGCCTTGCTGTAGTTGTGAAACTCTGAAAATGATCCCGTGCCTTGCGCAAATACTCCAAAATCGCCGCTCGCTCGCGTGAATTGCGATAATCATTGCGGGCAGACGCGTCGGCGATCACCCGATCGAGCCACGCGACGAAATACGCCGCATCCGCCGGGTCGCGGGCCGGTCCGCCAGGCAGCTCAAGATAGATCGGGCTGGTCGTGGCATAGGGATAGATGTCGAGCACTTGAGGATCGGCGCCGTCGTTCCAGGCGCGCAACAGCAGCCATCCGGCGGCATCAACGTCCAGATCCCCCTCGGCGTCGAACTTGCGCTGGTCACCCGTCAGCGGGAACGCCCTCACGACTTTCCCATTCTCCACCAGCTCAAGATGCTTCATTGCGACGGGTGAGCGTAGCGCAACGTGGTAGTGAAGCCTGCCCGGGCTACCGCGCGAGATCACGTCCCCCGGGTGCTTGCCATCAATTTCGAGGCCAAGCAGCGGTCCGTTGCTCGCAAACGTCCGGCCAGCTTTCAGTGCGGCAAGCAGAGCCGCAGGGCTCATCTCGCCGCCCGTCTCCAGGAACACCCGGTTCATTCCGACGGGCCCGCGCAAGTCGGCATAATTGGCCATCGCGTCTGTGCCCGCGCCCGCGGGGATTCTGTAGCCGAGATTGAGCAGCCGGTACCAGACATGAGCAGTCGACTTGTGATCGGAGAAGCCGACGATCTCCATGTAATCGACCTTGCCGTTTGCGACGTCCGCGGGAAGCTCGTTGGTGAGCGACTTCTCATTCGGCGGATCGATGTCGGTGTCGAAAGGATGCACGTAGCCGACCAGTGCGCCCTGCGAGTGCGCCAGGTCGGCAATCGTGCCGTTATCCGGATAGGAGCTGGGCAGAGGGCTGTTCCGATAGGCCGAGAAACCCGGCGTGAGATAATGGTCGGAAAGGCCCAGAAGGCCGAGGTGCCCCCAATAGCTGGTGTGATATTCCTGGGAGTGCAGGATCAATACATCGCTGCCGCTCGCCGGATCCGGACCAGGCCGAAAGTACGCAATGTCGGGGACCCGCTCTTCCTTGTTGACGATGAGGTCATAAACGACGTCGAGATCCTCTGCGCGAGCCTGCCGCGCCAAATTCTCAGGCGTGTTTCGGTAATGCCCGCCGTAGTTCATGTGCACGTGCAAATCGGCGCTGCGCCACCTCCCAAATGAAGCCGGCAGATCGTTCGACTGAAGGTTCACTAACACCGTCTGATTGGCGCCGGCGACCAGCCTCACCGTCTGCCGCCACGGCAGGTAGCGAAAGCCCCGCTGCACCCATATGGCAGTGTCGCCCGCGGGTGCCTCGAGCGTGCAGCGCGACGGGCAATGGAAGTAATGCGTTTCGGTTGACTGAAGCGCTCGGTCGAACCCGTCATCGCCGTGCATCCAGGCAGCTTCGGGAGCAGCCGCCCGCCCGTCACTGCCGAGAACAGCGACGCGCGCAGGGGTGCTTCGGCCTTGATCGTCGCGGATGTCGAGGGTGAGCTGTGCCTCCGGCAGCTTATATCGCCGCTTGCTCGCAATCACCGGCGTTTCGGCGCCACCCACAAAGTCGTGGAGCGTCAGGCTCGTATTGCCTTGCTCATTGCTGATGAAAGCGAGGCGTTGGCCATCCGGAGACCAGCGGGCATTCCAGCGGTCGAAATCGCCGAATGTCAGCGGCAGCGGCGAAGCGCCGCCTGGCGTGGTCACCCACAACTGCCGCCACTGTCTGCCGTGGTAGCTGGCGAAGAGCACCTGATGCCCGTCAGGCGAGGTCTCGGGCCTCGCGCTCCAGCTCGTTTCCTCGCTCAGCATTTTGCGGCGGTCTTTTGGATTATCGACGGCGATCGACCAGATGTCGCCGGTGCCCCAGGCGACCTCCCGGTTCGAAACGTACAGGATGCGCTTGCCGTCGGGACTCCATGACGGGTTCAGCGCATGGTCCCACGCGGAATAGTAATAACGCGCGATCCTGCTCTGCCTGCCACCAATCAAGGGTCGCGTTTTGCGCAAGCCGTCGGCATGGACGTCGGCAATGACCAGGTTGAAATGACCGGTGCCTTGCGTCGACACCCAAGCGATGCGCTTGCCGTCGGGCGACAGCCGTGGCTCCACGTTAACCGCACCACCAGAGGTCAAGGCCTGCTCGTGACCGGTGCCGAGATCAAGACGCCAAAGCTCGATCGCCGTCCCGTCGTAGCGGCTGAACACGACGCCTTCGCCGTCGGCGGATACATCCGGCTGATAATCATAGGCGGCGCGCGGATGCGTCAGCTCCACCGCTTCCTCCGAACCGATCGACTGGCGCCATAGCGATCCACCCATGCTGTAGATCAGCGCGCGGCCATCCGGCGTGAAGCTCACGCTTGAGGGACCGGTTGTCAGCTGAGGAATATAGAGCTCACGCCAGTAATAACTGTGCGGCAGATCGACCTGCTTGAGCACCGGCTCCCGTCCGGCCGCGACCGCCTCTCCCGCAGCGAAAAAGAAGGCGGCCAACAGCACCATACGTCGCAGGAAGGCGGTCATGCTTCCGCCACCGTCGCTGGATAGCGCGTCCGCACGGTTAAATTCTCGATCCGCTTCTGGTTGATCGTGCTCTTCACAATTCGATCGACGTATATGCCGGGCGTGTGCACGCAGTCGGGATCGATCGCGCCGGCGGCGACCAGCTCCTCAGCCTCGACGACCGTCACTTCGCTCGCCGTCGCCATAACGGGATTGAAGTTTCGAGCGGTTTTGCGGAACTGGAGGTTGCCGTGCGGGTCCGCGCGCCACGCTTTGATGATCGCGAGGTCGGCCCGAAGCCAGGTCTCGCGGACATAGACCTGCCCGTGAAATGACTCCTGCGGCTTGCCCTCCGCGACCACCGTTCCGACACCCGTCCGCGTGTAGAAAGCGGGAATGCCTGCGCCGCCGGCGCGAATCCGCTCCGCCAGTGTGCCCTGCGGGTTGAATTCGATCTCGAGCTCGCCGGCGAGATATTGCTGCTCGAAGAGCTTGTTCTCGCCGACGTAGGACGAGATCATCCTGCGGATCTGCCGTGTCTCGAGGAGCTGCCACAAGCCGAAGCCATCCGCGCCCGCATTGTTCGAAATGATGATGAGATCCTTCACGCCCGACATCTTGATCTCGGGGAT
>JBDTON010000226.1:0-3544 GCA_039933195.1 Sphingomicrobium sp. | reverse complement strand
ATTGAAAAGTTGGCTCCCCGGGCCTGATTCGAACAGGCGACCATTCGATTAACAGTCGAACGCTCTACCGCTGAGCTACCGGGGAATGCCGTCTTGAGAGGCAGCGGCTAGATAGCGAAGCCTTCCCTAAAGGCAAGTGTTCAGGGAAGAAACGGCAGCGCGATCAGCTCGCGAATTGCTCGAGGGCGATGCGTTCGTCGAGCGCATGCTCAGGGTCGAACAAAAGCGTCAGCGAGCGTTCGCGGTCGAGCGTCACCTCGACCTTCGCGACATCGCGCACCTCGATCTGGTCGGCGACGGCCGACACCGGACGGTTCTCCGCCTCCAGCACTCGGAAGCAGACCTGATTCTCGTCGGGGAGGATCGCGCCCGACCAGCGGCGCGGGCGAAACGGGCTAATCGGCGTCAGCGCCAGCATCTTCGCCGCAAGCGGCAGGATCGGGCCGTGGGCGGAGAGGTTATAGGCCGTCGAACCGGCCGGAGTTGCGACCAGCACTCCGTCGCATACCAGCTCGGGCATCACGACGTGGCCGTTCACCAGCACCTCGATCTTCGCGGTCTGGCGCGTTTCGCGAAGCAGCGAGACCTCGTTGATGGCCGCATGGGTGAATGTCTTGCCGGCGACCGTCGTTACCTTCATTTCGAGCGGTGCGACGCGGATCGCCTTGGCCGTGGCGATACGCTCCGCGAGTCCGTCGAGCCGCCATTCGTTCATCAGAAAACCGACCGTGCCGCGGTTCATTCCGAACACCGGCAGCTGCACGCAGTCGCCTTCGAGCATCCGGTGCAGGGTGTGGAGCATGAACCCGTCGCCGCCCAAGGCGACGAGCGTCTGCGCTTTGTCGTCGTCGGCGAATCTGTAGCGCTGGCGGAGCAGGCTTTCGCCTGCGCGCGCCGTTTCCCGGTGCGACGCGAGCAGGCCGATGCCAAGGCTGGTCAGGTCGTGGGCTTCATGGTCGCGGGACGGGGCGTCTGCACTCAAGCAAGCATGTCCTTGGCTGCCTCGATTGGGCGTAAAACATAGGATGATCGGCGCTCTCCGTCACTGTCCCGTTTCGGCTCACGGTCCCAAGGCGCGCTTCCACCGCTTAAGAGCGCTCGTTACCCCCTGCTCATGACCACGTGGGAAACAATGTTCGAGTGGGGGAGGCGGGCGTCCGATCGGGCAACATCGGCGCCCGCCGAGCCTTTGAGTGACCAATTGCTCGAGAGCGTCATCGCGCACGAGCAGATCGAAGTTCTCTATCAGCCGCTGATCGAGCCCAAGACCGGCCGGATTGTCGGGGCGGAAGCCCTTGCACGTGCGGCAATGGCGTCGTCAGGCGAAGCGTTGTTTTCGCGCGCTTCCGCCGCGGGCCTGGACGAGCGGCTGTCGCGGCTGGTGCAGCGCAAGGCGCTGCGCTGCGCGGCCGCTTGGGAAGGGCCGCTCAAGAATTTGAAGATCTCGGTGAACCTGCTGCCGAAGGACCTCGCGCGCGAGGCTTTCGACCAGTGGCTGCTCGACGAAATTGAAGCAGCCGGGATCGACCCGAAGCGGGTAGTCGTCGAGATCACCGAAAGCGCGCTGCTGATCGACCAGCCGGCCGTGGCAGAACGCCTGAGCCGCCTTCGCGCGGAGGGACTCACTATCGCGGTCGACGACTTCGGCACTGGCTACGCCAGCCTCGCCTATCTGACGTCGCTCCCGCTCGACATGATCAAGATCGATCGCGGGCTCATCACCGACATCGTCGGCGGGGAGCGCGACCGCATCGTGGTCAAGGCGATGATCCGCCTCGCGCGCGAGCTTGGGCTTGGCGTCGTCATCGAAGGGGTCGAAAGCACCGGCCAGCTCGTGCTCCTCGCCGAATGGGGCTGCGATCTGTACCAGGGGTTCCTCGGCGCTGGGGCTCTGACGCATGAAGAGCTCACCCGCTTCGTCGCGGCAGCGCAGGTCGAAGCCGCTTAGGCGGCCTCCTTCTTCTCCCCCGCAGCCGCCACCCGCGCCAGCCCGCGCGAAAGCTGCAACGCTCCATTCAAGCGCGCCTCCCCCGTCGGCCAATCGCGCGATATCGTCATCTTGCTGTCAGGTCTGAGCTTCGCCGATCCCTTCAGCCGTTCCAGATAGCCGAGCAGTCCCGGAAGATCGGGAAAGCCGCTCGGTGCGAAGGTCACGACCGCTCCGCGCGGGCCGAGATCGAGCTTGGCGATGCTTGCCTGCTTGCACAGCAGCTTCACCTCGACGATCTTCATCAGGTTGGCAGTCTCGTCCGGAAGTGCTCCGAAACGGTCGATCAGCTCGGCGGCGAAGGCGTCGATCGCCGGCCGGTCCTCGAGCTCGCCGAGCCGGCGGTAGAGCCCCATCCGCAGATCGAGGTCCGGCACGTAGTGTTCCGGGATCATGATCGGCGCGTCGACGCTGATCTGCGGCGTGAACTCCTCAGCCCTCGGAATCCCTCCAGCCTTCATTTCGAGAATCGCGTCCTCGAGCATCGACTGATAGAGTTCGAACCCCACTTCCTTGATGTGACCCGACTGCTCGTCGCCGAGCAGGTTTCCAGCGCCGCGGATGTCGAGATCGTGGCTGGCCAGCTGGAAGCCGGCGCCGAGGCTGTCGAGATCCACCAGGACCTGCAGCCGCTTCTGCGCAGCTTCGGTGATCGATCGGTCGGCGGGCATGGTGAGGTATGCGTAGGCGCGCGTCTTCGACCGGCCGACGCGCCCGCGCAGCTGATAAAGCTGGGCGAGCCCGAACCGGTCGGAGCGATAGACGACGAGTGTGTTGGCGCTCGGAATGTCGAGGCCGCTTTCGACGATCGTGGTCGAGAGGAGCACGTCATATTTGCGATCGTAGAAGGCGCTCATGCGCTCCTCGACCTGACTCGCACTCATCTGGCCATGCGCCGTGACGGCACTCACTTCCGGCACCTTTTCTCTCAGCCATTCCTCGATGTCCGGAAGATCGGCGACGCGGGGGACGACGAAAAAGCTCTGCCCGCCGCGATAATGCTCGCGGAGCAGCGCCTCGCGCACCACGATCGGGTCCCACGGGCTGACGTAGGTGCGCACCGCCAGCCGGTCCACGGGTGGCGTCTGGATTACCGAAAGGTCGCGCAGTCCGGACATCGCCATCTGCAGCGTGCGGGGGATCGGAGTCGCGGTGAGCGTGAGCACGTGGACGTCGGCTCGAAGGGCCTTCAGCCGTTCCTTATGCGCTACTCCGAAATGCTGCTCCTCATCGACAATGACGATGCCGAGGCGCTTGAATTCCAAGCTTTTCGCCAAAAGCGCATGAGTGCCGATGACAATATCCACCGTGCCATCGGCGAGTCCTCCCTTGGTCCTTTTCGTTTCAGCGGCCGGCACCAGCCGCGACAATCGCCCGACATTGATCGGGAAGCCCTGCAAGCGTTCAACGAAGCTGGTGTAATGCTGCCGTGCGAGCAAAGTGGTCGGGCAGATCAGAGCCACCTGCTTGCCCGACATCGCCATCACGAAAGCGGCCCGCAGGGCGACTTCGGTCTTGCCGAAGCCGACGTCGCCGCACACCAGGCGGTCCATCGGC
>JBDTON010000225.1:0-6022 GCA_039933195.1 Sphingomicrobium sp. | reverse complement strand
CCGACGAATCGTTCGGCAATGTCTTCGTCGAAGCCATGGCCAGCGGACTGCCCATTGTGGCGTACGACAGGCCGAGAACGCGCTGGATCATCGGGGATCATGCTTTCTTTGCGGATGCGCGCGAAGCTCTGCCGGCGGCGATCGGCACGGCGCTCGACGCCGCGCCCGGAGCCGCCGCGGAGATGCGGGAGCGCGCGCAGACATTTGGTTGGCCCGCGATCGCGGCGCTCTACAACGACTTTTTTGGCGAACTGCTGCAATGATTTGCGCTTATCGCTTGGGAATCGCAGCGATATGATCGGCGTCAGATCGGCCGGGGGACAGGTATAAAGTGAAGTGGGTCTTCCTCCTTGCAGTGCTGGCGCTCGCTCCAGTGCTTGCGGGCATGTTGCGCTCGCAGCCGCGCTATCTCGTGCACACCTGCTTCGTGCTCGGCGTGTTGCTGTTCGTGCTGGCGCCGCGGCTATGGACGGCGCCCATCGCATGGCCGGCCTGGCCAGCCCCGGTGAAAGGGATCGAAATATCCTTCGTCGACGCGATTTCGGTGGCGTTGATCGCCTCCACGCGCGGCGTGCGCATTCCCTTGTCGATCAAGTTGAGTTTCTCGATCTATTGCTTCGCGATCGTTGTATCGACCTTTGCCGCCTTCCAGCCGATGGCCGCGATCTTCTACGCTTGGCAGCTGCTGAGGACCGTTCTCTTAATGATCGCGATTGCGCGAGTTTGCGTGAGCGAACCTCGCGCGCCGGCTGCCCTTTTCGCGGGGCTGGGCGTCGGGCTGATGTACGAAGCGGCGCTTGTCGTCTGGCAATATCTCCGTGGAGTTGGGAGGCCGGGCGGAAACTTCGGTCATCCCAATTTTCTCGCTCTGGGTTCTGAATTCGCAGTATTCACGACACTGTCATTAATGTTGGGCAGCCGCCGATTGCTGTGGCCCGCAGCGACCGTCATGGCTGCTTTCCTGATTGCCGTGCTCGGGGGATCCAGAGCCGCATTGGGCCTATTTGGATTGGGTGTAATTCTCACCACCTTACTCTCGATCCGCCACAAGGCGACTTCGCGGAAGTACGCATTTGCGGGAACGCTTGCTGTGCTGCTTTTGGCCTCAACCCCAGTCATGATCTGGGCGGCGAGCCGCAGGACGGAGGCGGCGAAGGCGTCGAGCGACACCGAGCGTGCGGCGATGAAGTCGGCGGCAAGGATGATCATCGCCGACCATCCATTCGGCGTCGGAGCGAACCAATATGTGGTCGTCACCAATACGGGCGGATATTCCGCGCGAGCCGGTGTTGCGTGGAACGAGGACAACCGGGCCGCCCCGGTCCACGACACTTATTATCTCATCACTGCCGAACTGGGATTCATCGGGCTGATTGGGCTGTTGGCGATTCTCGGCTCGTTTGTCGCGCTCGGTTTTAGGGCGCTCGGCCGGCACATTCCAGGCGAGCAAGGCGAACTCGTTCCAGGCCTGCTCGCGACGATGATCCTGGTTGCGATACATATCAATTTTGAGTTCGTGTTCATGGACTTCGTGCTCCATTATCTGTTCGCGGTGACCGCGGGCATGCTGATTGCGATCGCTTCGCGCGCGACCATCCCCGCCCGGGCAGGGACGGCAGCGGGTGCCCAACCCGCGGCGGCGCCTGCAAGCTGATGCGTATGCGCGAGGAGAGAGCATTCAGCGGGAAGCCGACGGATGCAGGCCCGACCGGTCCAAGTGCCGAACTTTCTCCGCGCCAGCCGACGACGCGCATTCCTGTCCTCGACGGCTGGCGCGCGAGCAGCATCCTCCTCGTGCTTGGCGCGCACCTTCTCCCGCTCGGCCCGCATTGGATGGGGCTAAACGACGCTGCGGGTGCCATGGGCATGGCGCTGTTCTTCACATTGTCAGGTTTTCTGATTACCCAATTCCTCGCTGGCGGAATGGCGGTCGGCGACTTCCTCGCCCGGCGTCTGGCACGAATTATTCCGCTCTGCTGGGCGGCGCTGATCATCCTGATCCTGTGGCACCGCTACGATACGGTGACGGTCGTCAGGAACTTCCTGTTCGTGGCGAATTTGCCGCCGGTGTCACTGCTGGACGGCGGCGAGCATCTCTGGTCGCTCGGCGTCGAGATGCAATTCTACGTGAGCATCGCCTTGATCTGCTTCATTTTCGGGCGCCGCGGCCTCTATTTTGTGCCGGTTTTGGCGATCGCCGTCACTAGTGCGCGGATCGCCGCGGGAGAGCGCATCAGTATCGTTACCTGGCACCGGATCGACGAGATCCTGGCCGGCGGGATCATCGCTCTCATTTACGCCGGCTGGTTCGGAGAGCGCGCCGGCGAATTGTTAAAGAAATTGCCAGTTTGGCCATTCGCAATCGTACTTTTCGTCTGCAGCCATCCTGCCTCGGGACCACTGCAATATTTGCGGCCCTATGCCGCCGCGTTCTTGGTCGGCGCGACCTTGAGCAACGCGCCGATCCTCCTACACAAGCTGCTGGTCTCCAAACCCATGGGGTACGTTGCTGAGATTTCATACGCGCTTTACGTTATTCACGGCGTGTTGACCGCGACTTGGCTGGGCTCGGGCGAGCGCCTCGTTCGCTACGTGAAGCGGCCGCTCCTATTCGGCGCAACCTTCCTGCTCGCGCACATTTCGACGCGATACTTCGAACAGCCGATCACAAGAGCAGTGCGTAGGCTGACAAGCTCCGGCGCAAGACTCCGTCAGGTCCGAAGCGCAGAGATACAGTCTCCGGCGCCGCGCGTGGGGCGATAACTCTACTTGTAAGCGATCAGATAAGCGTACGAACTGCACCAAGACCAATTCTCTTGTGAAGCGATGGCGGAGAACCAACGTTCGAGGCTCCGAAGCCCAGGAATTCGCTCGTAGTAAGAGTGGCCGTAAAAATTACGAATTTCAACTCTCCTATAACCAATATCCTTGAACATGCGGCGCATCAGAGGGGTATCACTCCTGCAGTATGAATAGAACGCGGGGAATTTTGGAGATATGTCGCGGCTCGGCGAAAGTGACAGCGCCATTTGACCCAGGCGTTCAGGCAAGAGACGATTGATTACGAAGGGAAGGGCATAAAGGGTTGGAATGAGATGAAAGGCTGCGCCGCCGGGCTTGAGAACCTCATAAACGTTTCGGTGCATAGCTCGCCCGCTTCTCACATGCTCAGCCAGAAAACGGGAGAAAACAAAATCATACCGACCCTGGAAAGCGGATGCGTCGCCGGTCACATCAAAACATGCCTTTTCGTAACCTTCGGGCAATCGCGAAAGCTCTTCCTCGCTCACGTCATTGACCGTGTAGCTCCTGACGCTGTCTGGAAGTTCCGACTGGCGAAACGCAGGCCACCGTCCGCCGCCGAGTTCGAGGAGATCGGCCTGGGGATATTCGGCAACGATAGACCGTAAGGTCGCCTCGTACTCTTGGAGCGCGTCTAGCCAACTTCTGCCAGGGCTCAAGACGGTCAAAGAAGCCTCCGAAAATGAAATACTTGTCAGGATCGTCCTCGTAACTGTCAATAATCAAAAGGGCGCGGTTTCTTAGCCAAAACCTTGGGGAGCCAGCGGTGCTTAGGGGCGCTCGCTTGTCTTGAGCCGCATCTCGCCCTGCCGGATGACGATCTCGTCCACCTTTTCGAGGAACGGCTGACCGAGGAGCGACACCGTCGCTCCTGGAACGATCACCGCGCGGACATCCTGCTGGCGGATTCCGCCGAGGTCGATGCCCTTGAGCTGGACATATTGGCCACGCACGATTCCCGAAGCTCCGTCGCCGACGACTTCATATTTCGACGGATCGACCTGCAGCCCCACCGCCCTCGCGTCGGCTTCGGTGAGCGCGGTCTCGCTGGCGCCGGTGTCGATCATGAAGTGCACGCTGTGCCCGTTCACAACCGCATCGGCGTAATAATGATGATCGGAGTTGCGCTCGATCGTAACCTCGGCCTCGCTTCCCTTTGCCGGAGAAGCGCTCGAGCGCTGTGGCGTCGGCCACAAAAGGCCGATGGTAACTCCGACAACGATCGTCGCAAGCAGCGCCAGCTTCTGAAACATGGCTAAAGGTTTAGTGCGAAAATGGTTAGCAAGATCCTACCGGAACGTTGGCTAGGAGGGTTCGTCGGCCCAGAACTTGCGCTTGGCCCTTAATTCGCTGCCGCGGCGAACGAAGATCATGTCGGTCTGGAACAATGCCATATCCGAGCTTCGTCGGAGCCCGCCGCAGATGTCGTACGGCAGGAAGTTGCGTTCGGCCAAGTAAGCGATGACCTCGTGCATCAATGGCGCACCTTTGTTGTAGGGGAGCAGCGAGACCTCGGACAGGATGACTTCCGTGCGTTCCAGGGTCGATCGGGCGCCGGAAAGCACTTCGAGTTCGAAGCCCTGCACGTCCAGCTTTAGGAGCAATGGGCCGGGCAAAGACTTTATCGGCTCGAGGTCGTCGAGCCGTTTCATCGGCAGCTCGACCTTCTCCTTTTCGAAGCTCGTCACCTCCTCCATCACCGAGGATCCGGTGCCGGAAACGAAGAATGGAACCGCTGAGCGGCTTTCCGGCCCGAGCAGCGCCATGGAATACGAAAAGCCCGTGGCCGTCAGTTCTGGCTCAAGTGACGGCTGCGCCTCGATCATGTGGATCGGACAACCGGGGAATATCGATGAGACCGTTGTTGCCCAGGCGCCGACATTTGCCCCGACATCGATAATTCCGCCTGGGTGAAAGCCGATGCGGGCGAGGTTGTGAAGGCTGCCCCACATCGTGGGCTGACCAGCGCGAAACTTCGCGCCTTCCTCCGCCGCTGCGATGGATTGCCTCAGCAACGTTTCGCGAAAGGAGCTTGGGGCCCGCTTAAGCACCCGCTTTGCGAACTGACGCATCGCGCAGGTGTAGAATGCGAAACTGTCGGCCCGCAAGCGACCTGCGGAATTTGTCTTGAATTCAAGCGAGGTGGTGGGATTTCGCTTCAGCATCGCCTGCTTCGCCTTGAATAGCGCCCGCGCGTCGGCCAGTCTGGCTCTTCGGAGGCGTTAACTCATGGATTGTGCTGCTGAACTTCCGAAGATCCTCAACGAATATGTGCAGGGATCGGAGCATCCTGACCTGCAAGTGTACCGTCGGGACGTCGCCGACGGTGAATTCCTGAATGTGTGGCTGTGGCGAACCAAGCACTACTGCGACCTCGGGAATTTCTACGGGAAGCGTATCCTTGAGGTCGGCTGCGGCTTCGGGTGGGACGCCGTCGGGATTGCGTTGATCGGCAATAACGAGGTCGTTGCCTCCGATATCCTCCCGTCGATGGTCGAGGGCATGTCGCAATGCCTCGAAAGCATGAAGGCCCGGAGCAAGCCGCTTCCCGTGACTCCGCTCCTCGGGGACATCTGCAAGCTCGACCTGCCGGATGCATCCTTCGACGGCATCTTCTCGACCGAGGCGATCGAGCATGTCCACGATCTCGGGCAGATGTTCGATGTCTGCCACCGACTGCTCAGGCCCGGTGGCACGGCCGTCATCGCCAACGACAGCAACCGCTATAATGCGGCCGCGCGCGCACACTCCTGGGAGAGCTGGACCGAAAGAGACGAATCCTGGGAGCATGTCGAATGGCTCAAGTCAGAGGTCCGGCCCGTCGAGCATGCCGACGCAGAGCCTTACGGGGTCATGCGCGAGAAGATGATTCGCGCGGCCGCGCCGGACCTCGACGATTCCTCGGTCGCCAAGCTTCGCGCGGCCACCGCCGGCATGATCGGGCCGGAAATCAAAGCGGCGGTCGAGCGGTTCAAGAATGATGGATCACTGCCAACGCGCGACGAGTTCGGATGGTGCCGCAACCCGGAGACAGGCGAATATTCGGAACGGTTGCTCGACCCGTTCGAGCTTCGGGACATGCTCAAGGCCCGCGGGTTCAAGGTCCAGCTCCGGCATGTATTCCGCAAGATGCCGCTGGCGCTGTTCAACGGGGTGCAACTCAAACCGCTGAACAAACGCCTGTTCGGGCTAAGGCCGCAGTTCGTCCTCGTCGCGCGGA
>JBDTON010000224.1:0-17168 GCA_039933195.1 Sphingomicrobium sp. | reverse complement strand
CGATCGCGTTCGATTTGACGTGCTTGGCGACGGTCCAGGCGAACAGGCAATCGGCGACTTCCTGCTCGGTCGGCTGACGTTTGGTCACGCACTTGAGCTGGTCGCGAGTGATCATTCCGTTGTCGCGGTCCTGGACGAGCAGCCCGCCCGCGATCACCGCGAGAGACTGCCCGCTACGCGCCGGATCGGGCAGCTCCCCAGTGAGAAGAAGACGCAGGTTCTTCTTGCGGGCGAAGATTGCGCGCGCGTCCTCGTCGGCATCGGGCGCCACGACGACCTCGGTGAAGATCTCGGTGATCGCATCGGCAGTGGCCGCGTCGAGTGGCCGGTTGACGGCGACGATCCCGCCGAACGCCGAGACGCTGTCGCAAGCGAGGGCGTCTTTCCACGCCTCCAGCAGCGTTGAACGCGTTGCCACGCCGCAGGGGTTGGCATGCTTGACGATCACGACTGTGGGCGCGCCGTCGCGAAATTCGCTGACCAGTTCGAGCGCGGCATTCGCGTCGTTCAAATTATTGTAGCTGAGCTCCTTGCCCTGGACCTGATCGGCCTGGGCGATTCCGCGGCTTGCCGGGCCGACGGGCAGATAGAGCGCCGCCTGCTGATGCGGGTTTTCGCCGTAGCGTAGCGTCATTTTGAGCTTCGACGAAAGCGTCCAGCTTTCCGGCCACCGCTGCTGTTGGTCAGCGAAGGCGAACCACTGCGAAATCAGCGAATCATATTCGGCGGTCAGCGCGAACGCCTTGGCGGCGAGCTTTTTGCGGAGCTCAAACGTAGTGCTTCCCTCATGCGTATCGAGCTCCGCCAGCAGCGCCGCATAGTCTGCGGGGTCGGTGACGATCGCCACGTGCGCATGGTTCTTCGCCGCCGAGCGCACCATCGACGGGCCGCCGATGTCGATATTCTCGATGATAGTGTCGCGGTCGGCTCCGCTCATCACCGTCTTCACGAACGGATAAAGGTTCACGACGACGAGGTCGATCGGAGCGATTCCATACTCCACCATCGCGGCTGCATGCTCGGGATTGTCGCGAACGCCGAGCAGCCCGCCATGCACCTTCGGGTGAAGCGTCTTCACCCGGCCACCCATCATCTCGGGAAAGCCGGTGAGGTCCGAGATGTCGCGCACTTGCGCGCCCAGCTCGCGCAGTTTTGCGGCAGTGCCGCCGGTCGAGACGATCTCGACATTGTGCCGCGCCAGCCCTGCGGCGAGCTCGTCGAGCTCGCATTTGTCCGAAAGCGATATCAGTGCCCGGCGAACCGGAACGAGGTCGGTCATTGCATCCTTCCCGATCAGCTTGTGCGGCGCATCTGCCAGCCGATTTCGCCGCCGAGCGACGACACTTCGCCAACGATCACCAGCTGGGTCGTTCGGTGCGGCTGCCCGCCCCCGTCGATCCACAAGCTTTCTTCGCTGGTCAGCATTCCCCCGCGGCAGCGAAAGTTCCACGGCGGAGCGCCAGGCGAACGAAGGATGGCGCCCATTCCGTCGGCAGTCGCGGTCGCTTCAACTCCCGGGGCGAGATGGAAGCGCACTGCATAGGCGGCCGACTCGCGGATCCGCTTGCGCCCTTTGGCGATCAGCTGGTCCGCGCCGCGCAATTCCTTCCCGTCATTGCCGAGCATGACACTGCGTTTGTGGATCAGTCCAAAGGCGCGGAGATACCCGTCGTGGGTTGCTTCCAGGCGGCTCGCATCATTGTCCTCGCTCCGGTCGATTGTCACGTCATCCACGCCTTTGCCGAGCGATCCGTCAGCCAGGATGTTCGTCGAATTGGTGTCGGCGAGCACCAACGTGCTGTGGGCGGCGGTGGTGCGCAGGGCCTGCACCAGCTCTTCGGGCAAATCGGTCGGAAGCGGTCCCGGGCCACCGCAATTGACAAACAGCCGCTGTTGCCCGTCCGACAGTTCGACTGCCAGCGTGGACGCGGAGCCCCGCGCCGCCATCTTCTGCGGCGGGGGCGGAGCGGCATCGAGTACCAGGATCGTGCCGAGCGCGGACAAACGCTGGTAGCCCCAGCCACGCGCCTGCCGCAGAGGGCGGGCGCGAAGCCCGCAGCCCTCGATCAGCGCGGTGAGCCGCGAAATCTCGCCGGGATTGCCCCCCTGCCAGCTGGACAGGGCGCCGTCCCCCAAAGTGACGCCATGAAGCGCCGAAAGGGCCGCCGCGGCTGCCGCTTCTATGCCGTCCGGGATGGTCTGCTTTGACGCGAGGTAGGAAGCCCGCAACATGCCCAGCCGGTCGACCAGCAGCACCTGCTCGAACGGCGAACGGCTGACCAAACCGCCATCATCGAACTGCGCGGACGCCAAGGCGCGCGCGAGTCCGGCCTCGCCGCGCGCGACCCGAGGAACGCCGCCCTGGACCAGGAGTCCCGCCGAGACCACGCCGCACCAGGCGGTAATGCGTTTCAGCCCCGCCGGCGCTTTCTCCGCATTCGCATCGAGGTGCCGCGCGCCGCGCGCCAGGGTATTCAGCAAGGCCGAGCGATAGCCGCTGTCTGTGCTCGAGAGGATGTAGGGCGCATAGGCTGTCCAGAAGAGGATGCGCTCGCCCCAGAGCTGCGGCGCCCACGCCTCGTCGACCCTGGCGCCGTGGGCGAGCAGCCAGCGGCCCAGCACCGCCTCCGCCAGCCGCGCGCCCTTCTCGCGCGAGGCCGCCGCGGCGAGGTCGCGGAGCCATGAGAAGCCCTGTAGCTGCTCGGCTAGCGCGCCGTGTGCGCCGACGCCGGCAAAATCGAGGTCAGTGAGCGGAAGGGCGGCGCTTCCAACGGCGAACCGCCCGGCGAGCAAGGCATCGCCCCGCTGGCGATCTCCGGCGACGTGATCGCGCGGGACCGCGACCAGCTTGAGCGGATGACGCGAGTGCTTGAGCCTCGAAAAGAGCGAGCCGCGCGCGAGCTTGCGGACGGCGTCGCGCTCGGCCGTCGAACCTTCTGCGTTCATCCAGCGGCCCTGAGCGCTTTGATGTTCGCGGCATAAGCGGATGGTCCCCCGCGGAATGCAGCCGTTCCGGCGACCAGAACGTTCGCTCCAGCACCCACCGCTTGCGCAGCCGTATCCGGATCGATCCCGCCATCGACTTCGAGGAGGACGTCGAGCTTTTCCTTGGCGATCCGGTTCGCAATCGCCTCGATCTTGCGGAGTTGGCTGGTGATGAACTTCTGCCCGCCGAAGCCGGGATTGACGGTCATCACCAGAACGAGATCGAGATCTTCGAGAACGTAGTCGAGCGACTTGGCCGGAGTCGCGGGATTGAGCGACACGCCCGCCTTCTTTCCAAGTGCCTTGATCCGCTGGACAGTGCGGTGCAGGTGCGGCCCCGCCTCGGGATGCACGGTGATAATGTCGGCGCCCGCCTCTGCGAATGCGTCGAAGAAGGGGTCTGCCGGCGAGATCATCAGATGTACGTCGAACGGCTTGTCCGTGTGCGGCCGGAGCGCCTTCACCACCGCCGGGCCGATGGTGATGTTCGGCACGAAATGGCCGTCCATCACGTCGATGTGGATCCAGTCGGCGCCGGCCTCGTCGATCGCCCGCATTTCCTCACCGAGCCGGGCGAAGTCGGCGGAGAGGATGGAGGGGGCTATCAGGGTGGCGGGCATCGGCCCGATTAGACGGGATCAGGCACGTCGGACAAGCCGCGCCATGAAGAAGCCATCGAGTCCGCCTTCCGCTTCCAGCAGACCCGGCAGGATGCGAACCCAGCCTTCCGGCGCGGCCGCGACGAAGTTGGGTAATTCACCGGCGTGCGGCCGATCGATGTTCAAGTGCGGCTGAGCGTTGACGAACGCCGAAACGACCTCTTCGCCCTCCTGCCGCTCGAGCGAGCACACCGAATAGACGAGCGCTCCGCCGGGCTTCAGCCATTGCCCGGCCCGGTGGAGCAGCTTGGCCTGGAACTCCGCGTCCGCGGCGATGATCTGCTCTCGCGCGCGGTAAAGAACTTCCGGGTGACGGCGGAACGTGCCTGTCGCCGAGCAGGGTGCGTCGAGAAGAACGGCGTCGAATTGCCGCTTTGACTCCCATGTCAGCGCATCCGCTTCAATGAGATCGGCTGCGAGATGGGTCCGGCCGAGATTCTCGCGCAGTCGTGCGAGACGACTTTTCGACGAATCCACCGACGTCACGCGATGACCGGCCGCGGCAAGCTGCATCGTCTTTCCGCCCGGCGCAGCGCAAAGGTCGAGCACATCTGCCCCATTGTTCGGAATGAGGCGCGCGGGCAGCGACGCGGCGAGATCCTGCACCCACCAGCGCCCGGCGCCGAAGCCGGGAAGATCGGCCACCGAACCGCTGTCGACGCGAATATGCCTCGCAGCGAGCGACACCCCGCCGTGCTCGGCGGAATAGGCCTTCGTCTCCGCGTCATCGGCGAAGCTCAGATCGAGCGGTGGGCGCTTGGCGATCTGCCGCCGCGCGGCTGCAACCACGTCGGCGCCCCAAGCGGCGCGCCAGCGCTCCTCGACGGGCCCCGGCAGGCGCGGAGCGTCGAGGGGCGCCAACCCTCGCCGAAGCAATGTCCCGAGCACGCCGTGGACCAGCCGCCGGGGACCGCCGTTGACCAGCGGCAGAGACGTCGCGACGACGGCGTGCTCCGGCGTGCCGAGCCCGATCTTCTGCGCCAGCGCTAGCCGCAGCACCATCCGCGCCTTCGAATCGTCGGGCAGCCGATGCCGAGTCGCGCTGTCGATCAGTGCATCCAGGTCGGGAAGGCGGCGCAATGTTTCACCTGCGATCGCCAAAGCCAGAGCGCGATCGGCCGGAGCCAAATCGCGTGCGGCGGAAAGAGAACGATCGAGCATCTGTCCCCGGCGAAGTACCGAATCAAGCATCTGCAGGGCGACCTTGCGCGCTCCGACACCCTCAAGGCTTGGCATTCGCGCTCCGCATGATCATTTCGGTGCCATGAAACGGCCCAAGCATCTCAAGCCTCCGGCGCATCTCCGTCCGTCGCCACCGATTCCGCAGCCCGAACCGTCCGAGCCGCCCGACCCTCCCGCGGGCGAGGAGACGACCCTCGATCCCACCCGCTACGGAGATTGGGAGAAGAAGGGTGTTGCCGTCGATTTCTAGACGGCCTCGGCTCGAGGTGGCCGGGAGAGCAATGCACCGAGCACCTCGTCCACGCTAGAGCGGCCGCCGATGAGCGCATCGACGGCAGCGACGATCGGCATGTCGATGCCCTTTTCGCGCGCCAGACGGGCAAGGACCGGTGCCGTGAATGCCCCTTCCGCGACGGTTCGCCGGTCGGCGAGCAGCTCGCCGGCCGAGCGACCTTCGCCGATGCCCTTGCCAAGCGAAAAATTGCGCGAGCTGGTTGAAGAGCAAGTGAGGACGAGATCGCCGAGGCCGGACAGACCGGTCAGAGTCTCGCGCTTCGCCCCATAAGCGAGGCCGAAGCGGGTCATTTCAGCGAAACCGCGGCCAATCAAAGCCGCGCGTGCATTCTGGCCGAGACCCTTGCCCTCGACAACTCCGCAAGCGATCGCCAGCACGTTCTTGGCCGCGCCGCCGATCTCCGCCCCGGCGACGTCGTCGGACACGTAGATTCGGAAGGTCGGCTGAGCGATTCGGGCGCGCAGCTGCTCAGCGAGGGAAAGGTCGTCCGCCGCGAGTGTGACCGCAGTGGGCAGCCCTTTGGCCACTTCATGCGCAAAGGTCGGGCCTGACAGCACCGCCACCTGCGCGTCGGGGCACGCCTGGCGTGCGACATTGTGCAGCAGCTCGCCGCTACGCTCCTCAATCCCCTTCGAGCAGAGCACCATCGGGATACTGCATCCCGGCGCCCGCTCAAGCACCGCGCGCATGTGCTGCGCGGGCGTGACCACGAGCCAGGCATCGCATTGATCGAGATCGGCGATGTCCGACGTCGCGCGGATCCCCGGATTGAGCGCCACGCCGGCAAGAAAGAGCGCATTCTCGTGGCGGTCGTTGACCGCCTCGACAACCTCCTCCTCCAGCGCCCACAAGAGCGTCTCGCGGCCGCCCGCTGACGCGACCTGCGCGAGCGCCGTTCCCCACGCGCCGCCGCCGACGATGCCGATCTTGTCGAAGCTCATGCTTTCACGCCCGCTCCGCGCACCTTCTCCGCGCTTTCGTCGAGCGGCCAACGGGCGCGCGCCCGAACGTCGAGCGGATCGGTCAGGCCCGCAGCGAAGCGTTCCGCCCCGGCCCAGGCGATCATCGCCGCATTGTCGGTGCACAGCCATTTAGGTGGCACGCTGAAGCGGCGGCCTTCACGCGCGGCGAGAGCGGCAAGAGCGCCGCGGATCACCTGGTTGGCGGCAACTCCCCCAGCGACGACCAGAACAGGGGCGTCGGTCCTGCCGAGCGCCAGCGCCGTGCGATCGACGAGGCAATCGACCACCGCCTGCTGAAAGCTCGCGGCAATGTCGTCGCGCTTGTAATCGCCGGATGCGGCCGCGCGTTGAACGGCGCTCTTCAGGCCGGCGAAGGAGAAATGCGGTTCGCCCGATCCTACCAGCGGGCGCGGGAGCGGGACGATTGCTGGATTCCCCGCCTTCGCGAGTTCCTCGATCGCGGGGCCGCCGGGATAGCCAAGCCCGAGCAGCTTCGCCGCTTTATCGAACGCCTCCCCCGCCGCATCGTCAATCGTCGTTGCCAACCGGCGATAATCGCCGATGCCCCGGACCTCGAGCAGCTGACAGTGCCCGCCCGAGACGAGCAGCAGCAAATATGGAAAGCCGAGGCTCGGATTGACCAGTCGGGGCGAAAGGGCGTGGCCCTCGAGGTGATTGACCGCGATCAGCGGCTTGCCGGCGGCGAGCGCCAGCCCCTTTCCCGCGAGAAGAGCAACCATCACTCCGCCGATCAGACCTGGCCCCGCTGTCGCCGCCACTGCATCGACATCGCTCATCGACAGCTTGGCGTCGTCGAGCACGCCTTCGATCAGCGCCGGAAGGATCTCGACGTGGGCGCGCGCCGCGATCTCCGGCACCACTCCACCATATGGCTGATGCGCCTGCGTCTGCCCCACCACGGCCTGCGCGAGGATGCGCCGGTCGCTGGTGACCAGCGCGGCCGCGCTGTCGTCGCATGAGGACTCAAGACCGAGGATCACACTCATTTCGCCGCCGGCCCTTTGCCTGAAGCGGCCGCGATGCACTAGGGGTGGGGCATGCACGGCCTCAAGCTTGGGACTCGCGGATCGCCGCTCGCGCTGGCTCAGGCGCGCAAGGTGGCCGCGGCGATCGAGACCGCCCAGCGCTGGCCCGAAGGCTATGTCGAGCTGGTCCCGCTCACAACAACCGGCGACAAAGTCCAGGATCGGCCGCTGTCGGAGATCGGCGGCAAGGGCCTATGGACCAAGGAGCTCGACAAGGCGCTGATCGAAGGCGAGCTCCATTTCTGCGTCCATTCGATGAAGGACGTCGAAAGCGTCCGGCCGAAGCAGATTCACATCGCCGCGGTGCGGCCGCGTGGGGACGTGCGCGACCGACTGATCGGTGCGGAGTCGATCGACACGCTCAAGAAGGGCGCGGTGGTCGGCACCTCGTCGAAGCGCCGCGCGGCGCAGCTGCTGCGCTTGCGGCCGGACCTCAAGATCGTTCCGCTGCGCGGCAATGTCGAAACCCGGCTGAAGAAGGTCGAGGCCGGCGAAATCGACGCAACGCTGCTCGCTGCGGCGGGCCTGAAACGCCTCGGGATCGACGCAGGTACTTCCATTCCGACCGAAGTCCTTCTGCCCGCGCCCGGACAAGCGGTCATTGGCATGGAATGCCGCACCAACGACACCGAAACGCAGGGCGTGCTGACGACGGTCAACAACCAGATCACCTATTCCTGTGTGATGGCCGAGCGGGCCTTCACCCGCGCCCTGGGCGCGACGTGTGCGTCGCCGGTCGCTGCCTTCTGCGTGCTCGAGGACGGCGATTTGCGAATGCGCGCGCAGCTGTTCAGCGAGGATGGCAGCGAAATGGTCGAGGATCGGGCCGTGTTCGACTGCAACGACACTCATACCCCGACCGAGCTCGCGCGCGAGCTGCTGGCGCGGGCGCCCGAGTCGATTCGGAGGCTGTTCGCCGCCCAATGAGGCGGGTCCTCGTCCTGCGCCCGGAGCCTGGCGCGACCGTTACAGCGGATCGCGCCCGGCAGCGGGGCCTCAATGCCGTTGCCCTCGCACTATTCAAAGTCGAGCCCCTCCCTTGGGAGGTGCACGATGCTACCGCGTTCGACGCGCTGTTGCTGACCAGCGCCAATGCCGTGCGGCAGGGCGGCGCGGGATTGGCGCGACTGAGGCATCTGCCGGTCCACGCGGTCGGCAACGCGACGACCGAGGCGGCGCGGGACGCCGGTTTCAGGGTTGCCAGCACGGGGACCGGAGGCGTTGACGCGCTCCTCGCTTCGCTCGAACTCAATCTCCGATTGTTACACCTGTGCGGCGAACATCGAACGGCGCGAACAGACGCTCCGCAGGAAGTCACGTCCGTGATCGTCTACCGCTCCCGCGAAATTGCCGCCCCTGACATGAGCATTGCCCAGAATGCGGTCGCCCTGGTTCATTCGCCGCGCGCTGCCCAACGGTTCGCCGAGCTGATCGACCGAGCCGGCGTGGATCGCGGCGCGATTGCCATCGTGGGTATCTCGGCTGCTGCGGTCCATGCTGCAGGCGCCGGTTGGGAGGCCGTCGGGGCCGCTGGCGCGCCGAATGACGACGCTCTGCTGGCCCTTGCGGAACGGCTGTGCAACAAACGCCGGCCATGAACGGCACCCGGACCCGGATGAACTGGACCGCGCGGCTGCTGATCGGCTTGGTGCTGATCCTCGCCGGAGCGGCCGCCGCGGTCTGGGCTCTCGCCCATTATCAACCTGCCGCGCGATTCCTCGGAATCGCTCCGGCTGCTTCTGCTCCGCTGGCGCCCAAGCCTCTGGCCCTCGCCACCGTACCCGCAGCGCAATTACCGGCTCGGCAACCGTCTGCGTCAGAGGAAACCCGCATCGCCCAACTCGAAGGCCGGTTGTCGCGCGTGGAAAACGCGACTCAGCGCGCGGAGGGGTTTGCGGGTCGCGCCGATGCTCTGGTCGTCGCCTTTGCCGCCCGCCGAGCAATCGATCGCGGAGTTGCGCTCGGCTATCTCGAGAACCTGCTGGTCGATCGCTTCGGCGCACAGCACCAGCCGGCCGTCGGGACGATCATCGCCGCGTCGCACCAGCCGGTCCGGCTCAACGACCTCATCGCGCAATATGAGACGCTCGGCCCCGACCTCCGCCGCGGCGGAGCGCAGGACAGCTGGTGGACCAATTTTCGTCGGGGGCTGGGCAGCCTGATTGAGGTTCGGCGCGCAGACCGCCCGTCGATGAACCCCGACGCGCGGTACGGCCGAGCGCTGCAGCGTCTGTCGTCGGGCGACGTCGATCAGGCGCTTGCCGAGACGATGCGGCTGCCCGGCGCTGCGAATGCGCCGGACTGGATCGACAAGGCGCGCCGCTACATCGCCGCGCATCGCGCCCTCGACGAAATCGAATCCGCCGCTCTCCTGGCCGGCGGTAATCACGCCGGCTGAGAGCCGAAAACAGACTTGGCAAGCGCCCCGCCGAATGCGATTCTCGCCTCTCCGGTGCACAGGATGGGTTCAGCTGCGCATGGCTAAGTCTCTGATGATATGCCGAAGTTCCTGGGAGAGAATGCAGCCATGACGTCATGGAGGCGGCTGAGATTGGGGCTGCTGCTGCTGGCCACGGCGCAGGTCGCCGCTCCGGCTTCAACCCAGCCGAGCCTTTCGCGCGTGGTCGCCCGCCCGGCCGCCGCACCGGAGCGTACTGCACCGGCCGCCCCCCAATATATCACCGCGCGCATCAGGGAGCTCGGAAGCAGCTTCAACGGCCGCGTCGGAATTGCCGTGAAATCGATCGACGAGGGCTGGAGCGTTGGCTGGAAGGCCGACGAGCTCTATCCCCAGCAGAGCGTCAGCAAGCTGTGGGTCTCGATCACTGCGCTCGATGCGGTCGACAAAGGTCGCGTGCATCTCGACGACAAGGTGACTTTAAGCCGTGACGACCTCACGCTCTTCCATCAGCCTATCGCGGCGATGATCCTGGGGGGGGGCTACACCACCACCGTCGGCGACCTCATGTTCAAGGCGATCACGACCAGCGACAACACGGCGAACGACAAATTGATGCGCTCCGTCGGCGGGCCCGCAGCGGTGCGGACCATGATTGCGGGCAAACATCTGGGCGCCATCCGATTCTACAATGGCGAGCGCGCGCTGCAGAGCAAGATCGCCGGACTCATCTGGAGCCCGAGCTACTCCATCGGCAAAGCATTCTATGAAGCGCGCGATGCGCTCCCCTTGGCACTGCGCAAGGCGGCTTTCGAGCGCTATGTGAACGATCCTTATGACGGCGCAGCGCCGAGTGCGATCGTCAACGCGCTCGCGCGGCTGAAGCGGGGCGAATTGCTGTCGTCCGCTTCGACGGGGCGATTGCTCGACATCATGAGCCATACAAAGACCGGCCCGAACCGCCTGAAAGGCGGTCTCCAAACCGGATGGGTGCTCAATCACAAGACCGGCACGGGACAGGTACTGGGCGCCAATCAGGCCGGCTATAACGACATCGGCATCCTGACCGCGCCGGACGGGAGGAGCTACGCCGTCGCGGTGATGATCAAGCTCACCTCGGTCCCGCTGCCCGTGCGCATGAACATGATGAACAATGTCGTGCGGGCAGTAATCACCCAGCACGACATGAGCTTCAGCCCTGTCGCTTCGCGCTGAGCGGCAGTCGCCCGCCGAACGTCTCTCGGGCACGGCGGGAGTGCAACGCGTGCCCGCGCGCGAGCTCGACCTGTTTGTCCTTCGGCACTTCCTCGACGAGGAGACATGCGCCGCCCTGATCGAACGGATCGACGCCCAACGCCGTCCTTCCGGAATTGCCGACGACATAGGGGTCGCCGACTTCCGGACGAGCGAGACCTGCGACCTCGACTGGCGCGATTGCGTGGTCGCCGGCGTCGAGGACAGAATCGCCCATCTGCTCGACCTCCCGCTGGAAACCAGCGAGCCGCCGCAAGGCCAACGCTACGCGCCGGGACAGGAGTTCAAGCCGCACACCGACACATTCGAGCCGGGCGGCTATGATTACTATGTCCACACCGCTGAGCGCGGCCAGCGAACCTGGACGGCCATGATCTATCTCAACGAGCCGGAGGACGGCGGGGCGACCCGGTTCAGGCTGATCGGCAAGACCATCCATCCCGAAACCGGCAAGTTGCTCGCGTGGAACAACCTGCTTGCCAACGGCCAACCCAACCCGGCGACCCTCCACCAGGGGATGAAGGTCCGCCGCGGCACCAAATACATCTTCACCAAGTGGTTTCGCGAGCGCGCGGACTCAATGCGAACGTGTTTGCTGGATCGATGAACGGCCGTCCGCCCGCTTGATTCGTTACAGCTGCGGTTCCATGGTCCGCCGCTCACGAGAGGGGCCCGTCTCATGTCACTTCGCTACGCATTGGCTGCGCTGTTGCTCGGCGGAATCGCGATTCCCGCCGTTGCGCAAGACGCGCAGAGCCTCATCGCCAAAAACCTCGAAGCGCGCGGGGGAGCCGCCGCGCTGGACGCATTGAAGAGCATCAGCTTCGAGGGCCGGACGATTTTCCCGGGCGATTTCGAGCTCACCTACAAGGAAGCGCGCGCCCGGCTCGGCGGTGATCGGGTCCGCTACGATTTCGGACTGCAGGGCCTCGACTTCGTCCAATCCTACGACGGAACGGGCGCGTGGAAGATCAACCCCTTCCAGGGCCGCAAGGATGCCGAGCGCATGTCCTCCGACGAGGGGCGGCAGCTCGCGGACGCGGCGTTGATCGAAGGGCCGCTGCTCGCCTCGCGTCACGACGGAAGCCGGGTCCAGTATCTCGGCCGTGAGGACTTCGACGGCACGCTCGCCTACAAGCTCAAAGTCACCCAGAAGGATGGCGACGAGTTCACCTATTTGCTCGACCCCGACACCTATCTCGAGATCAAGGTCGACGAGACCCGCCGGATCCGCGGAGCGCAGCAGACGACGGAGAGCGAGCTCGGCGATTACGAGAAGGTCGCCGGAGTCTATTATCCGATGTCGGTCGAAAGCTGGCAGCAGGGGCAACCGAACCAACGCCAGAAGGTGATCATCGCCAGCAGCGCGGCCAATCCGGCCGTCGACGCGGCTTTCTTTGCCGAACCCCGCACCGCAACTGCCGCTAAAGCCTCCGGCGAGCCGCCCGATGCGTCGAACAAGCCGCAGGGCAAGTCGGGCGCCAAGCCCGCGGCCGCAGGCACTGAGCCGCCCGCCAGTCCGTCCAAGCCGCCGAAGGGGGAGTGACGAAGATGCTGCGTTCCATTTTGCTAGCGTCCGCCGCGATCATCTCCGCGCCGTCCGCGGCGCAAACCTTCGACAGCGCCGCGATTTCCGGCCTCGGAGTCCGCAACATCGGCTCGGCGACCATGTCGGGCCGAATCGCCGCGGTCGCGGGCCGCCAAGAAAAGGACGGCAAGGTCACCTTGCTGATCGGCTCCGCGTCGGGAGGCGTATGGAAGTCGGAAGACGGGGGAACGACCTTCAAGCCAGTGTTCGACAAGCAGCCGGTCCAGTCGATCGGCGCCGTGGCGCTCGATCCCACCAACAAGGACGTGATGTGGGTCGGGACCGGCGAAAGCTGGACGCGCAACTCGGTCTCGGTCGGCGACGGAGTCTACAAATCCGTCGACGGCGGTGAGACGTGGACCCACGTTGGCTTGCCCAATGTCGAGCGAATTACGCGAATCATCGTCCATCCGAAAAACGGGAACATCGTCTACGTCTGTGCGCCGGGCGCTTTGTGGTCGGACTCGCCGGACCGCGGGCTCTACAAGACCATCGACGGCGGCAGGACCTGGTCGCTGATCCTCAAGGGTCTCAACCTCTCGACCGGCTGCTCATCGGTGGCGATCGACCCATCGAACCCCGAGCATCTGCTCGCCGGGACGTGGGATTTCCGCCGCAAGCCCTATGAATATCGCTCGGGCGGCGACGGGCCGGACAAGCCGTCGGGAAGCCGTTTCGCCGAGAGCCGCGACGGCGGGCACACCTGGCAAAATCTCGACGCGACAACGCGCAAAGGCCTGCCCAACTATCCCTGGGGCCGGCTGGAAATCGCGTTCGCGCCATCGAACGCGAAACAGATCTATGCATTCATCGAGAACCCGCGCCCGGCGCTGTTCGCCTCGGAAGACGGCGGGCTTACCTGGCAGGAACGCGACCGCAGCCAGGGCATGGTCTGGCGGCCCTTCTATTTCGGTCGAATCGAGGTCGACCCCAAGGACCCGAAGCGGCTGTTCAAGATGGGCTATTCGATCATCGTGTCGGAGGACGGCGGCCGCAGCTTCTCCAATGCCGCGGGCGGCTCTCACGGCGACTGGCACGACATCTGGATCAACCCCACGAACACCAAATATATCGTCGGCGGCGACGACGGCGGCCTGTGGTACAGCTACGATGGCGCCAATCGGTGGTGGAAGGCCAACAACCTTCCGGTCAGCCAATTCTATCACGTCAGCACCGACAACAAGGACCCTTACCAGGTCTATGGCGGCTTGCAG
The DNA here is from genome assembly GCA_039933195.1 of Sphingomicrobium sp. Lineage (GTDB taxonomy): Bacteria > Pseudomonadota > Alphaproteobacteria > Sphingomonadales > Sphingomonadaceae > Sphingomicrobium. The sequence continues at coordinate 3,585 of JBDTON010000224.1, read as the reverse complement.
GACAATAGCTCCTGGGTCGGCGACCAGGAATATCCCGGCGGAATCACCAACAATCGCTGGGAAAATCTGTTCGGCGGCGACGGCTTCTGGGCTTTCTCCGATCCATCCGACCCGAACTATGCCTACGCGGAATACCAAGGCGGGCACATCGGGCGGATAAACCGGAAAACTCTCGAGCAACGCGATATCCAGCCGAAGGGCGGCTACAAGGAGAAGCTGCGGTACAACTGGAACGCGCCGATCGCGCTTTCGCCCAACGAGAAGGGCACGATCTATATCGGCTCGCAATTCCTGTTCCGCAGCCGCGACCATGGCGTAAGCTGGGACCGCATCTCCCCCGATCTCACCACCAACGATCCAATCCGCCAGCGCCAGGAGGAATCGGGCGGAATCACCGTCGACAATTCGTCGGCCGAGATGAACACGACGATCTATTCGATCTCGGAGAGTCCGCGCTCTGCAGGGCAGATCTGGGTCGGGACCGATGACGGCAACGTCCAGCTCACTCGCGACGGCGGCCGCAACTGGACCAACCTCACACCGAGCCTCGGAATGCCGGCCGGTAACTGGATCAGCTGGGTGGAGGCGAGCCGCTACGATCCTGCCGTCGCCTATGTCACCGACGACCGCCACGCGTATGGCGACATGGCACCGTATCTCTATCGGACCACGGACTACGGCCGCACTTGGCAGCGTTTGGTGGGACCGGGAACGCCGGGCGTTCGCGGATACGCCCATGTCATCAAGGAAGACCGGGCCAATCCCAACATCCTCTTCCTCGGCACCGAGTTCGGACTGTTCGTCAGCCTAAACGCGGGCGCTTCCTGGGCGCAATTCAAGCCGAACGACTTCCCGGACGGCGTCGCTGTGCGCGACATCGCCCTTCAGGATCGCGACGACGATCTCGTGCTTGCCACGCACGGACGCGGCATCTGGGTGATCGACGATATCAGCCCGCTGCGCGCGCTGACGTCCCAAACCCTGGCGAGCGAAGCGGTGCTGATCCCGGGGCGCCCGGTCGAGGAAAGAACGCAGGGCAACGGCGGCTGGGTCGAAGGCGACGCCTCCTACGCCGGCGACAATCCGGCGAGCGGAGCTCCGATCACATATTATCAAAAGGCCCGCCACGTGATTGGCCGGATGAAGCTCGAGATCCTGGATGCAAACGGAAACGTGGTCGACGAAGTCCCAGCGTCCAAGCGGCGGGGCCTCAACCGCGTCAATTGGTCCATGCGAACCAAGCCGCCACAGGTGCCGCCTGCGGCCTCGCTGGCCGGCTCCTCTGCATTCGGCCAGCGGTTCCTCCCCGGGACGTACACGGTGCGGCTGACCAAGGCCGGCCAGGTCTCGAGCGCTCCGCTGGTCCTTACGCTCGACAAACGTGCCACCTTCACTGTCGCCGATCGGCAGGCGCAGTTCGCCGCGGTCGAACGGGTCAAGGGAATGTTCGGGCGAATGAGCAAGCTCATCGCGCAGATCAACGGCGTCCGCGGCCAGGCTGCGGCGCTTGCCGGGAGCGCGACCGCGCCTGCCGACGTCAAGTCTTCAGCCGCACAGCTAAATGCCAAAGCCGATGCCCTGCGAAAGGAGATCGTCGCCACCAAGGAAGGCGGCGCGATCACTGGCGAGGAGCGGCTGCGCGAGCACGTCGACGACGTTTATGGCGCCATCAATTCGGTCGAGGATCGACCCACGAACTACCAAATGGCGCGAGTCGATGCGCTCGATCGCGAGTTGAAGGATGTGGAGACGGAGTGGGCTGCCTTCCAGTCTGGCGACCTCGCGACCTTCAACGCGAAGCTCCGGGCGGCGAGCCTTCCGGCGGTGACGATTGCCCAGGTCGAATTCGACAAGGACCCCGCCCGCGGCGGGCGGATGTCGACGGTGGTCCGCGGACTCGTCGGGACGCACTTCTACGGCGACTTCAGGTCACTTCAGGAGACCGGTGAAAAGGACTGAGCTTCACTCAGTCCGTGAAGTCCCTCCGCCACCGAGCGGCTTGACGTGAACCGTCTTGATGTTGACGAACTCGCGGATTCCGTAGGTCGAGCACTCGCGGCCGTAGCCCGAATGCTTGACCCCGCCGAATGGCGTGCGCGGGTCCGAGCGGACATTCTCGTTGACGAAGCTCATCCCTGCCTCGAGCTCCTCGGCGGCAATGCGCCGGCCACGGCCGAGGTCGGACGTGAGCACACCTGACCCGAGACCGAATTGGCTCGCATTGGCGATGCGGACGGCATCGCGCTCGTCCTCCGCCGCGATGATTGCCGCAACGGGTCCGAACACCTCCTCGTCATGCGCCGGCTGGCCGGGCAAAACGTTGGTGAGCACCGTTGCCGGGTACCAGGCGCCTGGGCGGTCGGGCACCTTGCCACCGAGCAGCAGGCGGGCGCCCTTGCGAATGCTTTCGTCGACCTGGCGGTGGATTTGGTCGCGCGCGTCGATGCTTTGCATCGGCCCCAGCTGCGTTCCTTCCCGGCGCGGGTCGGCCATTTCGAAGCCACGCATCGCATCGACCAAAGCTTTCTCGAACGGCTCGAGGATCGAACGGACGACAATGAAGCGCTTGCCCGCGATGCAGCTCTGTCCGCCGTTGACCATCCGCGCAGTGGCGGCGACCTTCGCCGCAGCGGCAACGTCCGCGTCTTCGAGAATGACATAAGCGTCGGAGCCGCCAAGCTCGAGCACGCATTTTTTCAGCACCGACCCCGCGGCCGTTGCGACGCTCCGCCCGGCGGCGACGCTGCCGGTCAAGGTGACGGCGGCAATGTGGTCCTCCTTGATCAGCGCTTCGACATCCTGGGACGGGAGCAAGACCGTGCGGAACAGGCCGCTCGGGAGTCCCGCCTGGAGCAACACCTCTTCGATGACGAGCGCCGAGCCGGGAACGTTGCTCGCGTGCTTCAGGATTGCTCCGTTGCCCGCCATGAGCGCCGGAGCGGCGAAACGGATGACCTGCCAGAAAGGGAAATTCCACGGCATCACCGCAAGCACGATGCCAAGTGGGTTGAAGGTGACGAACGCCTCACCGCCGCCAATGTCCACCGCCTCGTCGGCCAGGTAATCCTTCGCATGATCCGCGAACCAGTCACAATGGACCGCACACTTTTCGATTTCGGCGCGGCCGTCGTCGAGCGTCTTGCCCATCTCCTCCGTCATTAGCAGAGCGAACTCGTCCATGCGGCGGCGCAGGATTTCCGCGGCCCTGTGCATGACCGCTGAGCGCTCGGCAAAGGACGTGCGGCGCCACATCTCGAACGCCCGGTGCGCTGCAGCCGCGGCGTCCTTCGCCTCCTCGATCGTGTTGTGGTCGTACGAGCGCCCCGGCTCGCCGGTCGCCGGGTTCACCGTCTGCACGCTTCCGCGGGCCTTCGTCCTGGTGAGCTCAGCTTGTTCCGACATGGCAATCCTCCAGCTTACGCTGCCGCATACTCCCGGTCAGCCAACGCACCAACCGAGGATGCGGTGCTTCGCCGGATGCGTGAGGTGCTGGAAGTCTGGAGTGGGCGAAGGGATTCGAACCCTCGACCAACCATGGCAAGGTCGTCCGGCCCTTAGTCGAAGCCACTTGCGAAGATCGTCCAA
>JBDTON010000223.1:0-4564 GCA_039933195.1 Sphingomicrobium sp. | reverse complement strand
AGTCGGGCGACATCGCCGCCTTCGCCATCACCGGCCCGTCGGGCGAGGAGACGCCCGCCGTCCTCGTCCACTGCCGGGTGTCCGACGCCGGCGAACGCGGCCGCTTGCGCGACGAGATCCGCGAGCGCGTCCGCGCGATCACCGGGATCACCCCGGTCGTCGAGCTGGTGCCTCCGCGCACTCTGCCGCGCACCAGCTCGGGCAAGCTGTCGCGGGTCAAGGCGCGCAACCTCTATCTGTCCGGCGAAATTCAGCCTTACGCAGTCGCCGCCTAAGGGTAACGCCTACATCGAGATCAACTTCGCCGGCTTGGCCACCGGCGTCGAGACCGCTGTCTCGCTCCCCGGCTCGACCGCGGCGAAGTCCTCGACCGCCTTCCAGCTGCCGTCCTGCTGCTTCTTGTAGACGGTGATGTACGACCCACTGTGGGACATCACCTTCCCGCTGGTGGGATCGGTGTATTTCTCGCTGAAATGGCCGCGCGCGTAAGCGAGATCGCCCGATGCCGCGGCGTCGATCTTGTCGCTGGCGAAGCTGATTTCGAAATTCTTGTCGGCGAGGCCTTCGGCATAGACTTTGCGCACCTCGGTCGCCCCGTCGGCCGCCTTCACCCCCGGAGCAATGAAGAACGTATCGTCGGCATAATGGCCGGCGAGCGCCTCGAGGTTCTTCGCCTTGAAGTCGTCGTTCCATTTCTTCTCGTCGGCCTTGATCGCGTCCTTCACCGCGCCCGCATCGGATGCGCCGGGGCCCGCCACCTTGTTGCAACCGCTTGCCGTAAGCGCGATTGCCGCAGCTCCCGCCAGGGCAATGAATGTGTGAATGCGCGTCATGACCAGTCTCCCCATCGTTAAGCAGCCGTAATCAAGCACCCGCCGCCGAGTCGCGCAACCGCGCCCGGGCGGCGACTTCCAACCGAGTGACGCCACGCGGATCGCGGCGGGGCGGTGCGGTGCGGTCGCCATTGTAGTGCTGATCGTAATCGCGGTCGCCGCCGAATCTGATTAGCCGTCAATCGGGTAGCCGCCCGCCGCCACGGGTGTTAGTCGCCCGCGTTGTGGACAATCCCGCCCGAATCCAGTGAAGCCCCTTCGATACATCCCCGACACCGCGGTGCCGGTCTACAACCGTGGACTCGCTTCGTTTCGTCGGATCTTCCGCTCGAGCGAAGCGGCGCTCATTGTCGTCTCCGTTATGCTCGGCGTCGGCGCCGGATTGTTGATGATCGCTCAGAGCCGCCTCGCACGTGCGCTGCAGGGACTGCTCTATGGATTGAGCGGCGCAAGCCTCAGTGCCGCACCGTCGATCGATCCGCCGCGACTGCTCGCTCTCCCCGTCTTCGGCCTTCTGCTAGGCCTCGGCTCCAGGGCGGTGATCCGTCGCTGGCGCGTTCCAATCGACGTCGTCGAAGCGAACGCCCTGCACGGCGGCGCAATTCCCTTGCGGGATTCGCTGATTGTCTGCGCGCAGACGATTATCTCGAACGGAGCGGGCGCATCGGTCGGCCTGGAGGCGGCTTATGCCCAGGCCGGCGGCGGCCTCGCTTCGGTCATTGGACGATGGCTCCGGCTCAGACGCGCTGACATGCGGATTCTGGTCGGCGCGGGAGCGGGGGCCGCCATCGGCGCTGCTTTCGGCGCACCGCTCACAGGCGCCTTTTACGCTTTCGAGATCGTGATCGGAGCTTATACCCCGGCAGCGATCGCACCGGTTGCCGCAGCTTGCCTGTCTGCCGTTCTTCTCGTTCGCGTCGCCGGCATCGAAGCCTACGTTACTGCGTTGCCCGGGGCGAAGGCGATCACCACCACGGATTATCTGCTTTATGCAGGTCTCGGAATCGTCTGCGCAGTGATCGGAATCGGGGTCATGCGCGCGGTGACATGGATCGAGGCCCACGTTCGCGCCTCGCCGATACCCGAAGCGTGGCGGCCCGCGGTGGCCGGCGTGTTGCTGATCCCGTTGGCCATGGTAACTCCGCAGGCGCTGTCCGCCGGACATGGTGCGCTGCACTTCGACCTCGGCGCGGAGGTCGCGCTGCGATTCATTCTCATCGTGTTTCTCGTCAAGATCGCCGCGTCGGCGATCTCGCTGGGCTTTGGATTTCGCGGTGGCTTGTTCTTCGCGTCGCTGTTCATCGGCTCACTCGTGGGACAGATGTTCGCCGGCGCGATCGGCCATATTCCAGCGCTGGCTCCGATCGATCCGTCCGACGCGGCGCTGATTGGCATGGCTGGCATGGCCGTGGCTGTCGTCGGCGGGCCCATGACCATGTCAATGCTTGTGCTCGAGACCACGCACGATTTCGCGCTTACGGGAGTGGCGATCACGGCGTCCCTGTGCGCCAGCACGCTCGTGCGCGAGACGTTTGGTTTCTCCTTCTCGACTTGGCGGCTGCACACGCGCGGCGAAACCATTCGCAGCGCCCGTGATGTCGGCTGGGTCAGGGCGCTTACGGCCGGCAAGATGATGCAGCGCGGAACCGATACCGCACCGGCAGCGATGACCGTGGCTGACTTCCGCCACCGGTTCCCGCTCGGCTCAACCGATCGGGTGGTGCTGACCGATTCAACCGATCGTTACTTCGGTATTGTCGAAACCGCGCAGGCGTTCGATTCAGCGTTGAGCACCGATGCGGCTATCGAATCAATCGCATCTCTGCGCGAAATCACTCTGCAGCCATCGCAGGACGTTCGTACGGTCATGAGAATATTCGACCTCAGTGAGGCGGATTATCTCGCAGTCGTCGATGACGAAAATCATGTGCTCGGCACCCTTGCGGAGCGCTTCGTCCACCGCAGGTACGCCGGCGAAGTCGAAAAAGCGCAGCGCGAGATGTTCGGTGAATAGTCCGGAGGAACACGAGGCCGAGGGCCAGCGACGGTCCGATTCACGGAAAGGAATTTTCCTCCCCAGCAAGCTCCTGTTGATCGCGGCGCTCTTGGCAGCAGGGCTGATCGGCGCTTTCATCAGCCGAATCCTGCTTCGACCACCGCAGCCGGCCACCGAGGCGGCCACACGACCGATCGTCCAGTTCGTGCGGCAGCAGCCGGGGCTTCCAAACTTGGCCGACGTAATCGACCGCCTTTGTCCCTCAATTGCGACGATCGTCCCCCGCGGACAGGACTTGCCGGTGCCGGCCCCGACGCCCAAAAGCGGAATAGCCGCGGCGCCCGCGCTGCCGGCGTTTCAGGTGTCGCTGGACGGCTGGTTGCTGACTTCGGCTTCACTTCTGTCCGCGGCACCCTTCGACGCGGTCTTCGGGGACGGCCGCCGCGCGAACGTGTCCGAAGTGCGCTCCGATCCCGTCTCCGGCCTGTCCATTGTCAAGACTGACGCCGCCGGTTCGCAACCGCTCGCGCTCAGCGATCAGGTCTTTCCCCGAGTGGGCGAATTCGGATTCGCGCTGAATACACCGGCCGGTGACGGATGCAGCGCCAAGGCGGCGATGATCGCGAGCGACTTCCTTACAGATGGCGGCGGACTGGTGACCTATGTTCGCTTGCAGACCGGAGGCGAACCGTGGGCCGGCGGCGTTCCGTTCGTTGCTGCTGACGGTCGCGTGATGGGCGTTGCGGCGACGGCGCCGGACGGAGCCGTCATCCCCGGGCCGCTCGCCGCGATCATCGTCGACGAGCTGATTCGAAACGAACTGTCGGCCACTACCGATTTCGGGTTCCGCACGATTGACTTTGCGCGGCCGCTGTCTGCGCGCCTTGGCGTGGGGCGTTCGGGCGCCGGAGTCGCTCTTGTCGAACCCGAAGCCGCGGCCGCCGCTGCGGGTCTAAAAGCCGGTGACATCGTTGCCGCCGTAAATGGAGTTCCGGTGTCGGGCGCTTCCGAGTTGGGTCGAGCGCTGGATGCCACTCCCAAAACGGCGACGCTCGACGTAGCGCGCGGCAATCGGCAGCTGAAGATTATTGTTCGCCGATCGTCGACCTAGAGGAGCGACCGGGGATTGCGGCGCCCGTCAACCGGCGGCGCGCTCTCCGTTGCCCGGAAGCATCCGCTTCAACACCCGGTCCTTCAGCACATAATGGTGATACAGCGCCGCCGCCGCGTGCAGCGCCGCGATGATGATGATCGCCCATCCGATCTTCTCGTGAATCTCCCGCAAGTCGTGCCGGAGCGCCCGGTCGATCGCGCCAATCAGCGGCGGAATTGGGAGGCCGAAGAACTCCATCGGACGCCCAGCGCCCCAGCGAAAGGCGAAGCCAAGCGCAGCCTCGGTCGCGAGCAAGCCGTAGAGCAAATAATGGACCCCCTTTGACGCGGTTCTGACCCACCCGGTCTCCAGCGATGAGATCCGGTGCCCCGGAATCCAGCGCCAGATGAGTCGCGCGACGATCGCGGCCGTCAGCAGAACGCCAAACGACATGTGCGTGTCTTCCATCAATGCGGTGACAGGCTTGGCGAACCAGTCCCACGTCTCCGCCAGAGTGAAATTGGCGACGACGAGCACCGCCGTCGCCCAGTGCAGCGCGATCGCGACATTGTCGTAGCTGGTGCCGTCGTCGCCCGCGGCGATCCGCGTGGCGGCAGCAAAAGGGGGCTCGTCATTCATTGC
>JBDTON010000222.1:0-3779 GCA_039933195.1 Sphingomicrobium sp. | reverse complement strand
CTCGTCGGCAGCGCGCACCAGCGTCTCGCGAAGCTGCTCGGCGCTGACGGCGCGGCCGCCTAGAACGAAACGCAGCGACCAGTAGCGCGTCGGCCCTTGGACGATGGCCGGTGCGTCCTGGCGCAGCTCGACGCTCAGCCAGTGGCCAGGCGGCAGCTTGCGGACGTCACGCCAAACGGTTTTGGGATCGGCAATGAAGCCGAGCGCAAGGAAGTCTATCAGCGCCTGGTGATCGACCCGGCGCGGGAAGCCGGGCCACTCAAGCAGCGCCTTGATCTCCGATCCGAAGATGAAGGCGCCGTCAATCAGCGCATAGTGGAACGGCTTTTCGCCGGCGCGGTCCCGAGCGCAGAACAGCCGGCGAGTCTCGGCGTCCCAGATCGCGAGGGCGAACTGGCCCGACAGCCGCTCGAGCATGGCCGGGCCCCAGCGTCGGAACGCCTCGAGCAGCACTTCGGTGTCGGACTGCGTACGGAAGGCGACACCGTGCCGCTCCAGCTCCTTGCGAATGGCCTTGTAGTTGTAGATTTCGCCGTTGAAGGTGATCACCAGGCGACCGTCGTGCGAGACCATCGGCTGGTTGGAGCGGGCGTCGAGGTCGATGATGGCGAGCCGGCGATGCCCCAGCGCGACGCGCTCGTCCGGCGAGCGCCACACCGCGGCGGCGTCGGGGCCGCGGTGCATGAGGGTATCGCGCATGGCGGTGATCGTCGCTTCCGCGATGGGCGACCGCGCTAATGCTCCTGTGATTCCGCACATCAGGTGAGGTGCCCGCGTCGCGATAGCAGCGCCATGCCGCGCGTGCGGGCGTCGGCCAGCGTGCGCCGGACCCTCCCCCGATCCTCCGCCGGCATCACGAGGAACGCGGCCACCCATACGACGACGCAGACAGCCGCTCGCAGGGCCAGCCGGGCGATGGTCATGCCCGTGAACAGGCTGCCAACCAGTCCGCACACCAGGAGAATGCCAAGCGTCAGCCAGCCCATATGGGACGCCTCGGGCGAGGGCCGCACGCCAAACTGGCGCCTAAGATACCAGAGCGTGGAACCGAACAGGAAAATCGGTGCGGCCAGGGTCGCAAGCCCAGCGCCGGCGAGTCCCAGGCGAGGAATGGCTAGCGCAGCGATCGCGGCCAGAATGACCTGCGCAGCGATGTTCTGGCCGACATGGAAGCGGAAGCGATTCTCGGCCAACAGCAGCGACTGGTACGACCCCGACAACAAGGTGATGACTTCGGTCGCGACGAATAAAGCGACGAACGGGGCCGCGGCGATGAACGCCGGCGCATAAAGGATCGCGAGCTCAATGTCGGAGAAGAGCAGGACAGGGGGCAGAAAGGCGATGAAGATGATCACCGTGTGGCGCTGGAATTCGTTCGTCCAGGCCATGCGCTCGGCGGTATCGGCCTGCCGGTTCACGTTCGGGGTGAGGAAAATAGGGTGCGCCGCCCCGAGCAACGTCCGGACCGCGAGGCTGATTCCGATCGCGCCTTGGAGGATGCCGGCGCTGCCGGCGCCGTAAAGGCTCAGCACCGAATATTGGACGAACCACGCCGCATAGGGCGCGGCGAACGTGAGCGGGAAGAGCCAGATCGCGAAGCGCCAGACCTCGCGCGGCATCCTGAATCTCTTTGCGAACGAGAATAAATGCCGCCCCCTTCCCGCCCCCGGCACATGCAGCTTTGCCATGCCGGCAAGAACAAGTGCAGTTCCGAGCACCGCGTAGGTGCCGTAAAACCCGGCGACGCCGAAACCTGCTGCGGCCGCGACCGCCGCAAAGACGAACGCCAGGCTGTTTGACACGGTGAACCGCATCGATGCCAAATGTCCCCTCGTCGAAGCAAAGGCGTTGGTGAGGAATGGCACGAGCCCAACGACCGGCAGCGCTGAGAAGGCGAGGAGCAGCGCGCCACGATACGGGACGAGCGCACTGCCCCATATTTGCGGCGAGATCGCTGTGACGGCGACGCAGCTAATCGTCGCGAGGACGATCATGGCGACGGATACGTTCCGCATGGCCCGGTACAGGGCTTCGGCTTCGTCCGGCGATCTTCGTTCTGCGGCAGGCAGAAATCGTACAGCTGCGAATGGAAGAGACAATGAGAGCGTTTGTGCAACGACCGCTGTCACACGGTCGAGCGAGGCGATGACGCCTACTCCTTCCGGACCCAAGAATAGAGCGACGATCTTGGTCCTGACGAGTAGCAGCAGCATCGACAGGAACTGAAGCAGCCCGATGGAGACGAGTGCGCGGATCACGTTTTTTCGCGAGGCGGCCGCTTGACGTGCCAGCGCTGGCGCATCCGCTCGGCCAGCCATTCGTTCCGAGGCAGATGAAGCGCCACCCACAGGCCAGCCGCGATCGCCAGCAGACGCTTCTGGACATGCGGCGAGCGCACAATCGGTCCGAGGGGGGCGTCGCGAAGCGCTCGCCGGCCGGGTGGTAATTCGCCTTTGATATAGTGGCTCATCGCGGCCCAGATGCGATCCTTTGAGCGATGCGCCTCGTAACTTATCAGCGCCTCGGACGTGGCGAGGTCGAGATCGCGCTCCAGATACTCATCCATGATGGGGAAGTAGTTTTCCACCTCGATGCGTAGCCGGTGATAACGCTGCGACGAATTGCCGTGGAAGTGCCGGTACTTCATCAAGTGCCGTTCGAGCACGGCGATTGGATAGCTGCGTGCGATGCGCAACCACATTTCAAGGTCGCTCGTGTTTCGGTATTTGTCTTGGCGGTACACGCCAAGATCGCGGTGCACCGAGGCACGGACCATCATTGTCGGGGAGACCAGGAAGTTGTTCTTGTACGATAGCAGGACGTTCAGCACGACCGGATAGCGCAACGGCCGTTCGCCGCGAACTTCGTCCGGCAGCTTCATCCGACCATATTCCCGGCCGTCGGCGTCGACCAGAATGTCGCTGGCGAAGACCGCCCCGACTTCCGGGTACTTCTGCAGATAGGAGACCTGCTCCTCGACCATCGTCGGTAGATAGATGTCGTCGGCATGGTAGGTGGCGATCAGGTCGCCCTTCGCCTGGGCAATACCGACATTCACATTGTCGTAGATGCCCATGTTCTTTGGCTGGCGGATATATTTGATACGGCTCTCGTATTCGGCCGCGATTGCCGGCGTCTCATCCGTCGAGGCATCGTCCAGCAGCAGGATCTCGATATTGGGGTAGGTCTGCGCGAGCATTGAATCGAGCGCTTCGCGAAGCCAGGGCGCGCCGTTGAAGCTTGGAACAACAATCGACACCAGCGGCGTGGACTCCCGTCCGGGCCCCTCCTTGACCGCGGCAGCGCGGTCTGCCGCTTTGCTTTGCCCGATGCCGTTCGCCTGTTCCACGCTTCAAAACCCCCCGCACGGAGAGATCGGAAGCCTACGCCGCCAGGCTGGCGTGGTCGAGCGCCTCTCGCTGATAACCCGGATCGATCGCATGTTCCGTGCTCAGCCCACAGTCACGCGGATGCCCGCGTCCTCTTCAAGCATGTCGCGAAACAGGCCCGCGAACCTTTCCTTGCTGAACGGCTCGAACTTCGGCGATTCAAGAAACCCGCGCCCGGCCTCGCGGTAGGCCATGATCGCGTTTCGGTCCAATGACTTGAGGTACTTGAGCAGGTCCGGATAGCCGCGGAATTCGCGCATATCGATGTAGCAATCGGGCGGCATCAGGGAAGCGATATCGGTGGCGCCCCAGTAGATCGGAATCGTCCCCACCCGAAGGTTGTCGAAGAGCTTCTCGGTGAGCCAGCCGGGCATCGCCGCGTTCTCGAAG
>JBDTON010000221.1:0-10458 GCA_039933195.1 Sphingomicrobium sp. | reverse complement strand
GGACGCCCTTGTTCTTGAACGCCGAGCCGCACAGCACCGGCACGAACGAGAAGTTGAGCGTGCCCTTGCGGATCAGCTTCTTGAGCGTCGCGGTGTCGGGCTCGGTGCCCTCGAGATAGGCCTCCATCACCTCGTCGTCCTGCTCGACCGCCATCTCGATGAGATGCATGCGCGCTTCGGCGGCGGCGTCCTTCAGCTCGGCCGGAATGTCTTCGTAGACGAACTTCGCGCCGAGGCTCTCCTCAAGCCAAATGATCGCGCGGTTCTCGACCAGGTCGACCAGGCCCTTGAACCCGCCCTCGATGCCGATCGGCAGATAGAGGACGGCCGGGCGAGCGCCGAGGCGGTCCTTGATCATGTCGACGCACATCTCGAAATTGGCGCCGGTGCGGTCGAGCTTGTTGACGAAGCACATGCGGGGGACCTTGTACTTCTCGGCCTGGCGCCAGACGGTCTCCGACTGCGGCTCGACCCCGGCAACTCCGTCGAAGCAGGCGACGGCGCCGTCGAGCACCCGCAGCGACCGCTCGACCTCGATGGTGAAGTCGACGTGGCCCGGAGTATCGATGATGTTGATCCGGTGCTCTTCGCCCTTGCCCTCGTCGGCCCGCCAGAAACAGGTCGTCGCGGCCGACGTGATCGTGATCCCGCGCTCCTGCTCCTGCTCCATCCAGTCCATGGTGGCGGTGCCCTCGTGGACTTCACCGATCTTGTAGGACTTGCCGGTGTAATAGAGGATGCGCTCGGTCGTGGTCGTCTTGCCGGCGTCGATATGCGCCATGATGCCAATGTTGCGGTAATGATCGAGCGGATGGCTGCGGGCCATTTCTAGTGCTTCCTTGAATGTCCGGAGGCCCGGCAGAGCCGGTCCCCATTGATATAGGTATGAAACTTACCAGCGGTAGTGGCTGAAGGCGCGGTTCGCCTCGGCCATGCGATGCGTGTCCTCACGCTTCTTGACCGCATTGCCGCGGTTCTGCGCGGCGTCCATCAACTCGCCCGACAGGCGCGCCGACATCGTCTTTTCCGACCGGCCGCGAGCGGCCGTGATCAGCCATCGGATCGCCAGCGCCTGGGCGCGCTCGGGGCGCACCTCGACCGGCACCTGGTAGGTGGCTCCGCCGACGCGCCGGGACCGGACCTCGATGCCCGGCTTCACATTGTTGAGCGCGTCATGGAACACGCCGATGGGCTCGCGCTTGAGGCGGCTCTCGACGCTCTCGAGAGCGCCATAAACGATGCCTTCGGCGACCGACTTCTTGCCATCGAGCATCACCGAATTCATGAACTTGGACAGGACGATGTCCCCAAACCGCGGATCGGGGAGGATTTCGCGCTTCTCTGGGCGGCGACGACGAGCCATTGGACTATTCCTTTCTCTTCAGCCGGTTCCGGAACCCGTCCGGGGCTTACTCAGGTTGATTATTTGGGGCGCTTGGCGCCGTACTTGGAGCGGGACTGCCTGCGGTCCTTGACACCCTGGGTGTCGAGCACTCCGCGAAGCACGTGATAGCGAACTCCGGGAAGGTCGCGCACGCGGCCTCCGCGGATCAGCACGACGCTGTGCTCCTGGAGGTTGTGGCCCTCGCCGGGAATGTAGCTGATCACTTCGCGCTGGTTGGTCAGGCGGACCTTGGCCACCTTGCGCAGCGCCGAGTTCGGCTTTTTCGGGGTGGTCGTATAGACCCGGGTGCAGACGCCGCGCTTTTGCGGGTTCTGCTCCATCGCAGGGACCTTCGACTTGGCCTTCTGCGGTTCGCGACCCTTGCGGATCAGCTGGTTAATCGTCGGCATGAAGCCCTTCACCTTTCGTTGCCGGAAAGCCCGGCGGTTACTTTGCTCAACAGAAAAAGCGCGGAGCCGAAGCAGCATCATGGCCGCCTGGCGACGCGCATGTCGAGCAATGTTCAGCTCTTGCCCGCGGCGAGTGAATCACAGGACGCGCGGACGGCGGGCACATAGCGACGGTGCGGTAAAGGGTCAACCGCGCAGGACGAACAAAGGAACGGTCGCGGACACGGCTCGTTCGTCTTCCGCTTCCATGTGGGAGGCCCAGCAATGACTTGGACCATGGTCAAATTCCCGCTGGCGCTGGCGCTGATCGCGCTGGCGAGCTGCGGCGCGAGCGACGGCGTGAACAACCAATCATCGAACGGAGGCGCAACCGTGGAGAAGGCCACTCTAACCAAGCTCAGGGTGACCAGCGATGCCTTCCACGACGGGCAGCCGGTCCCGATGCAATATACGTGTGACGGGGCCGATCAGGCACCCGCCTTGCACTGGAGCGAGCCGCCGCCGGGCACCAAGAGCTTCGCGCTGGTCATTGACGATCCCGACGCGCCTGGCGGCACCTTCCACCATTGGGGCGTATTCGACATTCCCGCGGCCGCCCGGTCGATCGGCGGTGGCGAGCGCATTGGCACCGAGGTGACGAACGACTTCGGCAAGCGGGGCTATGGCGGACCCTGCCCGCCCAAGGGCCTGGGCCCGCACCATTATCATTTCAAACTGTTTGCTCTGAACGTGGAGAAGCTGGGACTCGCCGCGAACGCCAAGGTAGCCGACGTCGACAATGCCGCCAGACATCACACACTTGCGCAAGGTGAGCTGGTAGGGACGTACGAACGCAGGTAACGAATCTCTTCCCTCGATTTCGAGGGGGAGGCGGACCATCCCGCTGAAGAGCGGATGGTGGAGGGCTTCCATGGTGCGAGAAGTCCCCTCCACCGCCCGTGGGGGTCCCCCTCCCTGCAAACGCAGAGGAGGATTGATTAAGCCTTCCGCCTCCGTCCGATATCCTGAATGAAGCGGAACGCCTCCGGGGTGAACGGCGCCTGCGGCGCGTCTCCATGCCATTCGTCCATGCGCTCATAGAACCTCGTCGCGCCCTGCATCATCTCGGGCGTCGCGACTGCAGTGAACGGCGCCAGCAGCGCCTGCCATTCGTTGTACAGCGCCCGCGCCTCCGGACTGTCCGGCCCGTTCGGGATCGCCGCCGCGACGCGGTCGCCGAGGTCCTTCCACCTGCGGCTATATTCGGCCTGGTCGAACTCGGCCGGCGCATCCTTCATAGTTTCGGCCCAGCGCGCCTGCTCCTCGGGCGAGAAATAGCGGTCGGTGACTTTCTTCCAATCTTGAGCTTCCATGATCTTGTCTCCTTGTCGGATCAGCGAGCAGAAGGTCGCGGCATCGACGGACTCGCCGCGGTCGATGCGGGACTTGACGGAAAGTAGAAGCGCGCGGGCTTCGTCGAGCTCGGACTTGCGCTCCTCGATGACTTTCAATTGTGCATCCACGATTGCGCCGAGGTCCATGTGGCCACGCGCGGTGAGCTTGCCGATCTGCGCCAGACTCAATCCGGCGCGCTTCAGCGCCAGGATCTGCTGAATGCGCTCGAGTTCGCCGCGGCCATAGAGCCGGCGGCCGCTGTAGGTGCGCAAGGGTTTCAACAGCCCGCGCGCCTCGTAGAAGCGCAAGGCGCGGCTGGTCAGGCCGGTGCGTTTTACAACGTCACGGATGTCGAGCGGCTGATCCATACCGCTGTTTTTACACGTTGACGGTGGGTCAACTTCAAGCCGCATTGTGTTGAACCCGCTCGCGCCCACTCGAAACTACAGGTAAAGCAGCGTTGCGGAGCCTACAGCGTTGCCATTCAAGGAGAAACGACATGGCCTACAGAGAATGGATCGCCGCTTTCGGCATGGTCATCGCGGCTGTGCCCGTATCAGCAACGACGGCTGGACCGCCCACGACGACCCCAGCCCCTCCCGGGACCGCAGAGACTAGATATTGCCTGCGGGTCGAGCCTCAGACCGGCAGCCGCATCGAGAGCGTTGAATGCTGGACCCGCGAAGAGTGGGCCGAAGGCGGCGTCGATGTCGACCAGGAGTGGGCCAAGGAAGGCGTCCGGGTCCTAACGTAGATAACCTGTCAAGGTTTAAGGCGGTGTCGGGCCAGCTTCTCGTAATAGGGCCGGCAGCGGGCGGCGACACGTTGTGCGTCGCCGGGCAGCTCATCGCCACCCGTTTCAGGCGGGCCGAAACCAGTGCTCTTTTCCACGGCGCCGTACCAGTGCGGTGCCCAGGGACCATCGGTTTGGCGCGGGCCGGGAAGCCAGCTCAGCATCGCTTCGTCCCAATTTATAGCGAGCGCTTCGCACAGTTTCGATAGCATGCCTCCGGGGTTCGCCAGAACGTCATTGGCGTCGATCACGGTAGGAGCGTAACCCAGCCGGTCCGCCTCCCGCTCAAAGAATTCCGCCTGTCGCTCGAGTCCGAAATCCTCGAAATCCGCACTCTCGCGCTTGCGCAGGTAGGACGCGATCATCCGCTCGGGCTCGCGGATCAGGAAGGCGTGGGTGAAGCCGGCGAAATCGTCATAGCCAATCGGCCCCGCCATGTGGTGCCACATATGCTTCTGGTACCAGATTGGGGAGCTGTCGTGGACAGGCGCGCGGAGCGCCGCCATGACGCTCTGCCAGTCGCAATCCATCGCCGCGATCACTTCGTCGCGCATCGGATGGTCGGCGCCGCTGTCCTTGAGGAAGCAGCCGTAGAAGGGCTCGTCGGAGACGAACGTATCCGCCCTGCTGCCAAAGCTGCGCATCATCGCCGTGGAGAGGTTTCGCGGACCCGACCACATCGCGATGCGGATCGTCACGGCCGCTGCTGTTCCTCGACGTCCCGTTCAACGCGGTCGGCGTAAAGCTGCTGCAGCCGCTCGACCATCGGTCCGCGGCAGATGAGCGTGCGACCGTCGATCTCGCGCACCGGCACGATACCGGCGAAGGTGCCGGTGACGAACGCCTCCTCGGCGCCGTAGACGTCGGTCAGCGAGAAGTCCTTTTCGATCGCGGGAATCCCCGCCTCGCGGGCGATCTCCAGCACCAGCGCACGCGTGATCCCCCCGAGGCAGTACTTGCCGCTCGACGTCCACACCTCGCCATTGCGGACGATGAAGAAATGCGTGGAGTTGCACGTGGCGACGAAGCCGTGCGGGTCGAGCATCAGCGCTTCGTCGGCGCCCGCCTGAGTCGCCTGGATCGAGGCGAGGATGCAGTTGAGCTTGGAGTGCGAATTGATCTTCTGGTCCTGCACCGCCGGATCGCCGCGGCGGACGTGGACGGTGAAGAGCTTGAGTCCGCGTGTGTACACCGCCGGATCGGGCTCCTTGTACTCCGGAATGATAACGACAGTCGCTCCACCAATGACCACGCGCGGATCCTGGTAGGGGGTCGAGCGCACGCCGCGTGTCACCATGAGCCGCACATGGACGCCGTCAGTCATGCCGTTCGCGTCGAGCGTCTCGTGGAGGCGTTTGGTCAGTTCATCGCGGCTAAGACCCACGTCCATGGCGATCGCCTTGGCGCCTTCGAACAACCGGTCGAGATGACGGTCGAGGAATGCCAGCTTTCCCTTGTGAACCCGAACTCCCTCCCACACGCCGTCGCCGAGCATGAACCCGGAATCGAATACCGACACGACCGCTTCAGCCCGCGGCGTCAGCTCTCCGTTGACGCTGATCAGGACCGACGCGTTCCGCGGGTCGGAGACGTCGTGCATCGACTGGGCCATAGCGCGAGTGGTGAAGCGCCGACCGGCGCTTGGCAAGAGCACGCTCTCGAAGCCGTTGACTGGTAAACTTCTCGTAAACCATTCGCCCGTAGCGTTGCCGGCAAAGGGGAAGGCGAAGTGACGTATCAGCCGCGCGAATTTGCCGAAGCGAAGACCGGCGGCCGGCCCAGATCCTTCGCCCCGGCAAAGCCGTCGCGACGAAAACCGCCGCTCATCTCCGTAATCGTTCCGGTGAAGGACGAGGAAAACGCCGTGCGCCCATTCGTGGAGCGCGTGTCGGCCATCCTCGAGCAGATCTCGGCCAAAGGCGCGTGGGAGATCCTCTTTGTCGATGACGGTAGCACCGACGAGACGATCGCCGCGATCGCTGCGGCGCACTTTCGCGAACCGCGTGTCCGCGCGCTTTCGCTGTCGCGTAATTTCGGCAAGGAGGCAGCGATCTCCGCTGGACTCGATCATGCCCGCGGCGAGGCGGTCGTTCCGATGGACGTCGACCTTCAGGATCCGCCCGAAGTGCTCATCGAGATGGTCGCCAAATGGCGCGAGGGGTACGACATGGTCTTTGGAGTGCGGCGCAACCGTGCGTCGGATTCTCTGCCAAAGCGCCTGACCGCCGACCTTTACTATCGCGCGCACAACTGGATGTCGAAGGACAAAATTCCGGAGAATGCGGGCGATTTCCGCCTGCTCGACCGCAAGGTTGTCGACGCGATCCGCACGCTGCCAGAGCGCAACCGCTTCATGAAAGGCTTGTTCGCCTGGGCCGGATTCCGCCAGGCGGCCGTGGAATATGACCGCGTCGAACGCACCGTCGGCACCACCAAATTCAACTACTGGAAACTGTGGACGCTCGCGCTGGACGGAATCACTTCGGCGTCGACCGCGCCGCTGCGCATTTGGAGCTATGTCGGCGCGGTGATCGCCTTCTTGGCCATGTGCTACGCGGTGTTCATCGCCACCCGCACCTTGCTCTTCGGAGTCGACATGCCCGGTTACGCATCGATCATGGTGTCGGTGCTGTTCCTCGGCGGAGTGCAGCTTCTGTCGCTCGGAATCCTCGGCGAATATGTCGGCCGCATCCTCACCGAGACCAAGCGGCGCCCGCTCTACGTGGTGCGCGACGCCATCGGGCTCGAGAACCAGTAAGATCTTAACGCGCCTTTGCGATGAACAGGCCGATGTGCGGACTTCAACCCAGCCTGGCCGCGGCTGAGCCGCAGGAGCCGAAGACCCTGCTTACGCCGCCGGTCCAGCTGGCGGCGATCGCGGCGATGGCCCTATACCTGCACGCGATCTGCTGGTGGATGCGGCCGCCCGACATGGGAATCTTCCTCGAGCCGTGGTTGGCGCACATCGTCCATTACGGCCCGCTCGAAGCCTTCTCCCACCCGTTCAGCAACTACGAGCCTGCCTATCTGTACCTGCTCGCTGCGCTTTCGCTGGCGCACGGACTGATCGCGCCGATGTACCTTATCAAGGCGCTGTCGATCGCCGGCACCGGCTTCCTGACGATCGCGGTCGCCGATTTGCTCAAGGCATGCGGAAGCGAGGCGAAGCACGCGCTGTTCGTCCTCATCCTCCCGACCGCGATCATTAATGCCGCGCTGCTCGGCCAGTGCGATGCGTTGTGGGGCGGATCGTGCGTGCTTGCCGTTGCCGCGATGATCCGCGGACGCACCGTCCAATCGCTCGTGTGGTGCGGCGTCGCCTTCGCCTTCAAGGCGCAGGCGGCGTTCATCGCGCCGTTCATCGTCGGCGGGCTGGTCGGCCGGCGAGCGCCCTTGTGGCAATGGACCATTCCGCTGGTCGTCTTCGTCGCATCGCTGATGCCGGCGTGGCTGCTCGGCTGGCCCTTGTCGAAATTGCTCACGGTCTATCCGGGCCAGGCTTCGGCGGTCTATTTTCCGGGTAAGCTCGCGAACCCGTGGATGGCGGGCACGATGTTCGCCAAGGAAGCGGCGCGCGGCTACTTCGTCTTTGGTTACGCCGCGGCCTTGGCCACCGCGGTGGCGATCGCGGCTTTGACCTCGACGTCGGTCCGCAACAGCCGCGCGATGCTGACCCTGTCCGTGCTGTCGGCGACCGCTTTGCCCTTCCTCCTGCCGAAGATGCTGGAGCGCTATTTCTTCCTCGCCGATGTCCTCTCGCTCGCCCTCGCTCTGTCCCTGCGCAACCGGACCGCGACCTTCGCCGCGATCGCCATCCAGCTCGCGTCGCTGCTTTCCCTGCTGACTTACATCTACTGGTTCTACACGCCCTTCCCGACGCTGATTGGCGCATTCTTCAGCACTGCCGCTTTGGCTGCGACATTGGTCCTTGTCCGGCAAAGCGGCGCACGTTGGCCGTGGGCAACTCGGGTCCGCTTTACGTCGTCCGTGACACAATCCGCTTCGACGCCCGTCTAGGCGAGGTCGACCGGGCTGCGGGGCCGGATAAAAAGCCGTTTGACCATCGGAAAGCGGTCAGCCGCTTCTTCCTCGATGCCCCAAACCAAATTTTCCACGTCGCGCGCCGTAATGTCGTCGTCGAAGTCTACCGAGAGCATGGCCGTGATCTGGTCGGGGGAACTATGAACCGTCAGCACTTGCCCGACGGCAGTCACGCCTTTTTTCGACTGGACCATGTCGTGCAGTGCCTGGACGAGCTCCGGGTCCGCGGCTTCGCCGATCAACAGGGCCTTTGATTCATAGGCCAGCAGAGCCGCGGTGACGGCCAGGATCGTGCCGATGACCACGGACGCGGCGCCGTCATAGAACGGATCGCCAGTCAGCTGCGAAAGCGCCAGCCCGGCGGCGGCGGCGACGATGCCGGCCATCGCCGCTCCGTTTTCGAGGAGCACGATGAAATTGGGCGGGTCCTTCGAGCGCCGAATCGCCTCGAAAAAGCTTAATTGTCCTTTAGACTTGGCGAAATCCCGATACGCCTCGACCGTCGACCACCCTTCGAGAACGAAGGCGATGACGAGCACCGCATAGGCAACGAGCGGCGACACCGCCTCTTCCGGATTCATGATGTGGAGAACGCCCTCGTACACCGACACTCCGGCGCCGAGTGAAAACACCAGCACGGCGACGACGAAGCTCCAAAAATAAAGTTCGCGGCCGTAGCCGAACGGATGGAGCGTGTCGGCGGGCCGCTTTGACGCATGCCGGCCCCACATCAGGAGTAATTGGTTGGTGCAGTCCACGACGCTGTGCACGCCTTCGGTGAGCATCGCCGATGAGCCGGTGATCGCCGCCGCAACGAACTTGGACACGGCGATTCCAAGGTTCGCGGCAAGCGCAATGACCAGTGTGCGGGTGGTTGTCGTCGTCGCGCTCATTGGGCTCCGCCGGGTCCCTTTACCAGCGCCCCGCCTTTGATCACCGCATCGACATGCTCGAGCAAGGTGACGTCGCGCAACGGATCGCCGCGCACGGCGACGAGGTCGCCGTAACGGCCCGGCGCAATCATCCCGACGTCGTTGCGGCCGAGGGCCTCGGAGGCGCTGCTGGTCGCCGCCTGAATGGCCTGGAGCGGGGTCATTCCCCACTGCACCATCTTGGCGAACTGCCGGCCGTTCTGCCCGTGCGGATAGACTCCGGCGTCGGTGCCGAAGATCATCTTCACTCCCGCACGCACCGCCCGCTGAAACGTCTCGCGCTGCTTGCGGCCGATCATCCGCTCCTTGTCGAGGCTTTCTTGCTCAGTGCCGTTCGAGGTCCCGGTCGCGAGGATGTAGTCGTCGTTGTAGATATCCATGTCGAACCAGGTGCCGTGCTGCCTGGCGAGCTGAATCGTCGCATCGCTGGCGAGGCTGGCGTGCTCAATCGTGTCGATGCCGGCGAGGATGGCATCGTGAATGCCGGCGTCGCCATGCGCGTGGGCGGCGACCTTGAGGCCAAGCATGTGCGCTTCGTCGGCGATGGCCTTCATTTCTTCGAGGCTGAGCTGCTGCGCACCGACGCTGTCACCTAATGAAAACACCCCGCCCGTCGCGCAGATCTTGATCACTTCGGCGCCGTATTTGTGCATCCAGCGCACCTTTTCGCGCGCATCCTGGGGACCGCTGACGACCGACGGCGCCTTCTTGTCGTAATAAGGGGGGAGGCCGCTGTCGTCGCAATGCCCGCCCGTCGCCCCGATCGCGTAGGTCGCCGGGACGATGCGCGGACCTTCGATCCAGCCGCCGTCGATTGCCTGCTTCAAGGCGACGTCGCCGAAATCGCTCGAGCCGACATTACGCACCGTAGTGAACCCAGCGTCGAGCGTCTTCCTCGCATTCGCGACACCCACCACCTGCCAGAAGCCATCGGTATATTTCAGCCCCTGGTAGCCGCCGATCTCCGCCAGGCTGGTCAGGTGGACGTGCAAGTCGATGAGGCCCGGGAGAAGAGTCTCGCCGGGTAGATCGATGCGCTTTGCACCCGCGGGCGCCTGCAGCGAGCCGGCGGTGCTAATCCGCTGGATGCGCCCGTCGTCGCCGATGAGGATCGCGGGCCGCTCGACATAGCGGCCGGTGGTGACATCGAGCATGCGATCGGCGGTAACCACGGTCACGGCCTGCGCGGACGTGGCGCCCAACAGACCCGCGGCAGCTAGAATCCAGCACTTCATCGATCCCCACCCCATTTTGAAACGCAGCGAACGCAGCTCCCCTACGCGCGCGTGCGCGCGAAGAGCGGACGTGATCGAGTTCCGATCAGATGCCGTGCGAAGGACTGCAACATGCCGACAATGCATGGCACAGAGTGGCCTTTGTAGGACAGGTCAAATGTGGAGCACTCGGCCGAACGCCGCCAGCACGCTTTCGTGCATCATTTCGCTCAGTGTCGGGTGCGGGAAGACCGCCTGGATGAAATCGTCCTCGACCAGCTCGGCGGTCTTGCCGATGGTATAGCCCTGG
>JBDTON010000220.1:0-18586 GCA_039933195.1 Sphingomicrobium sp. | reverse complement strand
CGCAACTTGAGCGCGGTGTGCGCGGAGCCGGTGAAGCTGACGATGTCCTGACCCGTCAAATGGTCGAACAGGTCGCCTACGCCGCCGACGATCAACTGGATCGCACCGGCCGGCAGGATGTTCGCCTCGATCATGATCTTGAACGCCGCTTCGGTGAGATAGGCCGTCGCCGAGGCAGGCTTCACGATCGCCGGAACCCCGGCGAGGATCGTCGGGGCGAGCTTTTCGAGCATGCCCCAGACGGGGAAATTGAACGCGTTGATGTGCACCGCCGCGCCTTGCAGCGAGGTGTAGATGTGCTGGCCGACGAAGGTGCCCTTCTTGGAGAGCCCTTCGAGCTGGCCATCGAGCAGCACATGTGCGTCCGGGAGCTCGCGGCGGCCCTTGGACGAGAAGGAGAAGAGCGTTCCCGCGCCGCCCTCGATGTCGATCCAGCCATCCTTGCGCGTCGCGCCGGTCAGATAGTTGAGCTCGTACAGCTCCTCCTTGCGCGCCATGATCGCGAGGCCCAACGCTTTGATCATCCGCGCGCGCTCATGGAAGGTCAGCTTGCGCAGCGCCGGCCCGCCGACTTCGCGGGCATGTTTCAGCATCGCCCCGAAATCGAGTCCGCCCGAGCCAGTCATCGCCACCGGAGCGCCGTCGATGGCGCTGGAAATCTCCGAAAGATTGCCGTCGCCCGCGATCCACCGGTCGCGCTCGTAATTTAAGAGCTTGAGAGTCTTCATGGCGGCTCCTTAGAAGAAGTTTAGGCCAAGCAGGAGGGGTGACGATGATCGATCCGGTACGGCCGATTTCCCTCGACGACATTGAGCAGGCGCGCGAGCGCATCAGCGGCACGGTGCTTCGGACTCCTCTGGTCAAGCTGGACCTCGGCAGCGGCTCGCCCGACATCCTGCTTAAGCTCGAAAACCTGCAGCCGACCAACGCCTACAAGATCCGCGGCGGCGCGAACGCGGTTGCGCGCCTCTCGGACGAACAGCGCGCCCGGGGGGTGTGGACGATCAGCGCCGGCAACGCGGGACAGGGCGTCGCTTACGCGGCGCGGGCATTCGGCATCCCCTGCACCGTGGTTGCGATCGAAACGGCGCCGCAGACCAAGCTCGACCGCATGCGCGCGCTGGGCGCGACCATCGTGCCCGTCTCCTATGACGATGCCTGGGTCGCCGCCGAAACGCATCGATTCCCCGGCCTCGACAGCACCTTCATTCATCCGTTCGACAATCACGATTTCATTGCCGGTCATGGCACGATGGGCCTGGAGATTGTCGAGGACTGCCCGGAGGTCCGAACCGTAATTTGCGCGATCGGTGGAGGGGGGCTGATCACCGGCGTCGGAAGCGCGGTCAAGGCCCGCAAGCCGAGCGTGAAAATGATCGGCGCGGAGCCGGAGACCGCCGCGCCCTATGCTCTGTCGCTGCGCGAGGGCGGCCCACGCAAATATTCGGACTGGCAAGCTTCCTTCGTGGATGGAGCCGGAGGAAAAAGCGTCACCGAGCGAATGTGGCAGCGGATGCGGCCTGTGACCGATGGCGCGATTACCGTGACACTCGAACAGACGGCCGACGCGATGCGGGTCATCGCCGAGAAGTCTCGGACCATTGCCGAAGGTGCCGGCGCGTTGTCGCTTGCCGCGGCGCGAAGCGGGGAGGAAATGGAAGGACCTGTCGTCTGTATCGTTTCCGGCGGCAACATCGACCTCGATAAGTTCGCCGAGCTGGTAGCGGCCTAGAGCATCCGAAGGTCGAAGCGCCGGGTCGTCGGATGGCTGCTCGACAGGCCGCCATCGACCACCAGCGCGGTTCCATTGACGTAGCTCGACTCGTCCGAAGCGAGGAACAGCGCCGCCTGCGCGATCTCTTTGGCATCTCCGCCGCGTTTCAGCGGATTGAGCTCGCCGATGCGGCTCTCTTGGCCGCGCTCGCGCGCCGTGTCGTACATCGGCTTGGTCATCCCGGTCTCGATAAGGCCCGGACAGATGGCGTTCACCCGTACACCCGAGCCGGAAAGCTGCTGCGCGGCGGTTTGCACGAGGTTAATCACGCCCGCCTTGGACGCGGAGTAGGCTGCGCCGCCGGCGCCCGAACGCAGGCCAGCGACGCTCGCTGTGCAAATGATCGACCCGCCTCCGCGTTTCGCGAGCACCGGCGCAGCATATTTGATTGCCAGAAATACGCCGATGAGATTGACTCGGAGGATCTCGGCCCAGTCTTCGGCGGTCTGCTCGGTGATTGTCGCCCAGCCACCTGAGATACCGGCATTGGCGAAAAAGATGTCGAGCCCGCCATACTGCTGGACGACTTTTTCGATGAGCCGCTCCACGTCTTTTTCGCTGCCGGCGCTAGCGCGCACATCCGTGCCATCGCTAACGTCGGCGCCAACCACCGCCGCGCCTTCGTTCCGGAACAGCTCGACAGTAGCCTTGCCAATGCCCGATGCCGCCCCCGTGACGATCGCAACTTTGCCCGAAAGCCTGCCCATCCAGACAGCTCATAGCCACGGCTGTAACTAGCTGATAGTCGGCCGGGATGGATTTTAGCGTCGGCCCTGGCGAGACTGAGTGGCGCGACAAAGTGCGCCACTTCATGGGCGAGCATGTTCGTCCGCGCGCTTCCGATTACGAAGGGGAACAGCGCGACGGCGATCGCTGGAAGGTGCTTCGCGTCATCGAAGAACTCAAGGCCAAAGCGCGCGCCGAGGGGCTGTGGAATTTGTTCATGCCTCCGTCGCACGGCGCGGCGCCGGTCGACGACAGCTTCGACTTTGAAGGGCCGGGGCTGACGAATCTCCAATATGCCTTCTGCGCCGAGGAGATGGGGCGCATCGGCTGGGCCTCGGAAGCGTTCAATTGCTCCGCCCCCGACACCGGCAACATGGAAGTGCTGCACCGCTACGGAACGCGGGAGCAGAAGGAGCAATGGCTGCGGCCGCTGATGGACGGCGAAATCCGCTCGGCGTTCCTGATGACCGAGCCCGATGTCGCCTCGTCCGACGCCACCAACATCCAGTGCCGGATCGACATGCGCGGCAACGAATATGTCGTGAGCGGGCGCAAATGGTGGTCGAGCGGAGCGGGCGACCCGCGCTGCAAGATCGCGATCCTGATGGGCAAGACCGATCCGGGCGCGGACATTCACCAGCAGCAGTCGATGATCCTCGTGCCGCTCGACGCTGACGGAGTCTCGATCAAGCGCCACCTGCCCGTCTTCGGCTACGACGATGCGCCGCATGGTCACATGGAGATCGAACTGTCCGAAGTGCGCGTGCCCCCGGCGAACATCCTGCTGGGCGAAGGCAGGGGGTTCGAAATCGCGCAGGGCCGGCTCGGGCCCGGCCGGATTCACCATTGCATGCGCACCATCGGCGCAGCCGAGGAAGCGCTGGATGCGATGGTCAAGCGCCTGATGTCGCGTTCGGCTTTCGGCAAGACCCTCGCCGAACAGGGCGTGTGGGAAGAGCGGATCGCAGACGCCCGGATCGACATCGAAATGAATCGGCTGCTCTGTCTCAAAGCGGCGGACATGATGGATCGCGCCGGCAACAAAGCTGCTCAAGGTGAGATCGCGATGATCAAGGTGGCGGCGCCGAAGATGGCGCTCAAGGTGCTCGACCACGCGATCCAGGCGTTCGGGGGCGCGGGCGTTTCGGACGACTTCGGACTGGCGCGCGCTTATGCGTCGATCCGCACGCTGCGCCTGGCCGATGGGCCCGACGAGGTCCACCGCCGCGCGATCGCCAGGCTGGAGTTCAAAAAGCATCGATGAGCGAGCAGGCGCTCGACGAAGAGGCGCTTGGGGCCTGGCTCGAGGCCAATGTCGAAGGATTCAGCGGCCCGTTCGCGCTGACCAAATTCCCGTCGGGCCAGTCGAATCCGACCTATCGCATTCGCGCTCAGTCCGACGATTATGTGTTGCGCCGCAAGCCCTTTGGCCGCTTGCTGCCGTCGGCGCACGCCGTCGATCGCGAATATCGGCTTCTGTCCGCGCTTCATCCGCTTGATTTTCCGGTGCCGCGACCGCTCGCCTATTGTGACGATGCCAAAGTCATTGGGGCCATCTTCTACGTGATGGAACTGGCGCGGGGCCGAGCATATGCAAATGGGGCGCTCCCGGACTTCGATCCGGGAACCCGCCGCCGGATGTACGAGCAATTGGTCGATTCGCTCGCCGATCTTCACACGATCGACCCTGAAGTCGCGGAGCTTGGCGATTTCGGCAAGCCCGGCAATTATTTCGAACGCCAAGTCATGCGCTGGACTCGGCAGTATCGCGATTCGCAGACCGACTATATTCCGGAAATGGAGCGGCTGATCTCCTTCCTGCCCGAGACGTTGCCCCAACAGTCTCGCACGTCGGTGGTCCACGGCGACTATCGCATCGACAACGTCCTGTTTGACGGCGACGGCACGCTGACGGCGGTGCTCGACTGGGAGCTGGCGACGCTCGGCGATCCGCTCGCCGATTTCTCCTATCTGGCGGTGCAGTGGATGCTCCCCGCCGATGGCGGCGCGGGACTGGGCGGCCTGGACCTGGAAGCGCTCGGCATACCCGCACTGACGCAAGTGGCCACGCGTTACTCGAAGCGATCTGGCGTTCCCGTCGAGCAGCAGCTCGACTGGTATTTCGCCTATAACCTGTTCCGCCTCGCCGGCATCGTCCAGGGCATCAAGAAACGCGTGCTCGACGGAACCGCGAGCCATGCGAACGCCGAGGAGATGGCCAGGCGCGTGCCGATGCTGGCTCAGGCCGCGTGGAAATTCGCGGTCAGCGCCGGAGCGTGAGCCCTACAGCCTGCCGAGCAGAAGCAGGACGACCACGACGATGAGTATCAGGCCGAGGATTCCGGATGGGCCATACCCCCAATTGGTGCTGTGGCCCCACCGCGGAAGCGCCCCGATCAGCAGCAGAATCAGAAGGATGATTAGGATGGTGCCGAGCATGGGCTCGCCTCCCTTCTTGTTTTTGTTCGGCGGACGTAACGGCCCAGAAGCGGGGAGAGTTGCGGCCTTAACCGTCCGCTGACTGCAGCGGTGCGAGCCATGCAGGCTCGGGCTGATCGAGGTCGTAATATTCGAAGATCAGGTGAATCCGGTCGGTCGAACCGCGGTTCTCCACCGCGTGGACTCCCATGTTGTTGACTTCAACCGCTTCGCCCTCGGCAAAGCGATAACCGACTCCGTCGACGTAAAAGGTCACGTCCGGGTTGGTTTGGAGCGGGACATGGATCTTGTGCGGCCATTTGGCGGCGGGATTCTCGTCGCGATGCGGGTAGATTACGCCGCTCGGGGCCATTCGAGCGAGCATTATCCGCGAGAACGCCCCGCGCTGGTAGTTATAAGCCGCCGTCGCGGCCGCGAGCACCGGCTCGAGCAATGCTTTCCACTCGTTCCACAGTGGCCGGTCATAGGATTCGCGCCAGTCGAGGAAATTCGAAACGAAGCGGAAGACGACGTGCTGGGTCGTGCCCAGCGCCCCGAAGCGGTTGGGCTTGCTCGCATTTTCCGCATCCCACACGTCTTGGGGAAGCGCGAGCACCGCTTCGCGCAGGCGCGCGATATCGACGCTGCCGAGAGGGCGGATCGTCGTGGTCTTGCGCGGGTTAGGGTGCATGGCGGTCAGAACTCGTAATCGAATAGTTCGAGGTCGCGAGCGTAGAGCCTCGCCACCCCCTCGATCAATTCCTGATTGTAATATTCGCGATATTCGCTCCGCTTAGAGGGGTTCACCTTTTCGAGCGTCGCCGTTGGAATACCGATGCGTGCGCAGATCTCGTCGTACGACTTCTGCATCTTCTCGACCCGGCCGACATAGTCGCTGAGCAACGCGCCGGCTGCGTCGGACACGAATATGTGCTGCGGCTGGAACAGCACATGGTCATGCGGCGGGTCCGCAATGATTTCGCGCATCACTTGCTGCGGATCGCGATCGAACTCGCCTTCCTCGCGGGTGACGAACGCGCAGTAGGAGATGAAACGATCGAACGGGTTGCGAACAAAAGCGAACTTGAAGCACGACGCCCAGGCCTCCGGCCGCAGATAGGGCCGCACCTGTTCAAGGCTGAGGTGACCGTGCTGCAGCCGCGCGAGCTCGGGGATCGGGAATTGCTTTCGCACGAACAAGCCGACTTGCTCGATATCCTGTGGACCCATGTGCTCGCGCAGGGCCTGGCGGACGGCGTGCGTGCCGGTCTTCGGAATGGCGACGAAAATGAACTTGTGCAGCGCGGATATGATCATCGGCCGGTGAATTTAGCTTGTCGTTTGTCGAGGAAGGCAGCGACTCCTTCACGATAATCTTCGGTGGAGCCGAGGCGGCGCATCGCACCGGCCTGCCGCTCGAGCTCCTCGTCGAGGCTGTATTGCCAGCTGGAGCGGATCATTTCCTTGATCGCGGCGAGTCCAAGCGGAGGCAGCGAGGCCAGCTTTTGCGCGATCGCGTCCACTTCGGCGTCAAGGGCGGAGTCGTCGGCTGCTTTCCAGATGAGTCCCCATTCCTCGGCTTTTTCGGCCGGGAGCGGTTCGCCGGTGAGCGCCAAGCCGAGCGCGCGCGCCTGCCCGACGAGGCGCGGAAGAACCCAGGTGCCGCCGCTGTCAGGTATTAGCCCAATCGCCGAGAAGCTCTGGATGAATTTCGCGGATTTGGCCGCGATCACGATGTCGCAGGCGAGCGCAATATTGGCCCCGGCGCCTGCAGCAACTCCGTTCACCCGCGCGATCACCGGCTGCGGAAGCGTTGTGAGTATGTGAATGAGGGGATTCCAGCATTGCTTCACAGTTTCGCCCAGGTCGATCGTTTGGCCCGGCGCAACCGCGCGGTCGTTGAGGTCTTGGCCGGCGCAAAAGCCACGGCCGGCGCCGGTGAGAACGAGGACCCGTGACTCGCCGAGGCTGCCGAGTGCGTCGCGCACCTCCTCGTGCATCTGCGCGGTGAAGCTGTTGAGCCGCTCGGGACGGTTCAGAGTGATGCAGGCGACCGGACCGTCCGCCTTGAAGTCGATGGTCTCGTAAGCCATGCCTCGGCCTAGCCAAGGAGGGGGCGTGGACGCAAACGAACTCGCGAACCGGGTCGCTCACGAAATGCTCGCCAAGGAGGGCACCGGACCCGCTTGGTGCCTGAGGATCGAGGAAGCGCGCGAGGGTTATGCGCGCGTGTCGATGGTGGTCCGTGCCGATATGCTCAACGGCCACGGCTTCGCGCATGGCGGCATGATCTTCGCCCTCGCCGACAGCGCCTTCGCCTATGTCTGTAACGGCGCGAACCATGCCAGTGTCGCGGCGCAGGCGTCCATTGTGTTCCTCGACAAGGTGCGGGAAGGCGAGACGCTGCTCGCTGAGGCGCTGGAAGCAGCTCGTGAAGGCCGCGCCGGCGTCACCCGTGTCGCCGTCCGTGCTGGCGACGGGCGCATCGTAGCGGAGTTCACCGGCTATTCGCGCACGCTCGGCGGAGCGGTGGTCGAGATTTGAACGTTAAGGCCCCAAGGGCTACATCGCGCACATGTACACGACCGAGCTTCAGAAGACGGCCAAGATCGAGAATCTCGAGGACCCCAAGCTGCTCGAGGCGTTCGAGGCGCGGGTCGCGGCGGACGATTTCATCGAGCCCAAGGACTGGATGCCGGAGGCCTATCGGCGGACTCTGACACGGCAGATCAGCCAACATGCGCATAGCGAAATCGTCGGCATGCTTCCCGAGGGAAACTGGATCACGCGCGCGCCGTCGCTTCGGCGCAAAGCGATCCTGCTCGCCAAGGTGCAGGATGAGGCGGGGCACGGCCTCTACCTTTACTGCGCGGCGGAGACGCTGGGGACGAGCCGCGAGCAGATGATCGAGGCGCTGCACGCGGGCAGAGCCAAGTACAGCACCATCTTCAACTACCCGACGCTGACCTGGGCGGACATCGGCGCGATCGGCTGGCTGGTCGACGGCGCGGCGATTATGAACCAAGTCCCGCTGCAGCGGACGAGCTATGGCCCTTACGCCCGCGCGATGGTGCGCATCTGCAAGGAGGAGAGCTTCCACCAGCGCCAGGGCTACGAGATCATGATCGCGCTGGCGAATGGCACGCCGGAGCAGAAGCGGATGGCGCAGGACGCGCTGAACCGGTGGTGGTGGCCGAGCCTGATGATGTTCGGCCCGCCCGATGCGGACAGTCCGAACACGGCGCAGTCGATGCGCTGGCGGATTAAACGCGAGACCAATGATGAGCTGCGGCAGAAGTTCGTCGACATCACGGTGCCGCAGGCGGACTTTCTCCATCTCGAGGTTCCGGACCCGGACCTCAAATGGAACGCGGAGAAAGACGGCTACGACTTCGGCGAGGTCGATTGGGAGGAATTTTACGCGGTCGTCCGCGGCGAAGGCCCGGTCGCGAAGGAGCGGATGAAGGCGCGTCGGGATGCGTGGGACAATGGCGCCTGGGTGCGCGAGGCCGCGGCGGCGCACGAGGCCAAGCGGCGGACGAGGAAGGCGGCTTGAGCAGTGACTGGCCGCTCTGGGAAGTGTTCGTCCGCAGCAAGGGCGGGCTTGCGCATCGCCACGTTGGCAGCGTTCATGCTCCTGACCCGCAGCTCGCGCTGGCCCACGCGCGCGACACGTACACGCGGCGTCTCGAAGGGGTGAGCTTGTGGGTGGTCCCATCGGCCGAGATCGTCGCGTCCGACCCTGACCAGGCCGGAGAGCTGTTCGAGCCGGCGGAAAGCAAGATCTACCGCCACCCGACCTTCTATGACATCCCCGACGAGGTGAAGCACATCTGATGGCGTCTTTGCCGCCGATCGACGTGCCGAAGGGCGCGACCGGCGCGGGCGCGTTTGACGCTCCCGCCGGGGGCGAGAAGGATCCGGCCCATCACGACTATCTGCTTCGCCTGGGCGACGATGCGCTGGTGCTTGGACAACGGCTCGGCGAATGGTGCGGCCACGGACCCGTGCTCGAGGTGGACATCAGCCTCGCCAACCTTGCGCTGGACATGATCGGGCAGGCGACGTTGCTTCTGACCGAGGCTGGCGACGGCGACCGGCTCGCGTTCCATCGCGACGTCCTCGACTTCCGCAATTGCCTGCTCGTCGAGCAGCCCAACGGTGATTTCGCGCAGACGATCGCCCGGCACCTGCTCTATACGACGTGGCAGCATTTGCTGCTGCAGCGGCTGACGCATTCCAGCGACCGCTTTCTAACTGAGTTCGCGCACAAGGCGGTAAAGGAAGTCGCCTACCACCGGGAGCTAGCGCGCGAATGGACCATCCGCCTCGGCGACGGCACCGAGGAGAGCGCTCGGCGAATGGCCGAAGGGCTGGACTGGTGTTGGCGGTTCGTGCCCGAGCTGTTCGAAGTTGACGATAATCTGCAGGCGGCGATCGACCGTGGAGTCGCGCCCGACCCCCGCGAATTTGAGCAG
This sequence comes from Sphingomicrobium sp., assembly GCA_039933195.1. Taxonomy (GTDB): domain Bacteria; phylum Pseudomonadota; class Alphaproteobacteria; order Sphingomonadales; family Sphingomonadaceae; genus Sphingomicrobium. The sequence goes on along the minus strand of JBDTON010000220.1, from coordinate 9,190 downwards.
GAATATCACTCGGCAATCGCAGCAATTCTCGCCGAAGCTCAGCTAGAAGCACCCTCCGATCAGCGCCCGATCCTCGGCGGCCGTCGGGGGCACCACAGCGAGCATCTCGGGCATTTGCTCGCGGCGATGCAGTTCCTGCCGCGCACCTATCCCGACGCGACCTGGTAGGATGAGCGTCCACTTTCACGCGCTGCGCGTGGCAGAGATCGTGCCCGAAACTGCCGAGGCCAATTCGATCCGCCTGGAGATTCCGCCAGAGTTGCGCGACGCGTTCGCGTTCAAGCCCGGACAGCATTTGACGTTGCGCGCGACGATCGACGGCGAGGAGGTACGGCGCAATTATTCGCTCTGTACCGCACCTGACGAGAACGACTGGATGGTGACCGTCAAAAGGATTGGCGGAGGGCTCTTTTCCAACTGGGTCGGCGACAAGCTGAAGCCCGGCAATACGATCGACGTCATGGCGCCGCACGGTAGCTTCACGACGGACTTCGATCCGTCGCGGAAACGGCACCTCGTCGGGATTGCGGGTGGTTCGGGGATCACGCCCGTCGTGTCGCTGATCAAATCCACGCTGAAATTTGAGCCCGACAGCCGCTTCACCTTGCTCTACGGCAATCGCGATAGCAGCTCGGTGATCTTTCTCGAGACCCTCGCAGGACTGAAGGACAAGTATCTCGGGCGCTTCGAAATCTATCACTTCCTCGACCAGGAAGAGCAGGACATCGAGCTGTTCAACGGGATGCTCGACGGAGCGCGCTGCGACGAGGCGATCGCGCATCTGGTGCCCGACGCGGCGGCGGTTGACGGATGGTTTATCTGCGGCCCGGGGCCGATGATGGACGCGGCCGAAGGCGTGCTGCTGGACCGCAACATCCCGAGGGAACGCATCCATATCGAGCGGTTTACCGCCGATCGTCCGCCCGAAGCGGTGACTCGCGAGATGGCGCAGTTGCAGACCCGGGCGGAAGGAGTCACCGTCGCCGTGACCCTTGACGGGCGCACGCGCCGCGTGCCGTTCACGGCCGGCAACATCCTCGACAGCGCGCGCGCTTCGGGGCTTCCCGCGCCGTTTGCCTGCAAGGCGGGCGTGTGCGCGACCTGCCGGGCGAAAGTCACCAGGGGCAAGGTTGAGATGGCGGCGCGCTATGGGCTCACCGACGAGGAGGTTGCAGCCGGTTACGTGCTGACCTGCCAGTCGGTGCCGCTGGGAGACGGCGTCGCGGTGGATTACGACGCGTAACTTAGCTAATCGCCATCTCATGCTGACGCGCACCGATGTGAAGGCCCAAAATTCCGTAAGAGGGGCGGGGCTTGCCGATCTTAAACCCGTCGCCGAGGACTCGCTGATCGCGCTTATCGGCATGGTCAACGCCGATCCGCGCGCGGACAAGATCGACGTCGGGGTCGGGGTGTTCCGCGACTCAGAGGGCCGCACCCCGGTGCTCAAGGTCATCAAGAAAGCCGAGGCGATCCTCCAGGCGACGCAGGACAGCAAAGGCTATCTGGGCAGCGCCGGCGACAAAAGATTCGCCGAGCTAATCCGCCCGATCCTCCTCGGCGAACATGCGGACGATGAGCGGATCGCCGGCGTTCAGACGCCGGGCGGCTGCGGCGCGCTTCGCCTCGGCTTCGAGTTGATCGCGACGGTCAATCCGAATGCGCGCGTGTTCCTGGGTACGCCAAGCTGGCCGAACCATGCGCCCATCATCCGCGCGGTCGGGCTCGAGTGCGTCGAATATCCCTATTACGAGCGCGGGCAGGCGGCCGTCCGCTTCGAAGACATGATTGCAACGCTGTCGAGCGGCGAGCCGGGGGATGTCGCCTTGCTCCACGGCTGCTGCCACAACCCGACCGGCGCGGACCTCACCGACGAGCAGTGGCGCGAGGTCACGCGCGTGGTCGTCGATCGCGGTCTCATTCCACTCGTCGATATCGCCTACCAGGGGTTCGGGCGGGGGCTCGAGGAGGATGCGCGAGGGCTGCGCGGGATTCTGGGCGCGTGCGACGAAGTCATCGTCGCGCAGAGCTGCGACAAGAATTTCTCCGTTTATCGCGATCGCGTCGGCTCGCTGTTTCTGAAGACCGCCTCGGCGGAGGCGAGTGCACGGGCGATGGGGCACGTGTTCCAGCGGGCGCGGGAAATGTGGTCGATGCCGCCCGACCATGGCGCGGCGGCGGTGCGCATCGTGCTCGAGGATCCGCAGCTTCGCACCGACTGGCTCGCTGAGCTCACCGCCATGCGTGACCGCATCAACTCGGTGCGCCAGCGGTTCGCGTCCGCCGATCGGCGGCTCGCCTTCATCGGCGGGCAGTATGGCATGTTCTCGATGCTTCCGCTGTCTCGGGATCAGGTGCTGAAGCTCCGCGAGGACCATTCCATCTACATGGCCGAGAGCGGGCGGTTCAACGTGGTCGGAATGGGCGATATGCAGATCGATCGATTTATCGCCGCCGTGGTCGAGGCGCTGGACGCCTGACCATGGCTGACCGCGACCCGGGCCGAGTCTGCGCCGAGGTGGACTGGCGCGAGGTCGCGAGGCTGGTTTTGACCAGCCGCGAGATGGACCGGATCGAAGAGCAGGAGCTCGTTCCAGCCAAGAAGGTCCTCTATCAATTCTCGGCCCGCGGGCACGACTTGGCGCAGATTCTGCTTGGGCTTCAGCTCAAGCATGGCGACGGGGTGTTCGGCTATTACCGCTCACGGCCGCTGTTGCTGGCGCTCGGAGTGCCGCTCGCCGACGCCCTCGGCTCGGGAATGGGGTTGGCCGGGGGCTATTCGGACGGGCGCGATATCGGCGTCGTCTTCAATTATCCCAATCCCGGCGGTGCGCACGCGCTGCCGATGTGCGGCGGAGTGGGCGCGCAATATACTCCGTCTGCGGGGTGGGCGCAGGCGACCGCCTACAAGGAGAAGGTGCTGGGCGAAGGACCCACCGATGCAATCGCGTTGGTGCTCGGCGGCGACGCGAGCTGCGCGACCGGGGGATTTTGGTCTGCGTTAACTATTGCCACTACGCAATCTTTGCCACTGTTGATTTACATCGAAGACAACGGTTACGGGATCTCGGTTCCCTCGGAATATCAAACACCTGGGAAGGACATTGCGGCGAACCTCGCCAGCTTCCGCGGTCTGACGATCTTCGACGGCGACGGCACGGACCCGATCGAGGCATCGAAGCTGATCCATGACGCGGTCGCGCACGTTCGCGGCAAACGTACACCGGCGCTGCTGCGGCTGACAGTGCCGCGGCTCGAGGGGCACAGCTTTCAGGACACTCAGACCTACAAATCGAAGCAAGAGATCGATGCCGAATGGGCGCGCGACCCATTGCCCAAGCTGAAGAGTCATTGCGCGAAGCTCAAGATCGGCGATGACCAATGGTCGGACCTCGAGCGCGAGGCGGCGTGGCAGGTCGAAGCGGCACGCGCTGAAGCCGAGGCGCGCGGAGTATCTTCGCCCGACAACGTGACCAAGCACGTCTTCTTCGAAGGGGAGCTGCAGCAGGTCGGCGGTTTGTGGAACAGCGGATATGCGCCGCCACCCAAGACGGAAGAGCCTGGCGGCAGCGGTCAGCGGATCAACATGGTCACCGCGATCCGCCGCGTGCTCGAGCAGGAGCTCGAAACCAACCCGCGTGTGCTGGTTTTCGGCGAGGATGTTGGTCCGAAAGGCGGCGTCCACGCGGTCACGTTGGGCCTCCAGGAGAAGTTCGGTCGCGAGCGCGTCTTTGACACGAGCCTCAACGAAGAGGGGATCGTGGGCCGCGCTGTCGGCATGGCGCTCGCGGGGCTGATGCCCGTGCCTGAAATCCAGTTCCGTAAATATGCGGAGCCGGCGACCGAGCAAATCCACGATTGCGGGACGATGCGGTGGCGCACCCACAACCGCTTTGCCGCGCCGATGGTGCTGCGGGTGCCCGGCGGCTTCTTCAAGTGCGGCGACCCTTGGCACAGCATGACCAACGAGGTCGAGTTCGTGCACAATCCCGGCTGGAAAGTTGCCGTGCCGTCGAACGCCGAGGACGCAGTCGGGCTGCTGCGCGGGAGCCTGCGCGGCAATGATCCGGTGATCTTTTTCGAACATCGGGCGATGCTCGACGATGCGTGGGCGCGGCGGCCGTGGCCGGGCGAGGCGTATGTGCTTCCGTTTGGCCGGGCAAAGATGACGCGCGAGGGTGAGCGGATCACGATCGTCACCTGGGGTGCAATGGTGCCCCGTTGCGAGGCAGCCGCGGAGGGGTTCAGCGCTGACGTGATCGACCTGCGGACGCTGATGCCCTGGGATCGTGAAACGGTGCTCGACTCCGTTCGCCGCACGCACCGTTGCCTCATCGTCCATGAGGACCTGCGCACTGGCGGGTTCGGCGCGGAGATCGCGGCAGTGGTCGCCGACGAAGCGTTCCTCGACCTCGACGCGCCGATCGCCCGCGTAACGATGCCCGACATCCCGAGCCCGCATCATCCCAAGCTGATGGAATGGGCGCTTCCCTCGGTGACAAGCATCCGCGCCGAGATCGAACGGCTGGTGGGATTCTGAGCGTGATCGAGGTCCGTGTCCCCGACGAGCAGGAAGGCACCAAGGCCGTCGTGCGCGCCTGGCTCAAGCAAGTCGGGGAAGCGGTGGCCGAGAACGATCCGCTGGTCGAGCTCGAGACCGACAAAGTGACGCAGGAAGTACCGGCGCCTGCAGCAGGGGTGCTGGTGGAGATCGTACTCGATACGGATGCGGAGGCCGTGCCGGGGGCACTACTCGCTCGGATTGAGACTGATGGTTCCCCGGCGCAAGCCGGGGGCCAGGAGGCGAAGCCTGCACCGAATATGTCGGCGGAAGCGGCTGATGCCACTCCTGGAGCCCGGCCTTCGCCGGGGAACGGTAGTGAGACGAGACTCAGTCCCTCCGTCCGCCGCGCCTGTCTGCAGCATGGGATCGATCCCACACGCATCGCTGGCACCGGTCGCAACGGTCGGGTGACCCGCGAGGATGTCGATCGCTGCGTTGGGGAGGCGACGCTGGTCAGCGTTGGCGAACCCGCGACCGCGCAGCCTCGGCAGCTCGCTCCGCAGGATATTCAGCACGATCGCATGCGGCTGAAGATCGCAGAGAACATGGTGCGCGCAGTGGGCGAGGCGCCGCACGTTACCGCGGTGTTCGAGGCCGATTTTTCCGCGGTCGCTGCGCACAAGGGCGCACAAGCGGCCAAGGCCGTGAAGCTCAGCTACACCGCTTACATCGTCAAAGCAGCGGCTGAGGCCATGGCCGCTGCTCCTGCGATCAACGGCCGCTGGGAAAAGGACCGGATCGCAATCTCGCCCACGATCGATATCGGCGTTGGAACCGCGCTCGGCGAGAAGGGTCTCGTCGTTCCGGTCGTCAAGGACGCTGGGTCACTTAGCCTCGAGCAGATCGGCGCGAAGCTCGACGAGCTCACCCGCCGCGCTCGCGAGGGCAAGCTGACGCCCGGAGATGTCTCGGGCGGAAGCTTCACCGTCTCCAACCACGGAGTTTCCGGATCGCTGCTCGCGGCGCCGATCATCCTTCACCAGGGGCAGGCGGCGATCCTCGGAGTCGGCAAGCTCGAGAAGCGGGTCGTGGTGCGAGTGATCGACGGACAGGATGCCATAGTGGCGCGGCCGATGGCTTATGTGACTCTGACCATCGATCACCGAGTCGTCGACGGGCACCAAACCAACGCGTGGCTGACAAGGTTCGTCGAGATCATCGAGAACTGGTCCGCGCCCTAGATTTCCAACTTGGCATAGGGACCGCCGAATTTCTCGGCTCGAAGCAAGGGGTCGCCGATGGCTTCCGTCAGCAGTTGGTCGGATTCGCCATTTGCCCGCGACTCAGACGCGAGTTCCCCCTCAAACCAGGAATGACGGGACGGCGAATGTTCCCAATGTTCGCACTGACAAGGACGCACGGGGTGCTCCAACCGCATCGAGGCTGCCGAGGTTCGCTGCTTGAGCGGGGTTATCGGACGCACGAAACGCACGCGCGCAAATCTAGCCACCCAGATGTTTTTTGATTTGGCAACATGAACCTATATGGATCACAAACGTTGGCTGTAGGAAAGACCTAAATTGTGAATGCTGCTGGAGGACCAAGCTCAAAGCGCGTATTACGCCTCAGGAGAAGCGAGGAGGCTATCATGGACCGGAAATTTATCGATTGTCGGGATTATCCCAGCGAGTCCGGGTGCAGCGTGGCGATTTCCGCCGACAGCGAAGACGAAGTCGTCGAGGCCGCCGCTCAGCACGCCGTGAAGGTCCACGGGCATGAGGACGGGCCCGAGCTCCGTGCGATGCTGAGGCAGGGCGTCAAATCCGGGACGCCGGCAGCTTAGCCGGCGCTCAATTGCCCTGGCCCGAGCGGTCGAGCATCACGGGACTGACGAAGGCCAGGCCGACGAGACCGTCCTCGGCCCATTTGACCATCGCCGGAACCAGGATTCCGCCCTCGAAGCGGACATAGACGCCGGCGCCGGGTGACAGATCGACCCCGGCATCGCCCATCGCTCCGCCTTCGGAGATGTTTTGCAGCGCGAAATTGGTCGGCGAGCCGTCGATCAGGAGCTGGAGGTTCCGTCCCTTCGCGGTCATTCTCGGGAATTGTCGCTGGTCGGGTGACGACGTCGGTTGTGCCGTGCCGCCGGGCGTTCCGAGAAATTCGCTGCGTGCTTCGGCGAGCGGCACGGCGGTGCCGCAAAACCCGCATTCGGCGCTGACCCGGCCGATATACCAGTGCGAACGGCCGCAGCCGGGGCAATGATTGTCGGAATTGGCGCGATAGACGATGTGGTGCCCGCGATTGGCGAGAGTCGCCGCGAACGACGGTGTTGCTCGCTCGTAGACGAGGACCTCTGGCATAACTTCCGCTCCCTTAAGAGGGCAAAGAAGCCCTCCGAGCCCAACGGTATGCCGCAGTGCTTGCCAAGAGATTACCGGGAGGGGTGCAGGCTAACCTGGATTATGAAGTCTCTTAGGGACCTTTCAGCCATTGCGGACGCCCGGTCCGGCGTCGAGACGGTGGAGATCATGTTCAAGGACGGTGTGAGTTTCGACAGCGCGAAGTTGATCGAGAGCGTGAAGGCCCGCTACGGCCAATATTGATGACCCGCCGCAATTCGTTGAAGACGCTCGCCCTCGCCGCCGCGGCGCAGGCGCTGCGGCTGGTGCCGGGGTCTCAGGCGCTGAGGTGGAAGCGCGATTTGCGCGACGCTGCGTGGCTCGCGCAGGCTGATGCGGTGGTGATTTCGTTCCCAAAGTCGGGCCGCACGTTCGTCCGCGCGATGCTGGCGCGGCTCTACCAGGTGAAGTTTGGGATCGACGAGCGGGGACTGCTCGATTTTGCCAGCCTCGCGCACGCGCCGCACGGCGTTCCGCGCCTGCTGTTCGTGCACGCGGGCGATGCGATGCGTGAGCCGGACGAGATCCGCGTGAACGCAGCCGATTATGCGCATTGTAAGGTCGCTTTGCTGGCGCGGCACCCGGCGGACGTCGCGGTGTCGCGCTACCACCATTTGAAGCACCGCAGCCGCGACAGGGCTCGGAAGAAGCTTGCCGAGCTGCCCCTGAACGAATTTGTGTGGACCAAAAAGGGCGGCATCCCCTCCATCGTCAAATATCTGAATGAATGGGCGAAGACCGCCGCGACCATCGTCCGCTACGAGGATTTCCTGATTGAGCCGGAGAAGACGCTCGGCGCATTGGCAAAGGCCGTGGGCCTGACGGTGCATGCCCGGAACATCGCCGGCGCGGTTGAATTCGCCAGCTTCGACAGACTGAAGCAGCGCGAACGGGAAGGCTACTTCACCTCCTCGCGTTTGCAGCCCGCCAAGGAAGGCGACGAGCGCTCGGGCAAGGTGCGCAAGGGGGGCAGCGGCGGCTATCGCGCTCGGCTGGGTGAGGTTGAGACGAAGCGCATCGACGCTTACATTTCCGAGCATCTCAACCCGGTGTTCGGTTATTCGGCGCGGGCCAAAGCGGGGAGCCGCCCGCGCGCTAAGCGCAAGCAGAAGGTGTGACGATGGCGAGAGCCGACAAGCTTCCCCCGGTGACAATCATTATCGAGTGGGAAAATGCGATCGACGTCTATGACGAATGGGTCGACAAGGCGATGGCGGCGCTTGAGCGCGAGCTCGAGAGCGTCCAGGGCAAGATCGCGGCCAAACCGCGCGTCACCTACCTCTACGACGACAAGACCGTCGATCCCGAGATCATCCGCACGACAATCGCGCGCGCGGCGCCGCGGCTGCCGGAGCTCGCCGACCTCGAGATCGAGCCGGCGCCGGGGCTGACCTATTACAAGCTCAAGAATTACGGCGTGTCGCGCTCGAAGACCGAGATCACGGTCATGGTCGACAGCGACGCAGGGCCGCAGCCCGGATGGCTGGAGAATATCCTCGAGCCGTTCCAGGATCCTGAGATTATGGTCGCGGGTGGTTTCACCGTGCTCGGCCACAATGATTTGCTGTCGCGGACGATGGCGCTGAGCTGGATCTTCGACCTGCCGGACGAGCGCTCGGCCACGGTCAAGCGCCACAAGGTGCACGTCAACAATTGCGCGGTCAGGACCGAGTTCTTCAACCAGCACCCGTTCCCCGATCTGGGACCGGGGGTGTTCAAGAAGAGCTGCGGCTTCTGGCTGCGCGACCTCGATGCGCAGGGCCACAAATATGTGCGCACCGCCGACGCGATGACCATCCACGCGCCGCATCCGGGCGTGAAGTTCCTCGTGTGGCGCGCATGGACCGGCGGCAAGGACCGCGATTATCTCGTCTTCCAGGAATATACGCACAGCCGCATCGGCCGGGCGGCGATGACGGCGGGATTCGCCGGCAAAAAGCTCGGCCGCGCGTGGAAGCGGATCGTCTTGAAGGGCGGCAAGGTCGACCTGCCCGTGTGGCAGCGCCCGGCGGCGATGGCGCTGGCTGCGGGTTTCTACCTGGTCACCGCCGCGGCCGGCGTGACGAGCGCCCTGACCCGCAGTTTCGAACCGCTACCCGAGCGGCCCAAGCGCCAGCGGAGGCATACGAAGCGGGTGACAGAGGCAAACGCGGCCTAGACGCGCCGACGGAACTTGGCGGCCTCGACAAGGAGACGCGTGGCTTCGCGCGGACCAAAGGCGGTTTTCAGGTTGCGGATGTCGCGGAGAATTCCGGCGGGGTCGCCTTTCTTCAGCCGCCGC
>JBDTON010000219.1:0-5509 GCA_039933195.1 Sphingomicrobium sp. | reverse complement strand
GGCTACAACCAGAACCCGATCGGGCAGATCATCGATTCGCTGCTCGGCAACCGCTACAACGTCAACGACCGTAACGCGGTCAGCCAGTGCGCGAGCGCGGCGATGCGGCAGGGCGCGGCCCAATATCCCGCCAACGGCTATAACCGGGGCTACGACCCGCGGTACGGCCAGAACCAGGCCTATGCGCAGTACAACCGTTTCCGCGTGACCGCGATCACCAGCGTCGAACGCCGCTCGAACGGGTTGCGGGTTTCCGGAACGATGAGCTCCGGCAACGGCTATAACGGCTATAACGGCTATAACGGCTATAACGGCTACAATCAGGGCAACCGCGGCTATGGCGCGGCCAACCTCAGCTTCCGCTGCAACGTCGACTATCGCGGCGCAGTCACCAACGTCCGCGTCCGCCCGACCGCTTACAGTCAGGGGTACTAAGCGCGAATCATCGAGCGGCACCTCACGCGATTTTGTCGCGTGACGGCTAACCGAAAGAGGGCGCTCGGCCGCAAAGCCGGGCGCCCGTCTTTTTTAGCGGTGGCTGCGGCCCCGTTTGATTCCGGGACGCACGTCAAACGCAAGGAACGCTATTAACGCACGAGAATTGTTGTCGCGTGGACCCGCCCATCGACCGGATGCGCGCCCGCGCGCGCCAACTGCGCCGGATGAAGGACATGGCGCACGACCCGCGCATGATCGAGATGCTGCGCGCGATGGCCGACGATATCGAGGTCGACGCCGACCGCCTCGAAATGGAGCGGAAAGAGAGGCCTGACAGCGCCTGATCGCAGTGCGCAGTCAGCGCCGCGCTGCACAAGAACCCCGGCCGGATCGCTCCGCGCCGGGTTTTTCTACCGCAGCCGCTCGACCAGCAAGTCGAACACCGCCGGGTGGATCGGACGTTCGAAGCGGAGACCTGCCGTCTTGCCGGCGATCCAGCAGACCTCCGCCTCGAGCACCTCCAGCGCCTCGAACTTGACCAGCACATGCTCGCGCTCGTTGGGGCGTTCGATCAGCTCGACCTTGCAGCCCTTGGCGGAGAGATCGAACACGCGGACCTTGAAATTAGCATGGCCGAGGCGGCGCATGGTGACTTCCGCGGTGGTCTCGGCCCGCAGATTCCCGCGCTCCACCTGCTGTTTAGCGGGCTCGGCCTCGGTGTCGAAGTTGAGTCCAGCCTTGCCGCCCTTGCACCAGCGCACGTGGGTGTCGATCGCGCCGCGACCGAGCACCGAGATCTTCAGCGCGTCGCCGCGCTTGAGCTGCGCGGGAGTCTCGATCCCGCAACCTTCGTACGATAGATCAAGCAGCAGGATCTCGATCGTCTCGCCGCCCTCGCGTACGGCAAAGCCCCGCATGCTGACGGGACGGCGCTCGCGCCGCTCGACCGGGACTCCGGCCGTCAGTCTCTTCACCGCTTCAAAGCGCGCCGCGGTCACAGGGCACCCAGGCAAATGCGCATTGGAATGATCTCCCGCACAACGGTTTAACCGATGAGGGTAAAGAGATGCCTAAGCATGCCGCCGAGCGCCCTTCTTCGAAATCCTGCGTCCGAATGGACTGCGGCGCGGACGGACTGATCCATGTCAATCATTTCACCTCCGGATGATGTATGATGCGACTCGCCACATCGGGGGTGGTGCGTATGGAAAACGATCGAACCTATCTGATCCGTCGGGCGAGCGAGGAGCGTTCAGCCGCAATGAAAGCGGCGAACATCAAGGCGCGCCAAGCGCATCTGCAGCTTGCCCGCCGCTACGAGGAGCGGGCCCAGCCTGACTAGCGGATCTCCGCGACCGGCTGGATGACCGCGCAGGCGATGCGCGCGCCGCTGTTGCCGCTGGGTTCGGTCACATAATCGTCGGCACCAGCATGGATGACGAGCGCGGCACCGTCCGCGTCGAGCAGCGCTCCGCGCGTGCCGGCTGGGGCGAGAAGGTTCGCGTTCGGCAGCGTCACCGTCTGGCCAACCACTCCATTGGCCGCCACCTCGATATTGGGCAGGTCGCCGGCGTGCGGGCCCGCGGGGCTATTGAAGCCGTGCTTGCGCGCCGCCGGGTTCCAGTGCGCGCCGGAGCTGGCGAAGTCCGGCGGATCGCAGCGGCCGACGCTGTGGACGTGGATCCCGTGAATCCCGTGCGGCAGGCCGGAGGCGTCGATGCGGAAGGTCACTCCGCCCGCCGTCTGCCAGGCGCGAACGCTGCCGATCGTCTCGCCGGTGGCGTTGACGAGGGGCATCGGCGGGCCGCCGCGCGGTTCGTCGGTCGCGCACGCGGCGAGCGCGGTTGCGAGAGCGAGTGCGATGAGCCTGCGCATGCGGTGAAAACCCTTCACTCGGCTGTTGGTTCAGGCTCGATTCGAACGAGCAGCTGGCCTTCGGCGACCTGCATCCCCGGCTTGGCAGCGAGCTCCGCGACCGTGCCGTCGAACGGCGCGGTCAGCGCATGCTCCATTTTCATCGCCTCAAGGGTGAGCAAGCGTTGCCCGGTGGCAACCTTGTCACCCTGACAAACCTCCACCGCCGTCACGCGCCCCGGCATGGGCGCCTCGATCTCGCCGTCGTGAACGCCGTGGGTGGTGCCCGTTCCACGCGCGGCCAGGGCGAACTCGTACGCCTGGCCTTCAGCGAAAACGACGACGCGTTGCTCATCCGCGAAGCCGGATAGGTCGGCGATTTCATCCTCGTCACCGATCTCGAAGACTTGACCGTCCAAGGCGGCCGCCAGCCGAGATGGCGCATTGAGCCGCAAGCCGGCGAGCCCAGGGAGCGACGTGTCTTCTTGGCCGGCGAGGACAGCGACGACCACCGCCGAGCGGCGAATCGTGGCATCGGGTTCGGAGCTCGGCACCAACTCGTCCAAGTGCTTCGCAATGAAGCCCGTGTCGATCTCGCCGGCCTCGAACTCCGATTGGGTGACCGCGTTGAATAGGAACGCCGCATTGGTCCGAACCGGCCAAACCTCTGTTTGCTGAAGGTAATGAGCCAAATCGTCGATCGCCTGTTCGCGAACTTCGCCCCAAGCCACCAGCTTGGCGATCATCGGATCGTAATGGGGCGAGATCGCATCACCCTCCTCGACCCCAGTTTCTATGCGAGGTTCGCGGTAGAGCGCAGCATTCTCTGGCCCAGGATCGCCCAAGACGAAATGTTCGAGCCTTCCAACGCTCGGTAGGAAGCCTTTGGCCGGATCCTCCGCATAAAGGCGAGCCTCGATCGCGTGGCCGGTGATCGACAATTCGTCCTGCGTCTTGGGCAGCTTCTCACCTGAAGCGACCCGCAGCTGCCATTCGACGAGGTCCTGGCCGGTGATCTCCTCGGTCACCGGATGCTCGACCTGGAGCCGCGTGTTCATTTCCATGAACCAGATGCGGTCGGGCTTGAGGCCCTCCGACGCGTCGGCGATGAACTCGATCGTGCCGGCGTTCTCGTAGTTCACCGCCTTGGCTGCCCGGACGGCGGCCCCGCACACCGCCTCGCGCGTCTCCGCGTCCATGCCGGGCGCGGGCGCTTCCTCGATCACTTTCTGGTGGCGGCGCTGGAGCGAGCAGTCGCGCTCGAAGAGATGGACGACGTTGCCGTGGCTGTCGCCGAACACCTGCACCTCGATATGGCGTGGCGACAGGATGTATTTCTCGATCAATACGCGATCGTCGCCGAAGCTGGATGCCGCCTCGCGTTTGGCGCTGTCGAGCGCGTCGTCAAACTCGGCCGCCGCTTCGACGCGGCGCATGCCCTTGCCGCCACCGCCCGCGACGGCCTTGATCAGCACCGGATAGCCGATCGCTCCCGCTTCCTTTTTCAGGCGCTTCGGGTCCTGGTCCTCGCCGAGATAGCCGGGAGTGACGGGCACTCCCGCCTCCATCATCAGCTTCTTCGCCGCGTCCTTGAGCCCCATGGCGCGGATGCTGTCGGGCTTCGGCCCGACCCAGATCAGGCCAGCGTCGATTACCGCCTGCGCGAAGTCGGCATTCTCGCTGAGGAAGCCATAGCCCGGGTGAATCGCCTCGGCGCCCGTCGCTTTCGCCGCCTCGATAATCCTGTCGCCGCGCAGGTACGACTCCCGCGCCGGCGACGGGCCGATGTGCACCGCCTCGTCGGCCTGCCGCACATGCAGCGCCTTGGCGTCGGCGTCGGAATAAACTGCGATCGTGCGGATCCCGAGCCGCCGCGCCGTGCGCATCACCCGGCACGCGATCTCGCCGCGATTGGCGATCAACAGCGATTTGATCACAACAAATCCTCCCCGGAACGGGGAGGGGGACCACGACGCGCAGCGACGTGGTGGAGGGGGCCCGCGTCTCCACAAGAGGCGACGATAAAACAGACGACCCCGTCCATATTCTTAAGCACATCCCGCGCCGCAACACGGATGATGCGAAATCCCTCACGCCTGAGCACTGCGTCCCGAGCCGCATCACGCAGCGGCTGATCACCGAACGAGTGTCCCTCGCCGTCTACCTCAATGACCAGTCGACGTTCCAAACAGGCGAAATCGACCGTCATTTCGCCGACGGGAAACTGCTTCCTGAACTTCAGTCCTTCCGGTCGCTTACGGAGCTGCTGCCATAGCAGCACCTCGGGCAAGCTCATCTTCTTCCGCAACGAACGTGCGCGCTTTACCTGCTTGATCGGTGTCTGGAGGATGCGTGGGCCCCCTCCACCACCCCCGCTTCCGCAGGGGCGGTCCCCCTCCCCGTTCCGGGGAGGATCATAAAGTCGCGTGCCGGTCACCGGCCCACCGCGACCGTGCGGATCCCGAGCCGCCGCGCCGTGCGCATCACCCGGCACGCGATCTCGCCGCGGTTGGCGATCAACAGCGATTTGATCACTCGGCAGGACATCCGGTGGTGCGCGATGAGAAGGTGATGTTCATCACCCTCCACGCGCCATTTTCACGAACCAGGTCAAAGTGATCGACGCCGCAATTGCTGACTTTTCCACCAACGCGAACGACGAACGGCGCCCACACCATCGCGATGTCACCATCGACTTCGATCGCCGGGTCCGTGATGCTTTCCCGGAATCCCTCGCCCGGCTTCAGGCGGGCCGCGAATTGGGTCCAGCTTTCCTGACGCAGCCCATTTCCCGTGCGGAGCGTGCCAACGGCGGTGACCCGGCCCTCGGGATAGACGATGCGCAGAACGCCCGCCGAGTCGCCGGCCTCAAGTGCCGCGAAGAGCTGGTTGATCGGCGCGAGCACCGCCTGCTCTTCGGCCGCAGGCGGCGGGAGGGCCTGCGCGGGCGGGAGTTTGGTTTCGGGCGCAGCAGCTACGAGGGCGAGGAGGAGGGAGGTGATCACGTCAATTCCGACCGGGTGACTGTTGCCACAACAGCACCTCGGGCAAGCTCATCTTCTTCCGCAACGACCGTGAGCGCTTTACGTGCTTGATCCGGGCCTGGAGGATGCGTGGGCCCCCTCCACCATGCTGCGCATGGTCCCCCTCCCCGTTCCGGGGAGGATTTGATGCAGCGGCCTCCGTCACATTCACATCCTGAACACGCCGAACTGCG
>JBDTON010000218.1:0-2300 GCA_039933195.1 Sphingomicrobium sp. | reverse complement strand
GACCTCCCTGCTGAACCATGAGACATCGGATCACCTCCTTTCGCTGCGTTGAAGCCGAGACGAATGTGAGTCTTTGCGAGGTGAAACGCAAGACTTGAAATGCGGTGAACATTCGGCAATCTTCTTGCGCTTCGCGGGCTCGAGCAGCTTCAGACGCGGCAATCCTCGATCACACGCTGAGATTCGGCCCAAGCCGGAACGACAAGCGCGGCGGCTCCGGAGACGCTGACTCCAAATCGCCCGCGGCTGAACGCAATCGCGTCGAGCAGAGCATCACTTGCCGCGAGTTCGGCGCTGAGGCGCTGCGTCGCCGGACTGAAGCTCGCCGGCACTGCGCGCGTCTGCGCGCTGGTCCAGACGGTTAGAAACGGCACCGCTCTGTTTGCCGGCTTGGAAATCGTGACTCGCCGCGTTGCGCGCGTGCAGCGGATCGTTAGCTGCGGCAGCGCGGACGCGTTCAGGAAGGACGCTTCGCTGGCGCCCGGAGTTTGCGAATAGAACCAGCTTCCGGCGATTGGTGCCGCGGTGCTGAGATCGAGCACCGGCGCGGCCGTCTGGGCGTGGAGCGAAGAGGCGGCGATCAGCGCGAACGCTGTGGCAATCGAAAATCGCATGTCGCTTAGCGGCTCAGCTTGTCGACTTTGGCCTTGAGCGCTTCCAGCTCGGCCTTGAGCTGATCAACTTCGCTGGCGCTCGGCTTCGCCTGAGTCGGCGCCTTGCCCTTTCCGCTGAAAGCCCGGCTCGCGTCCTCGAACATAGCCATGTTGCGCTTGGCGAGGTCGGCGAACATGTTGGCACCGAACGCGTCCTTGACCGCGCTCTGGTTGCGCTGGAACGCGTCCATCGCGGCTTCGAGATATTCGGGAACGAAAGATTGCATCGAATTGCCATAGAGCCCAATGAGCTGCTTGAGGAAGTTCAAGGGCAGCATAGTTGCGCCGCGTGCTTCTTCATCCACGATGATCTGAGTGAGCACCTGGCGCGTGATGTCATCGCCGGTCTTGGCGTCGACGACTTCAAACTCCCGACCTTCGCGCACCATTTGCGCCAGTCGGTCGAGAGTGATGTAGGCGGAGCTTTCAGTGTCATAAAGCCGCCGGTTAGCGTACTTCTTGATCGTCACCTTGCCCGAAGATTTCGCCATGAACCGCTCCGATAAATCCAGCGACGATCTACTCCCGGAGCATAGTGCGGTGCAACATGAGCATGCGCCCCGCCCCCTTCCGCTGTTTCTCGAATTGGTACGGCAGGAGTCGGTCCGCGATGCCGAGGTGGGGCGCGACGCACTCGCGGGTCTGCGCGCATATGAGGCTGCCGATCGGCGTCCGCGACCGGCGCCCATGCCGGAAGTCGCGCGTATCGAAGGCGCGTGCTTGCGCGACCATGGCGGCGGCGGCCCACCCGCGGTGCTCGTCCCCTCGCTGATCAATCCGCCGCGCATCCTCGACCTCGATTCACAGACTTCGCTCGCGGGCGCACTCGTGCGGATGGGCCGTCGGCCGCTCCTGCTCGATTGGGGTAATGCTGACGCTCGGTCGCGACTGAGCGTCGCCGGGCACATCGAGGGGCTGCTGATCCCGCTGCTGCGCATCATCGGAGAACCCGTCGCCCTGGTTGGCTACTGCCTCGGCGGAACGATGGCGATCGCCGCCGCGAACCTCATCGCATGCGAGCGGGTCGTTACACTCGCCGCGCCGTGGAAATTTTCGCATTATCCCGACTCATCCCGCGCCGCGCTCCAGGACATGTGGCGCCATTCCGAAGCGGCCAGCCGTGACCTCGGCGCGCTACCCATGGAAGTGCTCCAGGCGAGCTTCTGGTCGCTCGATCCGGAACGGACCGTAAAGAAATTCGCCGAGTTCGGCCGCCTCGACCCCCAAAGCGCCGACGCGCAACGCTTCGTCGAACTCGAGGATTGGGCGAACGAAGGCGAGCCCCTGCCGTACCCCGCCGCGCGCGAGTTGATCGAAGACCTCTTCGGCCGCGATCTCCCCGGCTCTGGCCAATGGCAGGTCGGCGGCCGCGCCGTCATCGACGACGTCCGGGTTCCGCTACTCAATCTCACTGCAGAACGCGATCGCATCACCCCCGCGCGCACAGCGGCCGCCGGAGAAACAATCGCCATCCCATCCGGGCACGTGGGCATGATCATTGGCTCGGTGCGAGAACGGCTGCACGAGACGCTGCGGAGCTTCTTGCAGCCCCATTCAGGAGATTGATGGCGCACCCGACAGGATTCGAACCTGTGGCCTTTGCCTTCGGAGGGCAACGCTCTATCCAGCTGAGCTACGGGTGCGTGG
>JBDTON010000217.1:0-9408 GCA_039933195.1 Sphingomicrobium sp. | reverse complement strand
GACGTCGTGAACGCGTGAAGACAAGGCTGTCCTACAGGCGTCCCGATGTGCATGGTCCGGCACTGATGAACCACGGCACAAAACCGCTCGGCCTGAACGCGCCGCTCCTCGCGCCCGCGCGCCCGCGCGCGCATGTCGCTGCCAACTTTGCCAACTTCCACGGGTGAGCCAGTGAAATCCCGGTCCCTCGGCTTTATTGTCGCTTTGCTGGTTTTCGCGCTCGACCAGTTGTTGAAGTGGATCGTCACCGGGCCGATGGGCCTGACCCAGATCGGCGACGAGCATGTCTTCCTGCCGATCTTCAGTTTCACTCTGACGCACAACGAAGGGATTTCGCTCGGGCTGTTGAACGCGACCAACCCCGTCGGCCGCTGGATGCTGGTCCTTTTGACCAGCGCGATCGCGATCGGAGTTGCGGTGTGGCTGGGGCGCGAGAAGAACCGTGCCGATCAGATTGCTTTGGGCATGGTGCTCGGCGGCGCGCTGGGCAACATCCTCGACCGCACGCGCCACGGCTATGTCGTCGACTTCCTCGACCTGCACTTCGGCACCTGGCGGCCATTTTTGATATTCAATGTCGGGGACGCAGCGATTAGCATCGCGGTGGTGATCCTGTTGCTCCGCGCGTTCCTCACTCGTAAGGATCATTCTGAAGGCGGAGACGCCAAGGAGACTATCGAACATGCATAGAGCCCTGACCGCCCTGGTGTTGGTTGCGGCCGTCGCGACCACCGGTTGCGCGGCATTCAAGAGCCGTTCGCGCACACCGGACGAATTCGCGGTGGCGCGCAGCGCTCCCCTGATCGTTCCGCCCGACTTCAGCCTCGCGCCACCCGTCGCCGGCACCGCCGGCCTTTCGCCGGCCGAGGCCCAGCAGCAGGCGATTGACGCGTTGTTCGGCGGTCCGGCGCCGCGCAGCAACGCCGAGACCAGCCTCCTCGATCAGGCCGGGCGCGACACTGCGCAGATCGGAATCCGTTCGACTGCATGGGACCCCGACACGCGCATCGTCGACAAGGGGTCGACGACGCTGACTATCCTGTCGGCTCAGCCGGCGGACAGCAATATCGCCACCGCGCAGGCCGGCCAGTGAAGCGCGCGGGGGGAGCGGACTTTTAACATGGTAGAACAAACCCTTTCCGCCCGCCTCGTCGAGGCTGAATCGATGCTCGACCGATCGCGCCGCAGGTTCGAGGAGGGCACGCGACTGGTCGAGGAAGCGCACACCATCCTCGCGGATATCCAGCAGGCGCTGATCGGCACTCCGCGCACCGTTTCGCCCGAAGACAGCGAGGAAGCTGCGTCGCGACTGCTCACGTCGCTCAAGGCCGCGGGCGGCGAGATGCCGGCGACCCTGTGCGGCGGCCGGCTTTCGGTCGACCAGGTGCAGCGGCTCATTCGGATCGACGGGCATCCCATCGGGATTACCGAAATGGAATATCGCGTGCTTGAGCTGCTCGCCTTCGCCCGCAACAACGTGGTCACGCGCGCGATGCTCTTAAAGCACCTCTATCGCCGCGCCGACGACCAGCCGCAGCCCAAGATCATCGATGTTTTCATCTCCAAGCTGCGCAAGAAGCTGCGTAATGCCTCTGGCGGCGCGGAGTTCATCGAGACGATCCCCCAGCGCGGCTGGATCCTGCGCGACGTCGACGCGACGAGCGGGGCCTGATTTACTAATTGTTAGTTCGCCTCCGGTTAGCCCGGAGCGATGCTGCATTTGCTCCCCGATTCTACGCCCGAGCCGCAAAGGCCAGAGGTGCCGGAGGCTTATGCCGAGGCCATTTCGCGCCTCGCCAGCGTGCGCCATGCGCTGCGGCTGGTCGAACCATTCGGCGGCGGACCGGCTTCCGACATGGATGGCGACGCGGCCGTCGCTTGTGCCTGGGACGAAGCAAGCGAAGCGAAGCGCCGTTGGTTCGACAATCGCTCGGCGCGGCTGGTCGGGGCCACCGCTGCGGGAGTGGAGGCATTGCTGGTAGGGCGGCAAAGCGGCCGCGAGCCGCACGCGCTCGCGAACCAGGAACTGGTCGAACAGATCCGCCGCGAGCTCGCCCAGGTCTCGCGCGTAATCCTCGGTTAAGCTGGTCCCAACGCCTTCGGTGTCGCGGGGTCCGCGCCCCACTCGCTCCAGCTTCCATCGTACAAGCGCGTGTCCTCGTTGCCGAGCAGGTGCGCGGCGAAAATCAGGCTATTGGCGGTGACGCCCGAGCCGCAACTGGCCACGAACGGCCGTCTCGGGTCCACTCCGGCGTCAGCAAAAAGGCGCTCGATCTCCTCGGGCGATTTGAAGGTCCCGTCTTCGTTATAGAGGGTGGAGAAGGGCAGGTTGCGGGCTCCCGGGACGTGGCCGGCCGCGACGCCCGGGCGCGGGTCGGCCTCGCTGCCTTCGAAACGGGCGCGCCCGCGCGCGTCGACCAACGTGCCGTCCATCCGGAGAAGATTCTGCTTGGTTACCACTTCGCCGCGTTTCTCCCGCGCCTCAAAGCACGCCTTGCGCGGCGCGGGCTCCCCGCTCTCGGTGCGACGCCCGTCCCCTATCCATTTTTGAAATCCGCCATCGAGGATCGCGACCTCGCCCGCGCCGAAATGGCGGAGCATGAACCAGCCGCGCGCCGCGGTGTGGATCGGCGAATTGTCATAGACCACGATGCGGTCGTCGCAGCCAATTCCGAGGCGCTCCATCGCGGCTGCGAACTCTCCAACGGCAGGAAGCATGTGCGGCGCCGGGTTCTGCCGGTCACTGAGTTCATCGATGTCGAGGAAGCGTGCGCCGGGAATGTGCGCCTGCAGATATTCGTCATGCCCTCTGCGACCTGACGCCGGCATGTGCCAGCTGGCGTCGACGACCACGAGATCCGGTTCGCCAAGGTTGCCAGCCAGCCATTCGGTCGAGACGAGCGACTCCATGTGTCGAGGATAGGCTTGCCCGCCCGCTCCTGCTAGTTGGCCGCGCGATGGAAACGACCCACCTTGGTAAGCGCAGCGCACTGCCCGCCTCTCCGGAAGAGGCGGTGTTCGACTTTGTGCCGAACCCGCGCCCCGGCCCGCTGTACCTGGTGCGCTTCACCGCGCCGGAGTTCACGTCGCTGTGCCCAGTAACGGCCCAACCCGATTTCGCGCATCTCGTGATCGATTACGCGCCCGCGCAGACCATCGTGGAGAGCAAGAGCCTCAAGCTGTTCCTTAACTCGTTCCGCAACCATTGCGGCTTCCACGAGGAGGTGACGGTGGGCATCGGCCAACGCCTGATGGATGAGATGAAGCCGCAGTGGCTCCGCATCGGCGGCTATTGGTACCCGCGCGGCGGAATGCCGATCGACGTCTTCTGGCAGTCCGGGCCGCCGCCCGAGGGACTATGGCTTCCCGACCAAGGCGTGCAGCCGTACCGCGGACGGGGTTAGCGCGGCGCCATGTCGTGCGGATGCGGCGTCGGCGGTTCGTCGACCAGCGGCGCGCTCGAAACGTCGCGCTGAGTCTTCCAGTACAATCCAAGGATCGTCACAGTGAACAGCAGGATGCCGATTGGAGCGGCCCAGGCGAATTCGCCGACCAGTGCAAGCGGGGCGTCGGCGTTCGGCAGCCCCGCGCGATCGGCGCCGTAAATGATTCCCGCGTAGACCACGCCGAACAGGCTTTCGCCGACAATCAGGCCCGTCGCCAGCAGCACGCCCATCCGCTGGGCGAACTCCGGGTTGGGCCTTCGCGCGGCCCACCGGTCGTAAAACCAGCCAAGCAGTGCGCCGAGCGGAATGAGCAGCGTGAGCGCCATCGGCAGGTAGATGCCCATACCGACCGCTAGAGGCGGCAAGGCGCCTCGCTTGGTTGCCCGAAGCAGCTCGTCGATGATGATCACGGCAACTCCGATCAACGCTCCCCAGCCAATCAGCGTCCAGTCGAGGTTCCCCCCAAGGACCCCCTGCGCGATCGCCGAAATCAGGGCCGCTTGCGGCGCGGCGAGGGCGTTCGCGCCTGCGCCGGGCGCGCCCTGGAACCCGAGCGTCTCGTTGAGCACTGTCAAGACCGGCGGAATGACAACTGCTCCGAAGATCACGCCCAGCACGAGCGCGACTTGCTGCCGCCACGGAGTCGCGTCGACCAGCTGACCCGTTTTCAGGTCCTGAAGGTTGTTGTTGGAGATTGTTGCGACACCAAACACGACCGCCGTCACGAACAATGCGAACGCGACGAGCGACTTGGTCATGTCGCCGGCAACATGGGGAAAGAGAAACTTCAGGATCAGCGCGATACCGAGCACGGAGAGAATGCCGACGCCGGAAATCGGGCTATTCGATGCGCCGATCAAGCCGGCCATGTAGCCGCACACAGCGGCGATCACGACACCGGCGATGAGGATGTAAACAATGCTGAAAAGGATGGTCGCGCCCGGATTGGACGCAATCGGTTCGGTGCTTGCGAAGGTGTAAAGCAGCAGGCCGATCGGGATCATCGAGATCAGGATCGTCGCGGTCACGATGCCGATCGGTATATCGCGCTCGGTGATCGGCAGGGCGTCGCCGCGTCCCGCCTTTCGCTCCCGGTTGGCGGCCAGCGCTCCACGAATCCCGCCGATGATCGGTCCAATAAGCTTGAGCAGGGTCCACATGGCGGCGACGCCGATTGTGCCGGCCCCGACGAACCGCACCTTATTGCGGAAGACGTCATTGACGAACGCACCGAGGTCCATGCCCGCAGGTTGCGCGATGAGCGACGTATAATGCGGCACCAGGAACACCCAGCTGATCAGCAGTCCGACGAACATGGCGATTCCGACGGCAAGACCAACGAGATGCCCAACCCCAATCAGAAGCATCGACATGCTCGTCGAGACAGCCGTTGCGCCCGAGCCAAGCTTGAAGGCCTTGGCCGCGTCAGCCGCAAGCAATCGAGTCTGCGCCACGGCCGCGTAGACGGCGGCCGCCACGGCTCCCCAGACGATCGTCCACAGACCGCGGCGGTTCTCTTCCACTCCGCCGACGCCGGACCCGACCTTGAGAACCTCGGCCGCGGCGACGCCTTCGGGATAAGGGAGGTCCGTGCCGGTAACGAGCGCGCGCCGCAGCGGCACCGAATACATCACTCCGAGGATTCCGCCGAGCGCGATCACCGCGACCGATAACCAGTAGGGAAAGCCGGTCCACCAGCCGACCATGATCAAGCCGGGGAGGACGAACACGATCGCGGACAATGTGCCCGCTGCGGACGCGATCGTCTGAACGATATTGTTTTCCTGGATGGTCGAATCGCGGAACGCCTTGAGCACCGCCATTGAGATCACAGCAGCGGGAATTGAAGTCGCAACCGTGAGTCCGATCTTCAGACCTGCGTAAACATTCGCGGCGGTCAAAATAACCGTCAGAACCGCCCCCAGCAGGACTCCCCGAAGCGTCAGTTCCTTCATGCCTTCGTCCGTCCGCATCGCCTTGTCCCGCGCCATCAACTACTCCCTAAGATTTTGGACACTCACCTGCGGGCGCCGGCGTCGAATGACGGCGGATTGCGCGCCACCGGCCCTCCTCGAACACCCATACGTCGGTGAGAAGCACGCAATCCTCGATAATCCGGTTGAGATATTTGACGCGCCACCTGGCCTGGACCGTGCCGACTATGACGTTGTCGAGCGAGGTCGCATCGCTGACCTCAAGCTCGATCGTGTCGACCTCGCGCCGCTGAATTGCGTCCAGCCACTCGTCGCGGTGCATCATGAACGGGCCCGTGGAGCGCGTGCCAATCAATACGAAATCGGGGTGAACCAGAGCGCGCAGCCGCTCCATATCCTTGCTGCACAAGGCATCGCGCCACTCCTTTTCAAGCGCTTCGATCACCTTGCAGCTGTTCTCGGCCACCTAGCGGTTCTCCCCGTGACCCCTTTAGGGCCGTACTTTCACAAAGCGAATGCTCGTATCGTAGCGTTCCAGCAGCAGGTCGGAACCGTTCCGCAGCAGGGGCTCCCGCTCGAAACGCGCCTTCCCAAGGTCATTGGCATGGAAGCGGAACAGCAGCCGATGGCCGCGATCCGCCGACAAAGGAAACAGGTCGCCGGTCGGGCCGTATACGGGCATTCGCGGCGCGACCGCGACGACGACCGGCTTGCCGGTGAGGTCGACGCGGCCAGAATCGTCGGCGGAAATCTTGAAGCCTCGTTTGGCGGCATCCGCTGCGATCGCATCGAGCGGATGGCCCCATTCGAAGCCGGGATCCTCGAGACTCATGAAAAGCTCGCCCTTGGGCGCCGGGTCGTCGCGTACGAGCTCGAAGCCTGGCGCCTTCGGCATCGGGTTGCTGGTCAGCCGGACGGTCTTGCCGTCGAACGTCCAGTCGCCTTCGCCTTCCTCGTCGACTGCCCCGTACGAAAGCGCGTAGCGGAAGTGACCGTCGCCCTTCAGCTCGAGACCGCCAGCCACCTCCATTTGCCGGATTTGATAGAGGCCTACAGGAGAAGCAGTCGCGTGCACCGGAGCGGCAAGAAGCAAAAATGCCGCAACTCCGATCATCACCGTCCCCTGAACAATTCGCCGACGCTTCACCTCCCGCCGCCCTTCGCGCAGCAACGGCGGCGGCGCAAGGGCGGGCGAAGAAACGTCGCGCGCCTCTACTTGCCGCTGATGTCGACTCCCACAAACGCTTCAGGCGCCGCACCGCGCCTGACCAGGAGCAAGACGCTCGCTCGGCCGGAACGGCGGGCTGCATCGACCGCGGCCACCACCTGCGCCGGCGAAGTCACCGGCTGGTTGTTGACCGAGACGATGAGATCGCCGCGCTGCAGCCCTTGTTCGGACGCGTCGCCGTTCGGGTCGACCGCGGAGACGATGACGCCGCGCGCGCCGGCCGGCAGATTGGCCGCCCGCGCGAGCTCAGGCGTAAGCGTCGCGAGCGAGAGGCCGAGCGCCTTCTGCGGAGCCACGGCGGGGGCGCCCGGGGCACCGCCCTGGCTGCCCGTGTCGCCGCCGCTGATCCTTGCCAGCTGCTCCTCCGTCGGCCGCTCGCCGACCGCTACGGCGACCGTCGCTCGGCGGCCACCCCGGACGATCTCGAGCGGGACTCGCGAGCCGACGGCAGTGTTCGCAACCAGGTAGGAGACGGTCTGGTCCGGGGTCACCGGCTGGCCATTGACCTTGACGATCACGTCCCCCTGCTGGAGCCCGGCGCGCGCGGCGGGGCCACCTGGGACGACCGATCGAACGATCTCGCCGCTGTCCTTCGGCAAGCCGAGGCTCGGCGCGAGATTCTCGTCCAGGGGCTGGAGGCCGACACCGAGATAACCGCGCGAGGGCCGCTGGCCCCGCTTAAGGGAGTCGATTACCGGCTTCGCGAGCTCGGCCGGGATCGCGAGCCCGATTCCGACCGATGCTCCCGTAGGTGAGATTAGCGCCGAGTTGATTCCGATGACGTTGCCGTTGAGGTCGAACATCGGGCCGCCGCTGTTGCCCATGTTGATCGCCGCGTCCGTTTGGATGTAGCGGTCGTAGGCGCCAATGCCGGTGATCCCGCGGTGAAGCGCCGAGACAATTCCGGCAGTGACGGTGCTTCCGACGCCATAGGGATCGCCGATAGCGATCACCCAGTCGCCCACACGAGCCTTGGTGCTGTCGCCCCATTGCACGAACGGAAGGTTGGCCCCGTCGATTTTCAAAAGTGCCAGATCCGATGTCTCGTCGCGCCCGACGATGCGGGCGGTATATTCCTTGCGATTGGTGGTCGTGACGGTCACGCTGTCGACCGTTCCCGTGCCCGTGACCCCCTGAATGAGGTGGTTATTGGTGACAATGTAGCCGTCGGGCGAGATGATGAAGCCCGAGCCGAGCGAGCCGGCATCGCGGGTGCGCGGCTGAGCTCCTCCGCTGCCCGTTCCCCCGCCGCTGTTGCCACCGCCCTGCTGATTGGGATCGAAGCGGCGGAAGAATTCCTCGAAGGGGTCGGCCTGCGCTTTGACCGGCACCCTTTGCTTGGTGGAAATATTGACCACGGCCGGCTGCAGCTTGGCGACGAGGTCGGCGAACGACATCGGCGCACCGGGGCGTGGAGCGAGCGCGGAAGTTCCGGGCGCGTTCTGCGCGACCTGAGCGCCGGCCTGCCCAGTGGCGAGAGAGAATGCCGTTCCCCCCAAGAGCAGGGCCATGGCGACCCCATAGGCATAGCGCACTTTTCCGGACTCCTTCGGTTTCATCGATACTCCATCAATTGGCTCGGGACGCAAGGCGCTAATCGCAGCGGCGGCTGAATGTCCATTGAACGCCCAAACTCAGTGGGCGTGTCCAGAGAATTCCTTTAGATAGTCATTTTGCGGCGACAAGATGATGGTGGTCGCCGCGACTTTCTCTTGCCCGTCGCCGACGAACGTCAGCTGGTAGCTCTGCATCGCCCGGTAGAAATCATAGAATTCGGCATCTTTGCCGAAGCTCGCCGCATACGTGCTCGCGGCATCCGCATCGGCCTGTGCGCGAATGATCTGCGCCTGCTTCGCGCCCTGCGCCCGGATCGACCGCGCTTCCTGCTCGCGCGCGCTGCGCATGCGATCGAATGCAGCCGCAAGCGGAGTACCGTCAGGAAGATCGGTGCGCTTGATGCGGACGTCGATGATCTCCGCGCCATATTGGCGGGCGATGCGGTTCAGCGAGTCACGCACATGCTCCATGATGCCCTGGCGCTCGGGCGTGAGGAGCGAGGCAAACGAAACGGTGCCGAGCTCGTTGCGAACTTCGGAGCCGAGGATCGGCCTCAGCTGTTCGTTCAGCTGTTGCTCGGTCCCGGCGCGGATGTACATCAGCGTCGGATCGACGATCCGGTAGCGGGCAAAGGCATCGACCTCCAACCGCCGCTGGTCCGTTGAGAGCACCTGCTGACGCTGCATGTCGACGTCCTGGACTCGCTTGTCGATCCACACGACCTGCTCCGCGAACGGAATCCGATACGAAATTCCAGCGCCGGCGGCCCCGATCGGGCGGCCCGCTTGATAGCGATTGAGGACTCGAACCGGCTTGCCGAAGCGCACCACGACCGCCTGCTTGGTCTCGGGGACGATGGGAAAGCTTCCGACCAAGAGCAAAATGAGGAGGATAGCGGCAATCGCGAAGAAAAGCGGCCGGCGGCGAAGAAAATCCGTCATTGGGCGCGCTCCGTCGCCTGCTGCTGCCTCTGAACTTCGGGAAGCGGCAAATACGGCGTGATTCCCGGTGCCTCGACGATGGTCTTGTTCACCTTCGACAGCACTTGCTCCATGGTCTCGTAATACATGCGACGGCGAGTGACCTCGGGAGCGAGCCTATATTGCTCGTAAACTTTGTCGAAGGCGGCTGCTTCGCCCTGCGCCTTGGCCGTCAGCTGGAGCGCATAGGCATTGGCATTATTGATGTAGGTCTGGGCGTCCTGCTGCGCCGCGGTCACTTGTTTGAACGCGTCGTTGACCGC
>JBDTON010000216.1:0-2034 GCA_039933195.1 Sphingomicrobium sp. | reverse complement strand
GCTCGCGCAGGTGCGCGACCGCGCGCTCTTCGAATGGGATCACCGTCGCCATCGCCGAAGGAGAATACGCCCGCAGCGGTTAATTTCCTACTGAAAGGCCCTCACTCGAGCTGCGCTGGGCACAAACGAAAAGCGGCGGCGCCTTTCGGCACCGCCGCCTCGATTCTGAACTAAGAGCGCGTCTTACTTCAGGCTGTTCGACACGTTGTTGAACGTGGTGTTCAGCTTGTTGCCGATGCCCTGCATCGCGCCAATCGCCGCAACGGCGATGAGAGCGGCAATGAGGCCGTACTCGATGGCGGTCGCGCCCTTGGTATTTTTGATCAGCTTCAGAAACTTGCTCACGGTCTAACTCCTTGGTTCCAAGTGCAGCGGCGTTGGCCGCCGCGACCTGCGGTCCACTCGCAGGATGAGGTGAACCTAAGGTCCAAGCCGTTAGGAAAGAGTTACGCGCATAGGTTGCGCAAAGATTAAGCCTGTTGCGGAAACCGCTGGACTTAAACGATTTTCTGGCCGGTCGCTTCCCAGTCCTTGAGGAAACTGGCGATTCCCAAATCGGTCAGCGGATGCTTGAACAGCTGCTGGATGATCTTGGGCGGAGCGGTCATCACGTCGGCGCCGATCTTGGCCGCCTCGACCACGTGCATCGGATGGCGCACGCTGGCGACCAGGATCTGCGTCGGAAAATCGTAATTGTCGTAAATCAGGCGGATATCGGCGATCAGCGCCATCCCGTCGAAGCCGACATCGTCGTGCCGCCCGACGAACGGAGAAACGAACGTCGCGCCGGCCTTGGCGGCGAGCAGCGCCTGGGCCGCGGAAAAGCACAGCGTCACGTTGACCATGGTGCCGTCGCTCGTGAGCGCCTTGCACGCCTTCAGCCCGGCGGGCGTGAGCGGCACCTTGATCGCGATATTGTCGGCGATTTTGCGCAGGACTGCCGCCTCGCGCATCATCCCGTCGTAATCGAGCGCGACCACTTCGGCAGAGACCGGCCCGCTGACTACCCCCGCGATCTCCCGAACGACTTCGAGGAAGTCGCGGCCGGACTTGTGCACCAGGCTGGGGTTGGTCGTGACGCCGTCGAGCAAGCCCTCCTCGGCTAGCGATCGGATCTCGGCGATCTCGGCAGTGTCGGCGAAGAATTTCATGGTTTGCGCGCGCCCCAGCTTTGGTGGATGTGCCGCGGGCATAGCCGGTGCCGGTAGGGCAGTCATCCGATTCGGGGGAAGCAATGAGCGAGCATGTCCTGGTGGAGAGACAAGGCGATGTTCTCGCCATCACCCTCGCTCGGCCCGAGCGGCGGAACGCGATCACCGTCGCCATGTATGCCGCACTCGCACACGCCGTCGAAGAGGCGGCGCGCGACGATTCCATTCGGCTAATCACCATCCAGGGCGAAGGGCAGGATTTCGCCGCCGGCAACGACCTCGCGGACTTCTTGAGCGCTTTGCCGCGCGACACGACCGACATTCCCGTCTGGCGGCTGCTTCGGGCGCTCGCCCGGTGCGAGACTCCGATCGTCGCCGCCGTGCAGGGCAATTGCGTTGGCATCGGGACGACGATCCTGCTTCACTGCGACCTGGTGATCGCCGCGGAAGGCGCTCGCTTTTCGCTTCCTTTCGTGGACCTGGCCCTTGTTCCCGAGGCCGCCAGCTCGCTGCTCCTGCCGCGGCTTGCCGGACGCAGGCGGGCCGCCCGTTACCTGTTGCTCGGCGAATCCTTCGGCGTCGATGAAGCCATGGACATCGGCCTCGTCAGCCACCGGTCGGAGCCGGGACGGCTCGACCAGACGCTCGCGGATGTCGTGGACCGGCTATTGGCCAAGCCCGCGGGCGCATTGCGCCAGACCCAGCACCTGCTGCGCAGCGGGACGCGGGACGAAATCCTCGAGCGGATGCGGCTGGAAGGCGAAATCTTCGCCGAGCGGCTCGGCTCCGCGGAGGCCAAGGCCGCTATCAGCGCCTTTTTCGAACGGAAGAAGTCAACAAAGTCCGCGCCTTAGGATGAGCTGGCGATCCACACGCGCTTGGA
>JBDTON010000215.1:0-7855 GCA_039933195.1 Sphingomicrobium sp. | reverse complement strand
TCCGCGCGACGAGGACGAACTGCGGCCTTAGCCCGAACAGGCGTTTGTTCAGCGGGTTAAACTCGCTTGCGGGCCGACAGTTTCGCATTCTACACCTGCGCGATGCGTCAGTTCGCAAAGCGGGTGCTTAAGCGGGCCCCAAGCTCCTTTCGCGAAACGTTGCTGAGGCAATCCATCGCAGCGGCGGAGGAAGGCGCGAAGTTTCGCGCTGGTCAGCCCACGATGTGGGGCAGCCTTCACAACCTCGCCCGCATCGGCTTTCACCCAGGCGGAATTATCGATGTCGGGGCAAATGTCGGCGCCTGGGCAACAACGGTCTCATCGATATTCCCCGGTTGTCCGATCCACATGATCGAGGCGCAGCCGTCACTTGAGCCAGAACTGACGGCCACGGGCTTTTCGTATTCCATGGCGCTGCTCGGGCCGGAAAGCCGCTCAGCGGTTCCATTCTTCGTTTCCGGCACCGGATCCTCGGTGATGGAGGAGGTGACGAGCTTCGAAAAGGAGAAGGTCGAGCTGCCGATGAAACGGCTCGACGACCTCGAGCCGATAAAGTCTTTGCCCGGCCCATTGCTCCTAAAGCTGGACGTGCAGGGCTTCGAACTCGAAGTGCTTTCCGGCGCCCGATCGACCCTGGAACGCACGGAAGTCATCCTGTCCGAGGTCTCGCTGCTCCCCTACAACAAAGGTGCGCCATTGATGCACGAGGTCATCGCTTACTTGGCCGAACGCAACTTCCTGCCGTACGACATCTGCGGGGGGCTCCGACGAAGCTCCGACATGGCATTGTTCCAGACGGACATGATCTTCGTTCGCCGCGACAGTGAATTAAGGGCCAAGCGCAAGTTCTGGCCTGACGAACCCTCCTAGCCAACGTTCAGGTAGAATCTTGCTAACCATTTTTGCACTAGACCTGCAGCCATGTTCCAGAAGCTCGCGCTGCTTGCGACGATGAGGCGCCGTCAACGCCGCCATTATCCCGGAGCCGTGGATCTTGCGACCACGAGCGTTGCCCGCCGCCCCTCCCGCGCCTTTGCGCCACAAACTGCGCCGCCTTAGATTGTGCCGAACTCGAATCTACCCGGCACGATCCTCTCCGTCCAGGTTCTGCGCTTTGTCGCAGCATTGAGCGTAGTTCTGTTTCACGCGCACAACGCGCTCGTCAGCCAGCTGCCCGGCCACGCGCCCGACATGATCGACCATGCGTTCAAGGTCGGAGCGAGCGGTGTTCATGTCTTTTTCGTGATCAGCGGTTTCGTGATGGTTTACACCAGCTGGCGAGGACAGCTCACCGCGGGCAGGTTTCTGTCGCGTCGGCTTATTCGCATTTACCCGATCTATTGGGTCGTCGCAGCGACTTACCTCGGTCTTCATATAATTCTTCAATCGCCGTACAGCCTCACGGTGAGGCAGGTCGCCGGCGCAGCCCTGCTACTTCCGGGTGACTCGCCGCGGATCATTGGTCCCGGTTGGACCCTGTCGTTCGAGATGTACTTTTACCTCTGCTTCGCGATTGCGCTGTGCGCTGGTCTTCGGCGCGGGATCCAGCTCTTGACCGCTTTCTATGTCCTCTCGGTCGGAGTTGGAATCCTGCTCCGGCCGCAATCCTCCGCGGGACACGTTCTCACCGATACGCTACTGCTCGAATTCATGGCTGGCGCGTGGCTTGGCTACGCATTCTTGCGCGGGCTGAGGGTTCAACCGCGAATTGGTGGGGTCATGGTTTTCACTTCGCTTCTGCTTTTCGCGAGCGGCTTCTGGCTCGATTACGAACGACTCCCGTCCGTCGTCGCGTGGGGCATCCCGAGCCTGATGCTGGTCGCCGGAGCACTCGCCCTTGAGCGGCAACTGCAATCGGGCATCGGCCGCGCGGCCGCCAAGTTGGGCGACAGCTCCTATCTGCTCTATCTTTCGCACGTCCTTGTCATAGACGTGTTGCTGGCGACGCCGATTTCGCTCATCAACAGGAGGGAATCGGCCCTTCTCATGGCTGTTGGGCTGGCGACCGCCTGCGCGGCCATAGCCGCAGGCGGGTATGAAATCGTAGAGCTGCCTCTCTTGAGAGCGTTGAAACGGGGGTCCCTGCGCCCTTCGAAGTGCAAGGTGCGAGAGTCGGCTGCACCGCAATGACGCGAATGATGGAGTCATGAATGCGTCCGGGCATCTTCGGTGGGCTCCGACGAAGCTCGGACTGGCGTTGTTCCAGACCGATATGATCTTCGTTCGCCGCGGCAGTGAATTACGGACAAGCGCAAGTTCTGGGCTGACGAACCCTCCGAGCCGATGCTACGGCGCCCTTGTCCTTCGGTGTGATTAACAACAGGCTTCGCTTATGGGTAACAGTTTAGGCGACCTCATCCGGTTCTTCGCACTGCAGCGTATGAACGGTTTTGAGCCGCCTGTTGCTCCCATGCTGGAGGAGCAAGTCATCAACAGATTGAAGCACGAGCTTGCGTCAGCGAGTCTGTATCTCGAATTTGGTTCGGGCGGATCGACGGTTCTGGCAGACCAAATGGGTGTGGAAGGAATTAGCGTCGAGAGCGACCGTTTCTACGCTGACGTAGTTCGAGCCCGCCTAGTGACGGGCGGGATGGAAATTATCACGCCTCGGATTGGGATCACCGGTCCCTTCGGATGGCCGCTCTTGAAATATCCGACGACCGGTCGGCTCAGGCGTTGGCGCCGTTATGTCCAAGAGCCGTTTGAAAGGTTCGGCTCTCGTTTCCCAGATCTGATCATGGTAGATGGCCGATTCCGAGTGGCCTGTGCTCTGGAGACGGCACGACGAGCACATGACTCGGGGCATCGGGCAAAACTCATTTTCGATGATTACGCGCTTAGGCCAAAATATCACGTGGTCGCCGGACACCTAGGCACGCCAGAACTGGTCGGCCGCACAGCGTTCTTCGAAATAGGCCACGCTCGCGTACCGCTGAGCGCAATTGAGACAGCAATTCACGACCCGTTGTGACAGCATCCATTGTATTCTGAGTTGGTACCGCCCCTTGACTTCAATTAGAGTTTGACCGTGCTTTTCAATCAGTTTGACCGGGTCATAATCATAAGCTTGGCCGAACGTACGGACCGTCGGCGAGAGATGATCCGTCAACTCCGTTGTTTTTCCGTTCGGGCCGAATTCTTCGATGCATACCGGATGAGCGATGCCGGGCCTTTTTTGAAAATTGGCTCCCATGGTGCCTATCTCAGTCATTTGGAGGTGCTTCGGCAAGCATCAGATGCCAACGAAAGCCTTCTCATCCTCCAGGACGATTGCGATTTCACACCCGAGGTGCGGCATTACCAAGTGCCTGAAGGCACGGACATCTTTTACGGGGGCTACGAGGCGAGCCAACCTGATGACTTGCTCAACAGTGAAATTATCGGTGCGCACTGCATGGGCTTCAGTGCGCGCGCAGCACAGCTGGCCTATGCGTACCTTTCCACTCTTCTTAAAGTTGACTCGCAACGGGATCCGACAGCCGCCTTGAAACTCGGCTTTAACGCGCAAGTACTGCCACCAATAGACGGCGCGCTCGTCTGCTTTCGCCGGGTCCACCCACAGTTGAAAACTGTGTTTAAACTGCTGAGCAGACAGCGACCCTCACGCTCCGATGTTTCCCCCAAATTCTTCGACAATCTACAAATTTTGCGGGGCCTTATTGGTATTGCCCGCCGGGCCAAAGCCCTTTCGAATTAAATCTATGGAATTGATGGCAATTTCGGGGCCGGCTGGCGCAAGTTTTGGACTGACGGAACGCGCTTAGCCGATGGTACGGTACGTTCTTGTTAACCATTTTCGCACTAAACCTTTAGCCATGTTTCAGAAGCTGGCGCTGCTTGCGACGATCGTTGTCGGAGTTACCATCGGCCTTTTGTGGCCGACGCCACAGCGCTCGAGCGCTTCTCCGGCAAAGGGAAGCGAGGCCGAGGTTACGATCGAGCGCAACTCCGATCATCATTATTACGCCGATGCGGTTGTGAACGGGCACAGCGTGCACTTCATGATCGACACCGGCGCCAGCGAGACCGCGCTCACCGAAGCCGACGCGAGGGCGGTGGGGCTGCAGGTCGATCCGTCGAAATATGAAGTGATCGGCGACGGAGCTTCGGGAATCGTGCGTGGCCAATATGTTCAGCTCAAGGGCATCGACCTTGGCGGAATCCGCCAGCAGGCCGTCCGTGCAGTGATTGTTCCGGGCGCGACCGTGTCGCTCCTCGGTCAGCCGTTCCTCGAAAAGGTGGACGAAATCCTCATCCGGCAGGGCGAGATGAGGCTGCTGACGAAGCCGATCTCGTAACTGCTACTCAACATGATCCACGCCAGCGATTGAGCGCCACGACTATCGAATCTCGAAAACGGAATCGTACAGGTAAGAAGTCTTCCGCGCTCCGTAGACGGAGAGGTGGTTATGATCGAAAAAGATCGGCTGTCCGCGATCGACGACCGGACACTTGTCGACTGAGCACAATGCACGCTCTGGCCAGATAACAACGATACCCCTCCTGGCCGTTACTACCTCCTGTAGAATGCGCAAGATGACGCGATGCCGCTGACGGTATTGTGCAACCGTAATCGGCTCGACGGGCTTACTGAAACCAAAACGCTCGACATAAAGACCATGCGGCACATTGATGGTTGGCTCCGGGAGGGGACCGACAATGACGATTCTCTTCTGAGCCTCGGAAAGGCGGTCGATGAGGGCAAAAAAACCGCGTTCCCACTTCTCCTTGTTTGCGAGAGTGGAACTCGCCAAGCCATAGCTGTCCCTCAGGCGCACGTCTGCGACAGTTTCGTTCGGATTGGGGGACTCGCCGATGCGCCAGTTGGTCCACCGAGCTGAGAAGACAACGGTCCGTATCGTGGGCGCACTAAGCGCAACGTTCAACATCTTGTTGTTGTACTCTGCGCAGTAGCGATAGCTCAGCTGAGAAGTCAGACCCGGATTAACGCTCTGATCGATGTCGAAACCGAGGCCCGGCGGGCAGTCGGCGTCAGCCGCGAAAAGAAAAGCGGCGTGCCGCTTGATTGCGGACTGCTCCAGCGCAGTCGCAGTAACCATCGAATGCGAGTCCCCCCAGAGCAGCGCAGTCGGTTCCACTCCCGGTGTGCCGAGGTGGCAAGCATGCTCTGGAGGCACTATTCGCTGATCCACCGTCATGCACTCCGAATGATGTCGTTGCTTGTCGTCTGCGGTCGCGACGATTGTCGCCGCTTCCAGTGTCAGACGGGCCGGCAGCCCGCGACCTGCGACGATCAGCAGAGATATCACTCCAGTCAGAAATATGCCGAGAGCCGCCACGACTGCCGCGCGATTCCGGTTCCGTGCACGGACGGGCACACGGAAGGGCAGCTCGACAAGATACAAGCTGACAAATCCAATGACCACCGAAGCAAGACACAGCGCCAAGGCCGCCGCTGTCGAAAGAGGAGCCGCCACGAGGTAACCAGCGTAAGCGAGAATCGGGAGATGCCACAGGTAAATCGAATATGACGCCTGACCCACGGCGACGCAGATCGGACGGGAGAGGAAATGGGCCACAGGCCCCCGATCACCGGCCCAGATCACCAAGACCGTTCCAATAGTCGGGGGCACGGCGGCAAACCCCGGGAATGGTGTAGCCGCGCTGTAGTAAACCATGGGTACAGCGATGAGCCCCATGCCCATGAGCGAGCCAACGGACGCCGCCCTGGGGCTCGGAGGCGCGGGTAATTGTCCGACAGCCAGTAAACCACCCAGCATCAGCTCCCATGCGCGGGTTGGTAGCAGATAGAAGGCAGCGCTCGGCTTCGTGGGGACGAGGGCCGCCGCTAAAGCGAGCGACGTGAAAGCGATCACCCATAAGATCACGCCGAGTCCGCGCCGACGCACTTTCAGCAGTCGCAACAGCAATGGGAAGAGTAGGTAATATTGCTCCTCGACCGCCAGGGACCAGGTGTGAAGGAGCGGCCTGAACTCGTTCGCGCTCTGGAAATAAGAAATGGACTTCCAAAAATAGAAGTTTGAAGAAAAGATCGACACTGCCGCAGCACTTTTCGCGACCTCGATATATTCCTGCGGCGTGAGTATGGCGTAACCCATGACGAGCGTCGCGAGAGTCATCGCCGTCAACGCAGGAAAGATGCGCCGCGCCCGCCGCCGGTAGAATTCTAGAATCGAGTATCGCCCGTCGGCGATTTCGCGGGCGAGAATTCCGGTGATCAGAAATCCCGAGATAACGAAGAAAACGTCAACGCCGACAAAACCGCCCGACATGAATTTGAATCCCGCGTGGAACAGGATCACGGGAATGACGGCGACAGCGCGCAGGCCGTCAACGTCGGGACGGTAGTGGGTATCGGCGGGCCGCGTTTTGATCACGGAGCCAAACAGTCCGCCCTCAAACTTTGTCGCCGATAACGAGCGCTCGCCAAATTGCGGGCCCAGCGAGTGATGGGCTGCTCATAATAACGCGTCGAAATATGCGCGAGCAGGAAGGTCACTGCGAACAGCAGTGGCCGTTTCAGATATTTGGCCAATCGATCGCCCGATCCCAACCAGGTCGCCGACAGCATGCCGTGGATGACGTAGAGGGCGTAGGAAACCTCCGCCACGTACGCCATCGGCCGTGAAACGAGCACCCGGTGCAAAACTGCCGGCGCGCCGCTCAACGACGCTCCGACCATGAATGCGGCAGCATAGGGTCGCAAGTATTGGAGCGGCCCGGTAGCGGGATGGCTGCAGGCGATGAGGGCGATGGCGAACGGCCAGATCGGCAGCCGATTCATCGCGTTTGAGGCTCGCGCTCCGAACCAGCCGGAATGGATGAGAGCGATAACGCCGCCGGCGAGAATTTCGTCGATCCGATGCCAGGTCACGATGCTGATATGCTCGCCCGCGACGATCCGTGCTGACGTTACGCAAAATGCCAGCATCGGCACGAGATAAAGCCCGCGCCGCCGAAAAATCAGGCAGATCAGCGCGATGCTTATATAAAACTGCATTTCGACGCCGAGCGACCAGAGATGCTTGCCTCCGTCGAGCAGAGACACCGGTGGCAGATTTGCGACGAACAGGAAGTTCCTGACGACCGTCACCGTATCGTAGCGGTGCCACAGGATCAGGATGATCAGCGCCGCCCAGCAGAGCGGAAGGATTCGCGCGAGGCGACGGGTGAGAAAGTCGGCGACTGCCATTCCGCCGGCGAGGAACTGCGTGATTAGAAAGCCCGACAGTGTAAAAAACAATGCCATGCCGGCCGCGCCTGCAGTGTTGTTCAGTGCTATCCAATGCGGACCGAGTGGAACGAGATGCGCTCCGAGGACAAGCAGGATGCTGGTCGCGCGCCAGCCGTCGAGCACGGGAATGCGCTCAGCCTTCCGCGGAGCGCCTTCGACCCCGGGTCCCGTCGGAGCCTCTTTCGTCGTTCCGCCACTGAAGGCGCTCTCCTCGCGAACGCGCATTAGCTTGCGGAAGCCGTGGCCCGACGGAGCTGCGCCAGTCTCGGCGCCTTCGCGCGGCTCGTCGCGCCAGCATAAACGGCCACCAGCATTCCGGCGGTAATCGCAAACAAATAGTGCAGAACGAAATGCATGAAGACGAACTCAAAATTGATGTGAATCGCGACCAGAACCATTGTCGCGAGCAGTCCCGGAACGAGCTCGCCCCGTTCGTCGGGAATGTGCCGGCGAAAGCATCTGAGTCCAACCGCGATAAAGGAAGCGAGGATCGAGATCAGCCCAATCAGTCCGAGAAAGCCCGTTTCCGCGGTGATGAGATAATACGTGTCGTGCACCGGCGCGGCGCGATTGGCCTCATTCCAAGCAACCCCCGCCCGCGCCGAGTAGCCGCCTGTATTGGCCACGACGACATATTGG
>JBDTON010000214.1:0-3116 GCA_039933195.1 Sphingomicrobium sp. | reverse complement strand
CCCCCAATCGAATGCGATGACTGACGATGAACAGCCTCATTGATCGCGATGGAGCGCTATCGCGCGGCTTGGCCGACATCCGTGCCCAGTTTGGCATTCCAGCAAGCTTTCCGGCGAGCGTGTTGGCTGAAGCGGAACTTGCGGCCGTCCGCACGATCTCCGGACATTCAGACTGGACCGATCGTTCGTTCGTGACGCTCGACCCGGAGGCGTCGAGAGACCTCGACCAGGCATTCTCTATCGAGCGGGCAGGATCAGACCTGATCCTTCATTACGCCATTGCCGATGTCGCCTGGTTCTTCAGTGCAGAGGATGCGCTGGACCGCGAAGCATGGGAGCGCGGTACGACAATCTACATGCCGGATGAGAAGGCGAGCCTTTATCCCGGCCGGCTCAGCGAGGGCGCTGCCAGCCTGCTTCCGAACGTCGAGCGACCTGCGGTCGTATTCACGGTTAGGATCGATCCGGCAGGGATGCCGTTGCTCGAGGGGGCGGAGCGAGCGATCATCAAATCGCGCGCCAAGCTCGCCTACGAAACCGTCAAACCGGCAGATCTGCCGAGCGACTTCGCCGAGCTGTCAAGGCGAATAGAACAAGCCGAGGGTGCCCGGGGCGCAGCGCGTGTTGACGCACCCGAGCAGGAGCTCGTTGTCGATACAGCAGGCCACTTCTCCCTCGATTTTCGGCCGCAGCTGGAGGCGGAAACGCATAATGCGTCGCTATCGCTCGGGGCAAACCTTGCCATTGCGGACGCGTTGCTGGCGCATCGAACCGGTCTTTTCCGAGTGATGGCCGAACCGGACCAATGGGCCGTCAATCGCCTGCGTCATTCAGCCAAGGCGCTGGGGCTGGTCTGGCCGAAAGATCTGCCGCTCAAGCAGTTCGAGCGTGGCCTCGATAGCGCGAATCCTCGCCACGCGGCATTCCAGGCGGCAATTCGACGCGCTGGCCCCAAAGCCTCCTACGCGGCCTATCAGCCCGGAATGGTCCCGTGGCATTCCGCGATGGCGGCGACCTATGCTCATGCCACGGCTCCGCTGCGACGATTGGCTGACCGCTATGTGATCGAAGCCGCCGTCCAAGTCGCCAATGGACAATCCGTTTCTGGAGAACTCGATGTAATCTTTCAGCGCCTGCCTGCGGTCATGGCAAGGGCCGAGGAGAAGGCCGGTCAGATCGATCGCGCGACGCTCGGCCTGGCTGAAGCTGTTGTGCTCGAAGGTCGTGAAGGATCACGATTCAAGGCAGTGGTTACGGACGTCGATGAACGCGGCGCGCGCATTCAACTTTCGGATCCCGCCGTCATCGCGCGCGTGGATGGCAAAGGCGCGATGCCCGGCGATGCCTTCTCGGTTGAGCTGGTGAATGTCGATGTCGCCCACCGCCAGTTGTGTTTGAGCGCCCCACCCGATGACAATATAGCCGCATCGCTGCCTTTGGCTGTAGCAGCGCTCAACACTCATTCAGAGTCTGGGCAGGTTGTCACCCACCTGTCTCCCGGAAGACGAGCCTGCAAATGTCCGCTTTGCATCCATTGCGAACATTGCCTCTTCACGAGCTGTGCGAACAAAGAGGGCGGCGATAGCGATGAGTTCTTCTGCCTGCACTCCGACAAAGCCGAGAATCGTCATTTAGAGGACGCGCTCTGCAACCAGTTTCTTGATCTCCGCGATCGCCTTGCCAGGGTTGAGTCCCTTAGGACAAGCCGGAGTGCAGTTCATGATCGTATGGCAGCGGTACAGCCGAAACGGGTCCTCGAGCTGGTCGAGCCGCTCGCCGGTCGCCTCGTCGCGGCTGTCCGCGAGCCAGCGATAGGCTTGCAGCAGCACCGCAGGGCCAAGGTAGCGATCGGAGTTCCACCAATAGCTCGGGCAGCTGGTGGTGCAGCAGAAGCAGAGGATGCACTCGTAGAGGCCGTCGAGCTCCGCTCGATCCCCCGGCGACTGAAGCCTTTCGCGCGACGGCGCCGGGCTCGACGTCTTCAGCCACGGCTGGATAGAGGCATATTGCGCATAAGCGTGGGTCAGGTCGGGGACCAGGTCCTTGACCACGTCCATGTGCGGCAGCGGCGTGATCTGGACGTCGCCTTTAAGATTCTCGATTGCCGTCGTGCAGGCGAGGCCGTTGCGCCCTTCCATGTTCATCGCGCACGAGCCGCAGATCCCTTCGCGGCAGGAGCGTCGGAAGGTGAGCGTCGGGTCGATCTCGTTCTTGATCTTGATGAGGGCGTCGAGAACCATCGGCCCGCATTTGTCGAGGTCGATGGTGTAGCGGTCGAAGCGCGGGTTGGCGCCGCTGTCCGGATCATAGCGATAGATCTTGAAGGTTCTGGGGCGGTTGCCCTCTTCGGGCTTCCACTCGCGGCCTCGGACGATCTTGCTGTTCCTGGGGAGCGTGAACTCGGCCATCCTCTGATACCTGCTGGATATGTCCTTTCTCAACGCTCGTCGAAAGGGATAGTTAGCAAGAGCGCGCCGTCTTCGATAGCGCTTGGGCAGCGCTGCTCAGGGGAGCCGAGAAAGACCCAGCCTGGTGCGTGCATCTCGGTTACCCCCGCGATTGGCCAGGCTCTAATCATTTGGCGGGAACCTCGCGAGACGCTCAGCATCAAATGGACATGGCGAGACGCACCGGCCAACCGAAGAGTCAATCGCCAGAACGAAGTGGCCCATCTCACCGCCGCCGTGAAAATTCGGTGCTGAGCGTTCGCAATCGAGGTCGGTCCGCGCGCGAGAACTCGTTCTCATTTCCCGGCGGCACGGCGCAGCTGACCGGGACCCATGAAGGTGATCCAGGCCGGTCAACTGCGCAGACTGGAGCAGCCGACGTGGCAATTCGCACAGAGCACGAGAATGACATCGCCGAGCGCAAACGCGCGGCGGCTTGTGCCGCGGTCGCCGAGGTCGAGGACGGGATGCTGGTCGGCCTTGGCACCGGCACGACAGCGAATTTCGCCATCGCCGCGCTCGGGGAACGGGTCGCGGCGGGTTTGAAGGTTACAACCGTCGCCACGTCGCTGGCCGCCGGCCGCGTCGCGGAAGCGTCCGGCCTTCGGGTGCTCCCCTTTGACGCGCTGGCAAGGCTCGATCTGGCCATCGATGGCGCCGACGAGCTCG
>JBDTON010000213.1:0-14095 GCA_039933195.1 Sphingomicrobium sp. | reverse complement strand
GCGGGCCGATGGTCCTCGACGCGCTGATCAAGATCAAGAACGAGATCGACCCCACGCTGACCTTCCGCCGTTCGTGCCGAGAGGGGATTTGCGGGTCTTGTTCAATGAACATGGACGGGACCAACGGACTCGCGTGCACGACGCCGATCAAGGCCATCCGCGGCGAGGTTCAGATCACCCCGCTGCCGCACATGGATGTGGTCAAGGACCTTATTCCCGACCTCACGCACGCTTACGCGCAATATGCGTCGATCCAGCCGTGGCTGAAGACCGCAAGCCCGGCGCCCTCGCGCGAGCGACTGCAATCGCCCGCAGACCGCTCGAAGCTCGACGGTCTTTACGAGTGCATACTCTGCTTCTGCTGCACGACCAGCTGCCCGAGCTACTGGTGGAACTCCGATCGCTTTCTCGGCCCGGCGATCCTTCTTCAGGCCTATCGCTGGATCATCGACAGCCGCGACGAGGCGACGGGCGAACGGCTTAATGACCTCGAGGACCCGTTCCGGCTGTATCGCTGCCACACGATCATGAACTGCGCCAACGTCTGTCCGAAGGGGCTCAATCCGGCAAAAGCGATCGCGGAAACAAAGAAGCTGATCGCCGAACGAGCCGCGTGAGTCGACCACAGCGTGAGCGACGAATCAGATCAGTCCCAAATGATGGAGGATGTCGGCGTTCCCACCGGGGCAACGCCAGACGCGGACAATCCCGGCTGGTTCAGTTGGGGCGATTTCCCGCGCGGGTCCTTCGCCGCCGCGACTGGGCGGCTGCTTTTCAAGCCTGACGGCGCGGGCCGCGCCATCTGCCGGATGTTCCCGACCGAAGCGCATATGAACATGGGGGGCTCGCTGCACGGCGGATCGGTGATGAGCTTCATCGACATGTCGATGTTCGCTGGCGGCCTGTGCGCCGGAATGGAACGCGGCCATTACGTGACGCTCGACCTCACCACCCACTTCCTTGCGCGGGGCAAGCCGAAGGCGCCGCTGGACGCGCATGTCGAGCTGGTAAAACAGACGCGCGGTCACGCCTTCCTGCAGGGCGTGGTCAGGCAGAACGACGCGCCCTGCTACAGCTTCAGCGGGACGCTGAAGCGCATCCGTGAGCGCAACGCGCCCGCATGATCGGACCGGTCGGCCGCGCTTACGCGGACCTGGTGCAAGCGGGCGAGCTCAAGCCCGACCCCGCGCAAGCTTGGGCCGTTGCCGCGCTCGACCGGCTGGCGGCGTCCTTCCAGCCGCGCGGCAATTTTCTCTCACGGCTGCTGCGCCGAGGGACGGAAGGTCCGGCCGGCGTTTATCTCTGGGGCGGAGTGGGGCGCGGCAAGTCGATGCTGATGGACCTTGCCTTCGAGCATATCGCCATCGCGCCCAAGCGCCGCGTCCACTTCAACGCCTTCATGCTCGAAACGCACCATCGCCTGCACGACGCGCGAGCGAGCGAACAGGGCGATCCGATCGAGCCAGTGGCCGAGCAGATCGCTGAGGAGGCGAAATTGCTTGCGTTCGACGAAATGCAGGTCACCAACCCGGCCGACGCGATGATCCTGTCGCGGTTGTTCGGCAAATTGATCGAGCAGGGCGTGAAGGTCGTCACCACCTCCAACCGCCCGCCCGGCGACCTTTATCTCGGCGGCCTCAATCGCGAGCTGTTCCTACCCTTCATCGACCTCATTGAGCGACGCATGCTGGTCGTTCCCGTGGACGGCCCGACCGACTACCGGCTAGAGCGGCTTGCCGGAGTCAAAGTGTGGCACCTCCCCAACGGAGCAGAAGCCACCCGCGCTTTGTCCCGCGCCTTCTTCGCGCTCACCGATTATCCCGTCGAGGACCGGGCGAAAGTCCCGTCGGAGGAGCTCAACGTCGGCGGCGGGCGCACCATCCACGTGCCAAAGAGCCTCAAAGGCGTCGCGGTTTTCTCATTCAAACGGTTGTGCGGGGAGCCGCGGGGAGCCGCCGATTATCTCGCGATCGCCCAGCGCTACCATACGGTGATCGTCGTCGGAATTCCGGTGATGGGCGAGGAGATGCGCAACGAAGCAGCGCGGTTCGTGACTCTGATCGACGCGCTGTACGAGCATAAGGTGAAGCTGCTGGCGGCAGCGGACGCGGAGCCGTCCGGTCTCTACCCGCACGGCGACGGGACCTTCGAATTTCAGCGCACAATCAGTCGGTTAGAAGAAATGCGCGGCGCGGATTACTTGGCCGAGGGGCATGGCGCAACCGCTTGACGCAGCCGCCGCGAAGCGTAGCGTCGCGCAACTCATTCGGGGGAGGATGTTTCCATGATTCGCCATCTGCTTGCGGCTGTATCGCTCGCCGCGTTCGTTCCGGTCGCCGCCACTGCGGCACCGCTGAAACTGACGCAGGCGCAGCACGACGCCACCCACGCGATGTTCGAGCACATCATCAATCTGCCGACGGTCATCGGCCGGCATCGAGTGCCCGAAGAGGCGCAATATGTCGCCGACCAGTTCAAGGCAGGCGGTTTCCCCGCCGCCGACATTCACGTCATTCCCTATCACACGGGCAGCGCGACGACCGGCGACGACGACACGGCCGCGCTGATCGTCCGCTGGCGCGCAGCGGACAAGCCAACCGCGCGCCCGATCATGTTGATGGGCCACATGGACGTGGTCGAGGCGAAGCCCGAGGATTCGACCACGGACCCATTCGTCATGACCGAGCGCGACGGATATTATTACGGCCGCGGCACCATCGACATGAAGGACGGCATCACCGCCATTACCCAGGCGATGATCAATCTCCGCGCCGCCGGGTTCAAGCCGAAGCGCGACATCGTGGTCCTGTTCACTGGTGACGAGGAGACCAACGGCATCGGCGCAATCAAGGGTGCGAGCGAATGGCTCGACCTGCTCGGGCATCCCGAGTTCGGGCTCAATGCCGACGGCGGCGGGGGCGGGTTCAACGTCGACGGAAGTCCCGCCGGGTTCCAGATGCAGACGGCCGAAAAGACGTTCGCCAGCTACACGTTCACCGTCCGCAACCGCGGCGGCCACTCGTCGAAGCCGCGCAAGGACAATGCGATCTACAGCCTGGCGCATGCGCTGGACAAGCTCGAAGCCTACCGATTCACGCCGAAGTTGAGCGAAACCACCCGCGCGTATTTCGCTGCGCGGGCCAAGATGGACAAAGGTCCGCTTGGCGATGCGATGCGGCGCTGGCTCGCCAATCCCAACGACGGAGAGGCCGCCGACATCATCGAGGCCACCG
Source organism: Sphingomicrobium sp. (assembly GCA_039933195.1). Lineage (GTDB taxonomy): Bacteria > Pseudomonadota > Alphaproteobacteria > Sphingomonadales > Sphingomonadaceae > Sphingomicrobium. The sequence goes on along the minus strand of JBDTON010000213.1, from coordinate 10,862 downwards.
AGAGCGAGGTCGGGTTGACCCGCACCCGCTGCGTCCCAACGCGGCTGTTCGCCGGCCATGCGGACAACGCATTGCCACAGCTGGCGACGGCGATGGTCAACTGCCGGGTATTCCCGGGCGAAGATCCCAATGCGGTGAAGGCCGAGCTCGAGAGGCTCGTCAACGATCCTACGGTCGCCGTCACGCGCAACGACGATTATGTCGCGTCCATCTCCTCGCCGCTGCGCCCGGACGTCACCGCTGCCTTCACCAGAGCGGTGCAGACCTTGCACCCGGGGATGCCCATTTTCCCGGAAATGTCGACCGGAGCGAGCGACGCCCGCCCCTTCCGCGTCGGCGGAATTCCGGTTTATGGGACCAACGGAGCCTGGGTGCAGGTCCCGACCGACTTCCGCGCCCATGGCAAGGACGAGCGAATCCCGATCCAGTCGCTGTACGACAATGTCGTCCACTGGGAGCTGATGCTGACCGACCTCGCCGACAAATAGGAGACGATCGAATGAACCGCCTGTTTGCTTTCCTCCTCACGGCTGCACTGTCGACCAGCGCGGTGGCAGCCGTCGATCCGCGCATCGTGCCGACGCAGCTGCCGCCCCAATGGCAGGCGAAGACCCGCGACGTGTTCAAGCAGGCGATCGAGATCCCGAGCGTTCACAATCGCGGCGAGGTGCCGCGCGTCGCGAACCTGCTTGCCGCGCAGTTTCGCACCGCTGGCATCCCCGACGCCGACATCCACATCATGCCGTACGAGGCGCTTCCGGGCGACCAGACGGTGGCACTGATCGTCCGTTGGCGCTCGCCGCATGCGACGAAGAAGCCCATGCTGGTCCTCGGTCACATGGACGTGGTCGAAGCCAAGCGCTCGGATTGGAAATACGACCCCTTCGTCTTCCGTGAAGAGGGCGGGTACTTCCTCGGCCGCGGCACGTCGGACATGAAGAACGGCGACGTCGCGACAACCATGGCCGCGGTGAAGCTGATGTCCCAAGGGTTCAAGCCGGACCGCGACATCATATTTTTCTACAGCGGGGACGAGGAAACGCGCGGAGTCGGCGCCACGCTCGGCGCGACCAAGTGGCGCAACCTTACCGAAGCTGAATTCGGGCTCAATGCCGACGGCGGCTGCGCGTCTTACGACGAGCAATTCCGCCCGCTCGGCTGCGGTATCTCGATGGCCGAGAAGACCTTCCAGACTTACTTTTTCACGACCCGAAATCGGGGCGGCCACAGCTCGCGCCCGCGGCCCGACAACGCGATTTACGATCTGGCCGATGCGCTGGAGAAGCTGCGCACGCACCGCTTCCAGCCGATGCTGAACGCGGTCAGCCGGAGCTATTTCGAGGAACGTTCGCGGCAGGAGGGCAACAGCCCGCTCGGACAGCAGATCAGAGCCTGGCTCGGCAACCCGAACGACGGTGCTGCCGCGGACGCGATCGAGGCCAACCCGCTCGAGGTCGGGCTGACGCGCACTCGCTGCGTCGCCACCATGCTTCAGGCCGGCCATGCGGATAACGCGCTCCCGCAGAGCGCAGAGGCGACGGTCAACTGCCGCATCTTCCCCGGCGTGCAGCCCAAGGACGTGCAGGCCGAGCTGCAGCAGATGGCCGGACCAAATGTCGAGATCGTACCCGACCCCAATTATATCGGCTTGCCGACCCCGGCCTCGCCGCTTCGGCCGGACGTGGTCAAGGCGGTGACCGCAGCCATCCAGCGCTTCCACGGACCGCAAATGCACGTCTTCCCGTTGATGTCGACGGGCGCCAGCGACGGCAGTTTCTTCCGCGCGCAAGGCATTCCCGTTTACGACATCGACGGAAGCTGGGGCATTTCACCGATCGACGAGCGCGCCCACGGCCTCGACGAGCGGCTGCCCGTGCGCGCGATGTACGACGACGTGCTGTACTGGGAGATGATCTTCAAGTCGCTCGCGGGGTAAGTTCCCCGGCGAAGGCCGGGGCCCAGGAGCCGGCAGGGTTCGATCAGCCGACCCTAGATGGACTCACGCCCACCTGAACCCGGCCCTACGCCGATGAACTAAGAAAACTCCCGCGCCGTTTTGAGCACCTCACCGGCATGCCCCGGCACCTTCACCTTGCGCCACTCGCGCAGGACGCGTCCGTCTGCACCGATCAGGTAGGTGGCGCGCTCCATTCCCATATATTTGCGGCCATACATCGACTTCTGGACCCAGGTGCCGAACGCATTGGAAATGCGGCCCTCCTCGTCCGAAATCAGCGGTACCGCCAGGTTGTACTTGCCGATGAACTTCTCATGGCTTTTCATCGGATCGCGTGACACGCCGATCACCCTAACGCCGGCCTTTGCAAACTCTGCTGCGAGCGCGGTGAAATCCTGCGCCTCGCGCGTGCACCCGGACGTGTCGTCCTTGGGATAGAAGTAAAGCACGAGCGGCCCGCCCGGCGCGGCCAGGTTGACGCTGGCTCCGTCGGTCGCGGTAACGGTAATTGCAGGAGCCTTGTCGCCTTCGCCGATCGTCATGACGCCTCTTTCTTGATGCTGGTCCACAGGTCGGAAATGCTCTGCCGCGCCGCGTCGTGCTCGGCAAGAAGCTCGTCCCAACTCGCGGCGCCGCAAGCCTCCGCCACCAGCTGCCAGGTTTCAGCAGTCGGCTTGACGTCGCCGGGCGCCACCAGTCGCATCATCACCAACATTCGCGAAAGCAACTTTAGCCCATTGACAATATTTGCCTGTACCAAGGATTCGGCCTCAAGAGCGTCGAGCGCCTCTTCGAGCCGGGTGGCGAGTCCCACGTGCCTGGTCAGCTGAAGCACATGCACGGCGAATTCCAGGTCGACCAATCCACCGGGCCCGAGCTTGACGTCGAGAGGGCCGTGGGGCGGCTTGTGGCGATTCATCTCTGCCCGCATCTTCAGAGCATCCGCAGCGACGCTCGCATAATCGCGCGGCATGCAAAGAATGCCGTCGATCAGCTCAGCCACCCGCTCCCTCGCCTCCGGTGAGCCGAACACAGGCCGAGCGCGGCACAGCGCCATATGCTCCCAGGTCCACGCCTCCTCGCGCTGGTACCGCTCGAATGCGTCGAGCGAGACGGTGAGCATGCCCTTGGCGCCTTCGGGCCGCAGGCGCGTGTCGAGTTCGTAGAGCGGCCCCGCCGCCGTTGGCACGCTGAGCGCGGCCGTTACTCGACTCGCCAGGCGGTTGAAATAATCGTTGGGGCCGAGCGGCTTGGCTCCGTTGGAGGTTGCCCCCTGCGCGGCGGTGTGCAGGTAGATCACATCCAGATCGGACGCGTGGGTCAAAGAGTGCCCGCCGAATCGCCCAAGCGCGAGGACGATCAGCTCACCTCCCGGAAGAACCCCATGCGTCTTCTCGAATTCGTGAGCGGCAGCCTTGCCCAGCGCCACCAGCGCGCCTTCGGCAACCCGCGCATAGCCTTCCGTGACGTCCAGCGGATCGCGCCGCCGGTCGATCAACTGCACTCCGAGCGCGAACCGCCGTTCGTTGACCTGCCGCCGAACGCGGTCGAGCGCCACGTCGTACGACTGGCCGCGCATCGCATTCCCGAGCAGCTCGGCAAATGTCTCCGCGTCAGGCGGCATTTCGAAGCTTGACGCGTCGAACAGCCCCTCGAACAGCTCGGGACGGCGGCCGAGCTGATCCGCCAGGACGGGCGCGTGCGCGAGCACCTTCGCGAGCAGCTGGGCCAGCGGAGGGCGCGCCTCCAGCAACCGGAACAGATTCACACCGCTCGACAGCCGCTCGACGATATCGCTCAGCCGGTTGAGGGCGCGATCCGGGTCCGCGCCGACAGCGATCGCCTGGAGGAGGCCGGGAAGCATGGCTTCGAATGCCTGTTGCGCGGCCGGAGTCCGTAGCGAGCGCGCCTTTCCGGAGCGCCAGTGGGCCACGTGCCTCACCGCCGCCTCGACTTCCGCGAACCCCAGCTGCTCAAGCTCTCGGCGCAGGATATCGCGGTCATTCGACAATTGCCGGCGCTCATCGGGTGACAGGTTGTCGAAAATCTCCCCTGCCCGTTCCACGTGCGGGCGGAGGAGCTCGATCAGCTCGGGTCCGGTGCTCAGTCCGTGCAGCTGCGCGACGTTATCGAGCGCTTCAGGCGAAGCGGGAATGAGGTGTGTCTGCGCGTCTTCGACCATCTGCACCCGGTGCTCTATGGTGCGCAGCAGGCGGTAGGCGCCGGCGAGGTCGCCCGCGCTGCGCTGGTCGAGGCTGCCTGCGGCGACCAGCGCCTCAAGCGCCTCGAGGGTGGCCGGAGCGCGCACCGATGGATCGCGCCCGCCGTGGATCATTTGTTGAATCTGGACGAAGAACTCGACCTCGCGGATTCCCCCACGTCCGCGCTTCAAATCGTATCCGGGACCAATCCTTGCGCCCTGTGCGAAATGATCGCGGATTCGCGCGGAGATTTGCCGAACCTCTTCAATGACTCCGAAATCGAGTGAGCGCCGCCAGATGAACGGCTGAATCGCGTCGAGAAAACGCTGCCCGAGCGCAACATCGCCAGCCGCCGCCCGGGCACGGATGAAAGCTGCCCGCTCCCACGGCAATGCGCTCGATTCATAATGCGAGATCGCGGCATGCAGCGGCAGTGCTATCGGCGTGACCTCGGGCGATGGGCGAAGCCTCAGGTCGACCCGCTCGACGTAGCCGTCCGCTGTCCGTTTCTGCAGCAGCTCGATCAAGCGCCGTCCGACCCGCACCGCCGCTTCGCCGGGCTCGTCGCGTGCCCGCCGCGGCAGCGTGTCGGGGTCGAACAGAAGAAGCAGATCGACGTCAGACGAATAATTGAGCTCCCGGCTGCCGAGCTTGCCCATGGCGATGACGGCAAAGCCCCCCGGCTCGGCATCAGGCACGCGTTCTCGAATGGCAGCGTCAACGGACTGACCGATCGCGGCATCCGCAAAATCCGACAGCAATCGGGTAACTTCTTCCAAGGGCAACTCGCCGGCGAGATCGCCAAGCGCCACCGCCAGAGCGAGGCCGTGGCGCCTGAGCCGAAGACTCGCCTCGAAAGTTTCACCTTCGCCCAAAAGTGCCTGTTCGGCAGCGGCGGCGCTGCCGTGACTCAGGAACGTGTCGGCGATCGCCGGTCGCGCCGCGACCGCCTGGCGAAGGAATGGGGAGTGCCGTTCGGCACGCCGCAGCGCATCTTCTCGTAACGGGCGAGCACTATCCGGATGCATTTCGCGCGTGTCCTTGCCCGAATTGCATGCTCGACGAAACTTCCGCACACGTCGGCTCGTTCTTAATGCCGATGAAGCTCGAACACGAGAATGACGCGGCGGGGGAAATGAACGACATCGGCCGGCGAATCATTCGCGTCGACGTTCCGCCGGCGCACGCCGGGATCATGACCGCTCTGCGTCGCGCCTTCGAGGCGGCGGCATCGGAGCCGTGCGACCGCGATTTCGCGGAGCTGCTGCGCCGGCTAAACTGACGGCTTGCGAGTCATCCCGGCCTGATCCGGGATAGACTCTCATCCGTGATTGCGGCTGAGCTCGTCGACCTCGCCCATGATCGTCTGCAGCGCCGACTTGTCGGGATCCGTCTTGTGCTGCCGGCGCGAGGGCAGCTTGCCGCTAGACAGCAGCTGTTCGAGCGCGACCCGCCCGCGAGCGACCCGGCTCTTGATCGTGCCGACGGCACAGCCGCAGATCTCGGCCGCTTCTTCGTAAGCGAATCCGCCGGCGCCGACGAGGATCAGCGCTTCACGCTGCGGCTGGGGAAGATGCATGAGCGCGCGCTGCATATCGCCCAGCTCGATATGGCGGTCCTGGCTCGCCGGTGCAGCGAGAATTTTCGCAGCAGTGATGTCGTCCCACTCGCCCTTGAAACGGGCGCGCCGCATCTGGCTCAAAAAGAGATTGCGCAAGATGATAAAAGTCCACGCCCGCATGTTGGTGCCGGCCTGAAAACGCTTTCGCGCGGCCCACGCCTTCAACAGCGTCTCCTGGACGAGATCGTCGGCGAGGTCGCGGCTGCCCGAGAGCGACCGCCCAAATGCACGCAGATGCGGAATGACCTGTGCCAGCTGATCCTTGAACTCGGGATCCGACAACGGAACAGGCTCGGCGAAAGCGGTCGCCGGTCGGTCCTCTTCGCGATCGTCGTCAGCCAACCTAAACCCCACCCTTTGCCCGCACGCGACCGTGGCCACGTGCAGTTTGATCGAACATGAACAGCGGCTACGACAGGAGCTGGGCGCTCAGGACCGCCCAACCAAGACAATCACCACAAATAAAACCACCACAAGCGCCGTTCCGATTCCGAGAACATAGCGGCCGACGCCGGGCGTGGACCCGGCGCGCGCTTCGGTCGTCGTCTCGGTCACAGGACCATCATGCTGTCGCGGGTCGGCCATTTGTTCTCGTCACGAAATCACTGTTCCCCCGGCCAACGCGTCGGCCGGAAGCCTGTTCCGCCTCAGGCGGCGGGGACCGTTGCCGCGTCGAAGAACAAAGCTTGTGCGATCGCCGCCTTGACCGTCGAGCGCTGAAACGGCTTGGTGATCAGGAACGTCGGTTCAGGACGGGTGCCAGTCAGCAGCCGCTCCGGGAAAGCGGTGATGAAGATTACCGGCACCGAGAATTCGGCAAGGATGTCCTTCACCGCATCGATCCCGCTCGAATCATCGGCGAGCTGAATGTCCGCCAGTACGAGGCCAGGTGGGTTCTGCCGCGCCTGCGAAACTGCCTCGTCGCGAGTCACCGCGACTCCGGTGACGTTGTGGCCGAGATCGCGGACGATCGTTTCAATATCCATCGCGATGATCGGCTCGTCTTCGATGATGAGCACGTCGGCGAGCGTCTGGCGCTCGATTTCTTCAAGGGCTTCGGCAACGAGATTGTCGACCTCCTGCGGGCTCGCCCCGATCAGATACCCGGCATCGTCCGACGAGAAACCCTCCAGCGACGTCAGCAACAGTGCTTGGCGCGACAGCGGGGTGATTCGCGAAAGACGCGCGTGGGCGATGCCCTCAGCTCCACTGGGCGGCCCAGGATCCTCGCCTTCCTCGACATTGGCCGTCGACCAGATCGCATGGAACGTCTTGTAGAGGCCCAGACGGGGATCGACATCGCGCGGAAACTCGTCGGGTTTGGCGACGATGGCTTCGAGCGCTGCCCGGACGAATGCGTCGCCGTGCGCCTGGCTGCCGGTCAACGCGCGCGCATAGCGGCGGAGGAAAGGCAAATGCGGAGCAAGTTCCTGGCCGAGTGACATAGGTGATTTGCTCTCCGTCGAAGTTAAGAATTGCGCCGTCTTTGGCGACGGCACCTGATTGTTGCAACCCTGGAAGGATCGTTCGGTTGTCCGACTTCCACCACCCCCAGAGATGTGAACTGTCTCTGGAACAAAGGACCGGCGATTTGGTTTCCCCGCTGAGCCGGGCAAGCTGCAGAGCCTGATCAACTCTCGTGGCGCCGGCGTCGCGGTATTCAGAATTGGACACTGCCGATCGAGGCCGTTGCGCGGCAAGATGAGATTTGCGAGACGCGCGGCTGGGCCCGCGCGAGGGGGGACGAGAGGTTGAGTGCCAAGAAACGGACCCAATCGGGGGGAGCGGCGCGTTCCCGACGCTCGCGGGAACCGGGCATGCCCGACAAGAATTCACGCAAACAGCGCTCCGGCGATCTCGGTCGCGCGCTTCGGTCGATCTATGACGATACGCTGCGTGAAGCCGTCCCCGACGATTTCCTCGACCTCATGGGCAAATTGCGCTGAGGCGCTTGCTGAACGCGCACCCCTGAGAGGGACTGCGGCGTGAGCTTGGCCGACCGGTTTGCAGAGCTTTCGACCGGAGCGAAGCTTCTCCTCATTTTCACGGCCGCAATCCTTCCCATCGGGATCGCGCTCACATGGGTCGGAGAAAGCGGGATCCAGCAAGCCAACGCAGCGCTTGAAGGTCGCACCGAAGACCAGGAGCGCTCGGCGGCTCGTTCGATCGAGAGCCTGATCGCGCGCAACGCGCTCGCGCTGCGGGTCGCCGTGAACGGCCGAATCACCGACGGTCGTGGCGATACCTGCGATCTCGTCCGTAAATCGCTCGCGATCGCTCCGGCGGTTGCGCAGACCTTTGAGGTCGAGACGCCGGACGGCAAGCCGGTGTGCTCGGTAGGTCCGACGGTCGATAACGGCGAGCTCCCCATGATCGCGCCCGGCGACATTCGCGTGCGGATTTCTCCCGGCACGGATGCAATCGCCATTCGGGTCGGAGTCATCGGCGGAATGGCGACGGCGCAAGTCCGGCTTGAGGAGGTGCGTACGGCCGCGCTCGATCCCGGAGGCGAGATCCGCTCGTTGGTGCTTCACGACGGCAATCGTGAGCTGCGCGTGATCGAACCGCCGGAGGGCGCGGGCTCGGCGCTGACCAAGACCGAATGGCCGATCGGGAATGCCAGTCTGTACGCGCGCGTCGGAACCGTCAGCCAGCATATCACGACCCTGGACCGCCTGATCCTTCTCCTCCCCGTCCTGATGTGGGTCGCGGCGGCGCTGGTTAGCTGGGTGCTCGTCAGCAGGCTGCTGATCCGTCCGCTGAAGCGGCTCGAGCTCGCGGTGGTCCGCTACGAACCCGGCGATTCGTCGCTCGACCTTCCGGGCAAGCTCGGCCCGTCCAGGGAAATCCAGGAGCTCCGCGACGCTTTCGGACGCGCAGTCGTGCGAGTGGACGAGTCCGAACGCGAAATGACCGGCGCGCTCGAGGGCCAGCGACGATTGGTTCGGGAGGTCCACCACCGCGTCAAGAACAACCTTCAAGTGGTCGCCTCGCTGCTCAACATCCATGGCCGCAGCGCAGAGACCGATGCCGCGCGGGCGGCTTATGCGGGGATTGGCCGTAGGGTGGGAGCGCTCTCGATCGTCCACCGAAGCCATTTCGCAGAGATGGAGGAGAATCGCGGAATCGCGCTGCGACCCCTCGTCTCAGAGCTTGCCGCCGAGTTGCGCGCCGGAGCGCCGGAGGCGGCGCGCGGCCTCAGGATCGATCTCGAGCTGGACACGGTCAGCACGACGCAGGACGTCGCCGTCGCAGTCGCGTTTCTCGTCACCGAAATGGTCGAATTCGCAATGCTTAATCGCCCCGCGGAGCCGATCGAGATCTCCCTTCGCCGCGCCAGTGAGCTCACCGCGAGGCTGACAATCTGCAGCCCGGTGCTGAATCCGGAGGAGAGCGGCACCCAAGAGAAGGTGCAATTCGAACGGATCATCGCTGGGCTCGCGAAACAACTTCGTTCGGCTCTGGACCGTAAACTGGGGCGTTACAGCGTTGATTTGCCTGTATTTCCTAGGCAGTAAATTCGCGCGAGGTCGTTACGGCCGCAGCCAAAAAAATGTTCGGAGCGCTCGGAACCGTTCGCGAAGAAGCGGCGTTGTGCTGTTCGGATAGTGACCTTTGCCCCCCCGCTCTCGCTATCCGTTTAAATGGGCCCAGAACCGCCAACCCTCCCCCCCCCCGGTGGCGCTTCTGGGCCCTCTTCTGTCTGCTGAACCGTCCGAACCTCGGCTCCCGACCGGGCGGCGCGGCGCGCTGCGCGCCAGTGGGTGATTCGGATGGCAAGGATCGCGAACTCGTACAGGCCGTAAAGCGGCACCAGGAGCATCAGCATCGACACCACATCGGGCGGCGTCAGCACCGCGGCGACCGCGGCCGCGCCGACGATCGCGTAGCGCCGTGACTTGGCCAGCTGCTCGCGGGTGACGATCCCGGCGCGCTCGAGGATCATGAGCAGTATCGGGAGCAGGAAAGCCGCGCCGAACCCGAACAGGAAGCGGGTGACGAAGGTCAGGTAATTGCCGACTCCGGGCAGCGCCTCCTGGCTCACCCCGCCGACATTCCCCTGGAAGCTGAGCAGGAAGTGCAGCGCCCACGGCATCGCCACGAAATAAGCGAAGCTCGCGCCCGCCCCGAAAAAGACCGGGGTCAGCAGAAGGAACGGCAGAAACGCATTTTTCTCCTTCGCGTACATGCCCGGAGCGACGAACTTCCACAGGTGCATCGCGAGCACAGGGAAGCTGAGCATGATCGCGGCGAAGACCGCCACCTTCACCTGGGCGAAGAACGCCTCGAACACGTCGGTGTAGATGAGCTTGCCCTGGCCAGCGCGCAGTAGCGGCTGAACGAGCACGGCGAAGATGTCCTTGGCGAAGGTAAAACAGATGAAGAAGGCGACGACCAGCGTCGCCAGCGACCACAAAAGACGGCGCCTGAGCTCGATCAGATGCTGGAGCAGCGGTTGCTTGGTGTCGTCGATATCCTTCACGGCAGCGGCCGCTTTTCGGGCGGAAGCTCTTCGTCGACGGCTTCAGGCTGGGCGACGGGGGGCATTTCGTCGGGCTGCCCCGGTTCCGGATAATGCGCTTCGGGCGGATGAAGCTGCATGATCCGCTCATTTTCCTCCCGCCACTTGGCCTCCATCTCCTCGAGCTCCGCCTCGCGGACGATATTCTCGATTCCGGAGGTGAAATGGCGCGCCATGCCGCGCGCGCGGCCGACCCAATAGCCGACGGTGCGCATGACCTTGGGCAGGTCCTTGGGACCGATGAAGATCAGGGCGAGGATCGCGACGACCGCGAGCTCAGAGGAATCGACGCCGAACATGCCGGCTCCTTAGACGCGCAAATGCGACAAGCGTTAGCGGACCTCGTCGTCGCGCCGCGGCGGAGCGGCCGGGTCGGCCGGGCGCGGAGTCACGTCGATCGGCTCCTGCGGGCGAGCCTGGTCGCGCGGAAGCTGGCGCGGGGGCTCGTTGCGGCGCTCTTCGTTATAGCGGCGCTGCTTTTCCTCCTCGTCGTCGGCCATGCCAGCCTTGAAGCTTTTGAGGCCTTTGGCGACATCGCCCATCATCGAGGAGAAGCGATTG
>JBDTON010000212.1:0-14141 GCA_039933195.1 Sphingomicrobium sp. | reverse complement strand
GGCGTGAGCACGGCTTCGGATTCTAATCCGGTAAAGGTCCGCTTTCCACCCAAAGCGGACATTAAAAAGGTCTGTCCTACACCCCCTCACATGAGATAACTGGCTCGCCTCCTTTTCCGCTTTGGAGGCAAAATGGCATCTGAACCCAGTGACACGCGCAGAACTGCCGGGGGCAGTTCGAGCCCGTCGCTCCCCATCCCATTCGAGCCGGTGCCCGTCCGCCCGCGCCACGACGGCTGGACCATCTCGCGGCAGGTCGCCTTCGTCGAGAAGCTCGCCGACTGCGGCAGCGTCACCGCCGCCTGCAAGCATGTCGGCATGAGCCGCGAATCCGTCCGCAAGCTGCGCCGGCGGCCGAGCGCGCGCGACTTTCGCGATGCCTGCGATGCCGCGCTCGACTGCGGCTATGCCGACGTCGAGGAAGCGGCGATGGAGCGCTCGAAGACCGGCGTTGCGCGGCCCATTTTCCACCAGGGCGAGCAGGTCGGCGAATGGCGCCACTACGACGAGCATCTCACCATGTTTCTGCTGCGCTTCCGCCGCCGCCACCGCTTCGGACCCGAGGCCGACAGCCTGCCGCCCCCGCCTTCGGATCTCTCGGGCTTCGATCCGGACGAGACGTTTCCCTTCGATCCGGAGGGCGAGTTCGACGGCTGTGTCAGCGAGCTCGAGTTCGCGCCCGATGACGAACCGGATTGGGACTCCGATTCACCTTCGGATGCGGACGAGCAGTGACGGCCGCTCCCCCGCGCGTGCGCGTGCGCGCCCGCGCATGCCGCTGCCAACTTTGCCAACTTCCGCCGCTTGCGGATGCCCGGTCGACGTGGGACATCACCATCGGGAGGGGCCAGAAATGACCAAGAAGACGCGATGGATTGCCGTGGTGGCGGCGGCAGCGATTGCGGTCGCTTCGCCTGCTGTCGCGCAATCTATCGACGTTCACGCCGGCCACGTAATCGATCCCGCATCGGGCAAGGTCCTCGCCGATCAGCGCATCCGCATCGTCGGCGGCAAATTCGCGGCGACCACGCCGTGGCGCGCTGTCGACGGAGCAGCCGCGGTCGACTGGTCGGCTTACACCGTCCTCCCTGGGCTTATCGACCTGCACACGCATCTCGCCGATGGCGCGATCGACTCCGACGGCAGCGATCCCGCCGAGCCGCTCAAGCACAGCGAAGCGGATACCATCCTCAAGGGCGCGAAGGCGGCGAGCATCGAGCTTCGGAGCGGCTTCACCACGGTCCGCGACGTCGGCGTCTATCGCGGCCTCACCGACATCGCGCTGCGCGACGCGATCAACGCCGGCGAGGTTGAAGGCCCGCGCATGTACGTTGCCGGCGGCTACATCACCGTTCCCGGCGGCGGCGGCGAGATCAACGCCCTGGCCGCCGACGTGCCGGTCCCAGAAGCCTTCCGCATGGGCGAAGTTCGCACCCCCGCCGAAGCTCGCGACCGGGCTCGTTTCTTCCTCGATCGCGGCGCCGACTTCATCAAGCTGATCGCGACCGGCGCTGTGCTCGCGATCGGCGGCATCCCCGGCGCGCTCGAGCTGTCGCCCGAGGAAATGAAGGCCGCCTGTGACGAGGCCAAGGTCCACGGCAGCTATTGCATCGCCCATGCCCACGGCGCCGAGGGCATCAAGGCCGCCATTCGCGCCGGCGCGCGCACCATCGAGCATGCGAGCTATCTCGACGCGGAGGGGATCGCGCTCGCCAAGGCCCGCGGCGTGTGGCTCGACATGGACATCTACAACGGCGACTGGATCAACGATGTCGGGGTCAAGCAAGGCTGGCCGGCGGAATATCTGCGCAAGAATATCGAGACCACCGATGTGCAGCGGCGCGGCTTTGCCGCGGCGGTGAAGGCGGGCGCGAAGATGACGTTCGGTACCGACGCCGGCGTTTATGCCTATGGCCTTGGCGCGCGCCAGTTCGCCTACATGGTGCGCTTCGGAATGACTCCGCTGCAGGCGATCCAGTCGGCAACGACCGAAGCCGCGCGAGCGCTCGGCAAGGACGGGCAGGTGGGGGCGCTAACGCCCGGAGCCTGGGGCGATCTGATCGCGGTGCGCGGCGACCCGCTCGCGGACGTGCGCATCCTCGAGCATGTCGAAGGCGTGATCAAGGAGGGGCGCCTCGTCCGCTGAACAGCGTGCGCGGCTTACTTTTTCTCGGTCGCTTTGCTCTTGCTCGAGCTGCTTTTGCTGCTGCTCTTCGAGCTTGCGCTCGAAGCTCTTCTTCGAACCGCCTGAGCTTGAACCGGACTTGGTGGGCATCGCTTTCACCCTTCCAGCGGCGCAAACCGTCCAGCGTCTGCGCAGTTCCTGCGTGTGGCTCGAAGAATTTTCTGTTCCCCTATTGTTCTCCAAGAACAAATCAAATACACACGGGACTCCAGGCGGGGCTCGGCCGCCGTGCGCTGGCGGAATGACCGCTTGCATTGACGAGGGAGACAGGGGACATGGCGGCGCAGTTGAAAATCATCGGTAGCGGAATGGAAGCCCCAGGCATGGACCGCCAGAAGGCGCTCGAAGCGGCGCTTGCGCAGATCGATCGCGCGTTCGGCAAGGGCTCGGCGATGCGGCTTGGAAGCCGCGAGAAGATGGAGATCGACACGACCTCCACCGGCAGCCTCGGGCTCGACATCGCGCTCGGCGTCGGCGGATTGCCGCGCGGGCGGGTGGTCGAGATCTACGGGCCGGAAAGTTCGGGCAAGACCACGCTTGCGCTGCACGCGATCGCCGAAGCACAGAAGACCGGCGGCGCCGCCGCCTTCGTCGACGCCGAGCATGCGCTTGACCCGGCTTATGCCAAGAAGCTCGGGGTCAACATCGACGAGCTGATCGTGTCGCAGCCGGACACCGGCGAGCAGGCGCTCGAGATCGTCGACACGCTCGTGCGGTCGAACGCGATCGACGTGCTGGTGGTGGACTCGGTTGCTGCGCTGGTTCCCCGCGCCGAAATCGAGGGCGAGATGGGCGACAGCCATGTCGGCCTGCAGGCGCGGCTGATGAGCCAGGCGCTGCGCAAGCTCACCGGCTCGATCAGCCGCTCGCGCTGCACCGTCATCTTCATCAACCAGGTGCGGATGAAGATCGGCGTGATGTACGGCAATCCCGAGACGACGACCGGCGGCAATGCGCTGAAGTTCTACGCCTCGGTGCGCCTCGACATCCGCCGCACCGGCCAGATCAAGGACCGCGACGACATTGTCGGCAACACGACGCGGGTGAAGGTGGTCAAGAACAAGGTCGCTCCGCCGTTCAAGCAGGTCGAGTTCGACATCATGTACGGCGAGGGCATTTCGAAGGTCGGCGAGATCCTCGATCTTGGGGTCAAGGCCGGGCTGGTCGAGAAATCGGGGGCCTGGTTCAGCTATGATTCGGTGCGCATCGGCCAGGGCCGCGAGAACGCCAAGCTCTATCTCAAGGAAAATCCCGACGTCGCCCAACGGATCGAAAATGCGATTCGCGGGCGCACCGAAGAGGTCGGCGAAGCGCTGATGGTTGGCGCCGGCGACGAACCTGACGAGCTGGTTGCGGAGTAATCGTTCGCCCCTTTCGCCGAGGCATCGCGATCTCCCCAGCGGCGGGCGGACGCTCAAGCTTCCGCCCGCCGCCCCTTGGCGCGAGCGTCGTCTAGGCGAGGTCTTCCGGCATGCAGGCCGGTTGCCCGACGTTCTGACCGCTGTCGATGCGGATCGGAGCGAACAGGCGCTTGGGCTCGGTCAGCACGATCAGGAGGAAGCCGCCGACGGCGCATGCCGCTGTGCCGACGAGGAACGGGATTGGGGTCCCGTCGAATTGCTGCCCGATGAGGAAGCCGATGATGGCCGCTCCGATGGTTCCGACGACACCCTGGACCGAGGAGGCGGTGCCGGCGATGGGCGCCATATGCTCCATCGCCAGAGTTCCCAGGTTTGATGAGGTGAAGGCGAAGCACGCCATCGTGAGGCCCTGCAGGACGATGAAGACCGGCAGCGTTTCCAGCCCGGCGACCGCGATCGCCGCGTGTGCCGCAGTCACGAGCATGAACGCCGCTGCTGCAGTGTGGCCGACGCGGCGCAGGCCAAAGCGCCCGACAACGCGGGAATTGAGCCACGAGGCGAGGGCCATGGGGGCGGCGATAGACGCGAAGACGAGGCCGATGAATTGTCCGGAGTGGAAGGCGTCGAAGATGATCTGCTGGATCGAGGAGATGTACGCGA
This sequence comes from Sphingomicrobium sp., assembly GCA_039933195.1. Taxonomy (GTDB): domain Bacteria; phylum Pseudomonadota; class Alphaproteobacteria; order Sphingomonadales; family Sphingomonadaceae; genus Sphingomicrobium. The sequence continues at coordinate 9,935 of JBDTON010000212.1, read as the reverse complement.
CCAGCGCCGAAAAGCTGATCGTGGTGGCGAGCGTATAGCCGCGCGACTGCGGTTCATGGATCGTTTCCCAGGCGGCGCTCGCGATCTCGCGCCAGTCGAGCGAGCGGCGGAACTCCGGGTGCAGGGTTTCCGGCAGCCGGATCCACGACCAGGTCAGCATGGCCAGCGCGTAGCCCGCGAGCACGACGAAGATCGCGCGCCACGGCGCAAACAGAAGAATCGCCTGGCCGATGTTCGGAGCGAGCACGGGGACGAGCATGAAGGTCATGAACACGAGGCTCATCACCTTCGCCATCGATTCCGCCTCGAACAGATCGCGGACCATGGCGACGACGAGCACGCGCGTGACGGCCGCCGATGCGCCCATCGCCACTCGTCCGGCGATCAGCAGCGGGAAGCTCCCAGCGAAAGCGCACAGCAATGCAAAGAGAGCATAGAGCGTGACTCCGGCGGCGAGGATCGGCTTGCGCCCGAACCGGTCGGCCAGCGGACCCCACAACAACTGCGTCGAGGCGAAGCCGATGAAGTAAGCGATCACGACCAGCTGCCGGTCGTTTTCGTGAGCGACGTCCAATGAGCGGCCAATGTCGGGCAGAGCTGGGATCATCGCGTCGATGGCGAAGGCGTTGAGCGCCATCAGTCCGGCGAGCATCGCTGTCATCTCGCGCGTGCCGGGGCGCTTGACCCCGTCCTGGAAAGCCGATTCGAACATGGGAGCGCGCCTGCTGGCCGATTGCGCGAAGCCGTGCAACACTGCTCCGCTAGGAGGGCCAAATCGATGATGCATGCGCGGATGGAGCGGCGGACCTTGCTCTTGGGTGGAGGGGTGATCGCCGCCGCGATGAGCCTCCCGATTGGCCGAGTCATGGCGCAAGCGAGGGCCGAGCTGCCGACGATTCCGATCCCGCCGCCGATCTCGAGCGCCGAGCGGCTGCAGCGGATCGCCAAGGCGCGCGCGCTGATGCAGCGCCACGGCATCGGCGCGATCATCGTCGAATCCGGACCGAGCCTCGATTATCTGACCGGCGTCCAATGGTGGCGCTCGGAGCGGCTGACGGCCGCGGTCATCCCGGCTGCGGGCGAACCGATCATTGTCACTCCGTTCTTCGAACAGCCTTCGGTCGCCGAGAGTCTTTCCGTGCCGGCTGAGATTCGCACCTGGAACGAGGACGAGGAGCCGCTGAAGCTCGTCGCCGGTTTCCTGCGTGAGCGGAAGGTTGCCGCCGAGCCGATCGGGTTCGAGGAGACCGACCGCTATTTCATCCTCGACCGGCTCAAGCAGCAACTGCCGGGCGCGCGGATCGTCAGCGCCAATCCGGTTGTCCGCGCCCTGAGAATGATCAAGAGCGAACATGAGCTGACGCTGATGCAGGCGGCCAACGCGATCATGCTGGCGTCGCTGCGCTATGCTGGCGAAGGCATCCGCGAAGGCATGACTCCGGCCGACATCGACGCGATGATCGCCGCAGCGCAAAAGACACTGGGATCGGCCTACGATGGCGGCCTGGTGCTGATCGGCGAGGCATCGGCCTACCCGCACGGCTCGCACAAGCCGCACGTCGTTAGCCGCGGAGACATCGTGCTGATGGATTGCACAAGCTCGGTGCACGGCTATCAGGCGGATATCACCCGCACCTTCGTCTTCGGCGCCGATCCGAGTGCAGAGCAGCGCAAGCTGTGGGACCAGGTGCATCGCGGGCAACAAATCGCCTTCGCCGCGGCAAAACTGGGGGTTCCGGCGGGTAGCGTCGATGACGCGGTGCGCCGTGCCTATGAAAGCTGGGGCTACGGGCCGGGATACAAGCTGCCCGGCCTGCCGCACCGAACCGGCCACGGCATCGGCATGGAAGTGCACGAGCCGATCTATCTCGTGCACGGCGAGACGACTCCGCTGGCGCCGGGCATGTGTTTTTCCGACGAGCCGGGGATCTACATCCCGGGCAAGTTCGGGGTGCGGATCGAGGACTGCTGGCACATGACCGAGGCCGGGCCGAAGTTCTTCACCCAGCCACCAGCGAGCATCGACCAGCCGTTCGCATGAGGGGAGACGCAAAAGCGCTCGGCGCGGCGGAATGGGCAAGCACGTGCGGCGACGTCTGGGCCGAACGCTGGGAGGACACCGATCGTGGCCTTGCTGGCCTGGGCCCCTATTTGCTGTCGGCGATAGTCGAGCGGGCGCCCACAGGTGCCTTCAACGCGTTCGAGATCGGTTGCGGGCCAGGTTCCACAACTTTGGCGGTCTCTGCTGTCTGCCCGCAGGCGTTGATCACGGCGTGCGACATTTCCCCTTCGCTCGTCGAAGTCGCTAAGCGGCGCGCTGCGGATGCGCCGTCTATCCGCATCGTGCTGGGAGACGCTGAAGCGATGGCAGCGAGCGAAGGGCCGTTCGACCTGCTCTTCTCGCGTCATGGGGTGATGTTCTTCCCGGACCCCGTACGGGCCTTCCGTGCACTCCGTGAAGCGGTGAACCCTGGTGCGTCGTTCGTATTTTCCTGCTTTCAAAGCTGGGAATCCAACCCATGGGCGTCGGAACTCGGGAGCGCGGCGGCCGGCCGAACGCTGCCGACGCCAGGTCAGGAGCCGGGGGGATTCGCTTTCGCCGACCCGGACTATGTGCGCGAAGTTCTCAGTTCAGGGGGTTGGATTGAGGCCCAGTCGCAATCGGTCGATTTTCGTTATGCCGCAGCCGAGGGCGATGACCCGGTCGAAGCTGCTTTGTCTTTCCTCCTGGACATCGGTCCCGCGTCGCGAATCGTTCAATCGCTGCCGAACGATGAACGGAACGGCGCAGTGCAGCGGATGCGGCAAGTCATCGAGCACCATTTCGACGGCCGGCAAGTCGCGTTCCCCGCAGCGGCATGGGTCTGGCGGGCGAGAGCGCCCGAAGCCTAGAAGTGATCGTGGATTTTGCCTTCGGGCCGTACGTGCGACGGCGCATGCGGCGGCTCGATGTCCGCAGGCTCCTCCGGGTCAAGGTCGCCTTCCCACCGCGCAACGACGCTCGACGCGACGGCATTGCCGACCACGTTGGTCGCCGAGCGGCCCATGTCGAGGAAGTGGTCGACGGCGAGGATCAGCAGGATTCCCGCCTCTGGAATGCGGAACATCGACAGCGTCGCAGTGATGACCACCAAGCTCGCGCGCGGGACTCCGGCCATGCCCTTCGAGGTGATCATGAGCACCAGCAGCATGGTGACTTCCTGACCGAGGCTGAGGTGGATGCCATAAGCCTGCGCGATGAACAGGGTGGCGAAGGTCATGTACATCATCGACCCGTCGAGATTGAACGAATAGCCGAGCGGGAGGACGAAGCTGGCGATCCTCGGCGGGACTCCGAAGCGGTCGAGCGCTTCCAGAGTGCGCGGGTAGGCGGCCTCGCTCGACGCCGTCGAGAAAGCGAGCACGACTGGATCGCGGATGTAACGCACGAGGTGGCGCGTCCGCGGACCGACGATGACGAAGCAGGCTCCGATCAGCAGGGCCCAGAGGACGATGAGGCCGAGGTAGAAGCTGCCCACGAACTTGCCGAAGGTCGCGATGATGCTTGGCCCGCGCTCGGCAATCGCGCTCGCGACGGCGGTGAACACAGCCAACGGCGCGAAGCGCATCACATAATCGGTGACCTGGAGCATCACCCGGACGAGCGATTCGACGCCGCGGACAATGGGTTTGCCCTTCTCTCCCACGGCGGTGAGCGCGACTCCGAAGAAGATCGAAAAGATGACGATCGGCAGGATTTCGTTGGTGCTCATCGCCTCGAAGATGGATTGCGGCACGAGGTGCGAGACGAAATCCTTGAGGTTGAACGCGGCGGTCTCGACCCCGCTTGCGGCGGTCGCGGGCGGGATCGGTAGATTGAGCCCGACGCCCGGCTGCAGCGTCGTTACGAGAATGAGACCCAGGGTCAGCGAGACCAGGCTGGCGAGAATGAACCAGCCGATGGAGCGCAAGCCGACTCGACCGAGCGCGGCGACATCGCCCATGTGCGCGATTCCGGCGACGAGCGTCGAGAAGACCAGCGGCGCGATGATCATCTTGATCAGCCGCAGGAACAGGGTGGTGACGATGCTCAGGTAATCGGCGATGGTTTTCAGCCGCTCGGCGCTTGCGGGGGTGCCGTCATCGATCGCGGCGTTGATCGCCCAGCCGGCGATAATGCCGAGCACCAGAGCAATCAGGATGAACTGGGTTAGCCGCTTGGCCATGAGATTCCTCTGTCGTCGGCATGGAACCAAGCCGCTGCCGCGGGCGGCGTCAAGCTTCACAGCCGTGGAGCGCATCGGCTAGGGCAGGCCGATGGCCGATAACGAGGGACAGGTGGACGTGCTGCAGTTCGGGCGCGAGATCCTGCATGATGAGGCGCGCGCTCTGGACGCGCTGGCGGACAGCCTCGGCGAACCGTTCGAACGCGCGGTCGGGCTCATCCTTGATTGCTCGGGCAAGCTGATCGTTAGCGGGCTTGGCAAGTCCGGCCATGTCGCACGCAAGATCGCCGCGACATTCGCCTCTACCGGTACCACCGCGACTTTCCTGCACCTTGCGGAAGCGATCCACGGCGATCTCGGAATGGCGGCGCAGGGCGACGTCGCGATTCTGATTTCGCAGAGCGGCGAGACCGCAGAGCTCGAGCCGGTGATCGACCATTTCGAGCGCGTCGGGATTCCAGTCATCGCGATTACTGGCAATTCAGGCTCGATGCTCGCGGAAGCGGCGGCACCGGCTCTCATCCTGCCGCATTGGCCCGAAGTCGGGCCGGAGGCGGTCGCCCCGACCACCTCGACGACGATGACGCTCGCTCTCGGCGACGCTCTGGCGATGACGGTGATGCGGCAGAAAGGCTTCACCCGCACCGATTTTGGCCGGCTGCACCCGGGCGGGGCGCTTGGCGCGCGGCTCAAACCCGTCAGCCGGCTAATGCATTCGGGCGACGCGATCCCGCTGATCCGCACCGGAAGCTCGATGCACGACACGATCGTCGAAATGTCCGCCAAGCGGCTTGGGATCATCGGAGTGGTGGACGACGAGGGCTATCTCGTCGGCGCGATCACCGACGGGGACCTGCGCCGCCACATGGAGCAGGGGCTCGATCACACCGCGGCAGAGTTCATGACCCGCGATCCCAGGTCGATCGCTCCGAACGCTCTGATCGACGACGCTCTCACGCTCTTCGAGGAGCACAGGATCACGGCTCTGTTCGTCACCGACCAAGACGAACGCGGGAAGAAGCCCGTCGGCGTGCTCCACATCCACGATTGCCCCGCCCCAAGATGATTTTGGCGCGATGAACACGACGATTTTGATCCCGGCACGCTACCAGTCGTCGCGCTATCCGGGAAAGCCGCTCGTCGAGCTCAAAGGAGCAAGCGGGAGCGTGAAGCCGCTGATCCAGCGCAGCGTTGAAGCGGCGCGGCGAGTGCGCGGCGTATCGGGCGTGTTCGTCATCACCGACGACGAGCGCATCGCCGATGCCTCCGCCGGCTTCGGGGTCGGAGTGATCATGACCTCACCCGAATGCCGCAACGGCACCGAACGGTGCGCGGAGGCGCTCGGCTCGCTCCACGAACCTGATCTGGTGATCAATTTCCAGGGCGATGCGTTGCTGACGCCTCCCGGCTACGTCGAAGCGCTGATTGCGCGAATGTGCGACGACACCGATGCGCTGGTCGCCACGCCCGCGATGCGGCTCAGGAGCGACGAAGTGCGCGCGCTCCAGGCAGAAGAAGCGGCGGGTCGGGTCGGCGGCACGACGGTGGTCAGCGACGCGAGCGGCTACGCGCTCTATTTCTCGAAGCGGGTCATCCCGCATTTGCCCGCGGCCGCGCTGGATCAGGACTGGTCGCCGGTGCGGCTGCATGTAGGTGTCTACGCCTACCGGCCGGAGGCGCTGGAGCGCTATGTCGCAACGCCCGTAAGCGAGCTGGAGGCGCTGGAAGGACTCGAACAGTTGCGCTTCCTGAGCGCGGGTATTTCGGTTGCGGTAGTCGAGGTGGAAACGCCCCCATTCGCCTTGCGCGAGCTCAACAATCCCGAGGACGTCGCGCCAATCGAGGAGGCGCTTGCCGCAGCGGGTCTCGAATGAGCTTTTGGGACACGCTCGATCCGCAATACAGGCTGATCCTGTGCGACATCTGGGGCGTCGTGCATGACGGCGTGAACCTCTATCCCGGCGCGACGGAGCGGCTGCGCCGGTGGCGGGGTGAGGGCCGCTGCGTCGTCCTGATCACCAACGCCCCTCGGACCGCCGAAGCGGTGGAGGCGCAGCTCGTGCGCATTGGGCTGGGGCGTGAGTGCTGGGACCATGTCGCGACGAGCGGAGAGGCAGGGATCGAGGCGTTGAACGCGCTGGCACGGCCAGTCGGGTTCGTCGGAACATTGGCCGACCGCGAAATCCTGGAGGGCAGCGGCATAAAGATCAGCGACACTGACGATTTCACTGACCTCGCCTGCACCGGTCTCCAGCAGGACCACCCGAAGGTCGAAGATTATGCTGACGACCTGGAGCGCTGGGTGGAGCGCGACGTCCACATGCACTGCCTCAACCCCGACCGGCTGGTGATCCGCGGCGGAGTGCCCGAGGCTTGCGCGGGCGCGATCGCCGACGCCTATGAGATGCTCGGCGGTCGAGTGACCTGGTACGGCAAGCCGCACGAGGCGATCTACGCGCATGCCCTGCACCGCGCCGGCAACCCGCCGAAAAACGAAGTGCTGGCGATCGGCGATGCGCTTCAGACCGACGCTCTGGGAGCGGCGCGGATGGGCTTCGACTTTGTCTTCGTGACCGGCGGAATTCACGCTGACGAGCCGTTTCCGCAGGACTTCTCCGCGCAATATGGGCTTGAGGACTGGCGTCCGGTGGCGGTTGTGGAATCGCTCCGCTAAAGCTCGGCAATGAACCTTCTCGGACGCGAAGTCGGGCTCGACCACCCCATTTTCCTGATCTCCGGCCCGTGCGTCGTCGAGAGCGAGGAGTTGCAGATGCGCACGGCGGAGACGCTCAAACGCATCACCGACAAGCTCGGCATCCTCTTCATCTTCAAGTCGAGCTTCGACAAGGCCAACCGCTCGTCGGACAAGAGCTTCCGCGGCCCTGGAATGGACGCGGGCCTGCGTATCCTCGCCAAGGTCCGCGACGAGATCGGAGTGCCGATCCTGACCGATGTCCACGACATCCCGCAGATCGCGCCGGTCGCCGAAGTTGTCGACGTTCTCCAGACCCCGGCGTTCCTCGCTCGGCAGACCGACTTTATCCACGCGGTCGCTGCGTCCGGAAAGCCGGTGAACATCAAGAAGGCGCAGTTCATGGCCCCGCACGACATGGTCAACGTCGTCGACAAAGCGCGGAGCGCTGCCCAGGGCGCGGGTGTGAACGCCGAGACGATCATGGTCTGCGAGCGCGGCGCTTCGTTCGGCTACAACAACCTCGTCTCCGACATGCGCAGCCTCGCGATCATGCGCGAGACTGGCTGCCCCGTGGTGTTCGACGCGACTCACTCGGTGCAGCTTCCCGGCGGGCAGGGCACCAGCTCGGGCGGCCAGCGCGAGTTCGTGCCTGTGCTGGCGCGCGCAGCGGTTGCGAGCGGCGTCGCAGGCTTGTTTATGGAGACTCACCCCGATCCGGCGAATGCCAAGTCCGATGGCCCCAACGCGTGGCCGCTCGACCGGATGGAAAGCCTGCTCACCACGCTGGTCGAGCTCGACAGGATCGTGAAGGCGCGAGGTTTCGAGGAAGCGTCGCTCTAGCGCGCCGAGGCTTGCGCCTTGCGTGGCCGGACGCGGCGGTGCTCCTGGCGAACCTGCCACATCATCACGCCCACCGTCGCGGCATTGCCGATGACAAAGGCGACGGCAGCCCCGACGATTCCGAAGCTCCAGCAGAGCGGCGCGATGATGGCGAAATAGGCCAGCGTGCCGATCAGCCGGGCGGTCAGCGGCGCATCCGGCCGGTCGAGCGCGTACAGCATCGGCGGCAGCGGGAAGCTGAACACGCTGAGAAATGGCACGACCATCAGGATGACGAGCGCGTCATAGGCGCCGAGGAAGGCCTTGCCGAACAGCAGTGAGACCAGCGGCTTTCCACCCAAGAGCAGGATGAGGATGGCGAGCAGGGCTACACCGCCGGCAAGAGCGGTTCCGCGAAGCATGAGCTTCCACGGTTTCTTGGTGCTGAGGTCCATCCGCACGACCTCGGGATAAAAGGCTTTGGCGAGAAGGTCGGCGGGTTTGGCCGCGCTGTCGGACAGGCTCGAGGCGACGCGGAACAGCGCAGCCCCGGCCGGGCCGAGCAGACCGCCGACCATTAATCGCGCGATGGGGCCCCAGGCCGCCTGGACGCTGGCAGTGAGGTTGACGTGAATGGCGAAGCGCCAAGCGCCAGGCAGGCCATTCGGCCTTAGAGTGGGGCGGATTCCTGCAAGCAATCCGCGGCGGCGAAGTTCGCGCCAGGCAAGAAACCAGAAGAAAAGGTCGCCGCCAAGGTCGCTGACGTACCAGGCCGCAACATAGGCCGGGAAGGGCGCGTGCATCGCATAGGCGATTGCGATGAGGATCACTCGGCTGATCGGCGTTGCGGTGCTCTGCCAGCTGATAAGATCGAAGCGATCGAGGGCTCGAAGGACGCCGCTTGGCGTCGCGGCGGCCATCGTCGGAAGCAGGGTGCAGTACAGCAGCCCGAGCCACAGTTGATCCGACTGGATGCCGACCCATGCGGCAATGAACGGCAGGAGTGCCGCCCCAACGAGCATTCCGCCGACCCCGCTTAGCGAATCGAGGGCGAATGCGAATCCCGTCGACGCCTTGAAATCGTCTTGCTCGCCAAGGACCGCGCGGCCGCCGTAACGGACGATCAGTTGCCATGACTGAAACTTGGCGATTCCGCTTACCGCCCGGGCGTAGCTGGAGATCAGGATCAGCGCGCCGAACAGCAGAACGCCGAGCCCGTGCGCCGCGAACGACAGGGCCGCGACTGATGCAATCGCGGCGACCACGCGCGAGGCCGCGAGATAGCTGCTGTTCTTGAGCAGCGAACGGAAATGCTGGTCCTTGAACCAGTGCTTCATGGGAAGAGCCTAGGGAAACAGGTTCGTTATTGCGAGCGCAGCGAAGCGATCCGGACGACGCAACTGGATTGCCGCGTCGCTGCGCTCCTTGCAATGACGGCAGCGTTTACGCCGGCTCGGGCACCTTCTGCTGGATCACCTTGTCGGCGAGCGGGCCATTGAGCTCGGCCAGGTGGTCGAACTCGGCTTCGTAGGTCGCCAGACCCTGGCTTTGCGAGCGAAGCTCGGCCTCGAGACCCGACAGCTCGGCCTCGGGGATCAAAGCCTCGATCCGGTCCCAGCCGGTCCACCCGTCGCGCGGGCTCATTCCGAGCATCTGACCGCGTCGCCCGGCCACGGCCGAGGTGATCCGGCTGGTGGCGCTGGAAGGGCAGACGACGGTGAGCTTATGCATCGGTTCGAGCAAGTGCGGATGCGCTGCAGCAAGCGCTTCCTGCATCGCGATTCGTCCGGCGAGACGGAAGGCTAGCTCGGAGCTGTCCACGCTGTGATAGCTTCCGTCGACCAGGCTGACGGCGACGTCGACCACCTCGAAGCCGAGTGGGCCTTTGCGCATCGCTTCGCGGACGCCTTCCTGGACCGCGGGGATCCACTGCCTGGGCACCGAACCGCCGTGGATCTTCTCTTCGAAGTGGAAGCCTTCGCCCCGCGAGAGCGCGCGGATTTCGATAATCACGTCGCCAAACTGGCCGTGACCTCCCGACTGCTTCTTATGACGGCCGTGCTGGCGCACCGGTTTGCGGATCGATTCGCGGTAGCCGACCATGGGCGTGTGCGACTTCACCTCGACTCCGTAGCGGCGCTTGAGTCGGGCGAGCACGGTGTTGAGATGCTCGTCGTTGACGCCCCTCAGCCGGATTTCGTGGTTGGCGTCATCAT
>JBDTON010000211.1:0-1696 GCA_039933195.1 Sphingomicrobium sp. | reverse complement strand
CGCGATTCGCACCGCTTCCTCGGGCGTCGCGGGAAGCGGCGGGAGCGGCGGCGGCGGCGCCAGCTGACCCGGCGCATGGCCGATCTGCTGCCGGTACGTCGCTTCGGTTGCTGTCAGCAGCCCCTGGGACGTGGCGAGCAGCGACCGGCCAAGCTGAAGCCGCGCTTCGGACTGGGCGACGTCGGTGCGGGTGAGATCGCCGATCTGGAAACGGTCGCGCGTGGCTTCGAGATTGGTCTCGAGCACCTTCACATTGTTCTGATTGAGCTCGACCACGGAGCGGTCGCGAATGACGTTCATGTAGGCCGCTACCGCCGCGGTGAAGACGTCGCCTTCGACCGCGCGCAGCGTCGCACGACCCGCCTCCACACGCGTTTTAGCGGCGCGCACGGAGTTCTTGACGCTGCCGCCGTTGAATAAAGGGTAGCTGAAATCCGCTCCCACGGACAGTGTCGGGCCCTTGCCGCCGGTGTCGAGAATGCCGCTGCGGCTGAGGTCCCGGTTGAGTCCGGCCGTTGCGCTGACCTGCGGCCGCCCGGCGGCCTTGGCGATCGCGACGGTGGCGTCGGTCGCGCGAAGCGACTCGCGCTGAGCGGTCAAGGTCGGGTTGGTCTGGTACGCGGAGACGAGCGCCTCGCGCAGATTGTCGGCCGAGGCCGTTCCGGCCATCAGAGCAGCAACCAGCGATCCCGAAATGAGCTTACGAAACACCCACGCCCCCTAAAAAGTGAAAGCTTTCGGCCGGGTGAAGCCGGGCAGCGCCGGAACCCCAGAATCGCCGATTGAAAGATATCCGAAGGCGTCGCCCGCTTTTCGGCCGACGACCAGACGCGCGACGCCGCGATCGAGGAGGGCGGTTCCAAGACACCCCCCATCGGCGAGCTGGCCGACGATCGCGTCCGGGATCACCTCGACCGCCCCGTCGATCAGGATCTGATCGTAAGGCGCGCCCGCACGATGTCCCGCCTCCAGCGGGGCTTCGACGACTTCCACGCCGAGCTCCCGCGCCCGTGCGGCAAGCTCGGACGAGCTCTCCACAGCCACGACCTCCAGACCCATCGCTTGAAGCAGCGCCACTGAATAACCAGTGCCCGCCCCCACGACGAGCGCACGCTGGCCACGCTTGGGCGCCATCTGGGTCAGGAGCTGCCCGAGAACCGCCGGTGCGGCAAGACAGCGGCCAACGCCGATCGCCACCGCCCGGTCAACGTAAGCGAGCGGCCGCGAGTGGTCTGGCAAGAATCGCTCGCGGGCCACGGTGGCCATCGCGTGAAGCACAGCGGGATCATTCACCCCCTGCGGCCGCAGCTGGCTTTCGACCATCGCGGCGCGTGCAGCGGCAAAATCGGGAATCGGGGCATGAATCGTCATTGCTGTTATATGCCGCTAATACACCTGGAGTTCAAGGCTTGTCCCACGCGCTGCGGAACGAAGTTGAAGTGCAGCTCCATATCGGCAGGTTGAACGCAGGCCAACCGCCGTTGATCGAAAGACGAGCGGCTGTGGGACTTGAGCGCTGAACCGCTAGTGACCAATTGATCCGCCTCGGAGCGCCCGCGCAGGCTTGACCCAAGCGCGAAGCTCGCCACAAGGGCGGCTCCAAGCTCTTCCGGCCCGATGGCGGAGTGGTTACGCAGAGGACTGCAAATCCTTGCACGCCGGTTCGATTCCGGCTCGGGCCTCCACCCACATTCAA
>JBDTON010000210.1:0-35713 GCA_039933195.1 Sphingomicrobium sp. | reverse complement strand
CGGCGCGAGATCGAGCGCCAGATCGTCCGCGACCAGCCGATCGAGGATGCGCTTGCCGCGGCTTCCGCGGCCTTGTCCGGCCTGTCGCAGGCGGCGGCCGTGGTGCTCGCGCCGAAGCAGGAGATGCGCCTGAGGCAGCTGTCGTTCGTGTCTTTGAGCGACACTCGAGCGCTGGCAGTGATTGTCGGGACCAACGGAAGCGTTGAGAACCGGGTCGTCTCGCTCGACGGGGGGACGACGCCCGCCGCGCTGACCGAGGTGAGCAACTTCGTCAACGCGCGGCTGGGCGGCCTCACGCTCGCCGAGGCCGAGGCGAAGCTCAGGGCCGAAATCCGCGACCACAAGGAAGCGATCGACTCGGCCGCGGCGGAGCTTGTCGCCTCGGGGCTCGCCGCCTGGAGCCAGGATCATGCGCGCCGCCCGGTGCTGATCGTTCGCGGTCAGGCGAACCTGATCGACGAGGGCGCGGCCGAAGACCTCGAGCGCGTTCGGCGGCTGCTCGACGAGCTCGAGGACCGGCAGGAGATCGCACGGCTGCTGGAAGGCGCGCGCGACGGGCCAGGGTGCCGGATCTTCATCGGTTCGGAGAATCGCATGTTCGCGCTCTCCGGCTCTTCGGTGATCGCGGCACCATATCGCGGGAGCCAGGGGCAGGTGGTCGGCGTTGTCGGAGTGATCGGGCCGACGCGGTTGAACTATGCGCGCGTGGTCCCCATGGTGGATTTCACTGCGAAAGCGCTGACGAGATTGATGGCATGAGCGAAGTGACGAAGGACGAAGAAGAGCTTCACGAGGAGGCCGCCGAGATCCGCAAGGAGACCGCGGAGGACTCGCCCGAGCTGGCCGAGCACGACCGCATCGCGGAGCTCGAGCAGCAACTCGCCGAATCCAACAACAAGGCGCTCTATGCGGCCGCCGAGACCCAGAACGTCCGCCGTCGCCTCGAAGCCGAGAAGGAACAAGCATCGAGCTATGCCGCAGCGCAATTCGCGCGCGACATGCTGGCGATCAAGGACAATCTCGACCGGGCATTGGCGGCGGTGAACGAGGAGCTGCGCGCGGACAAGGTCGCCAGCCAGTTCCTCGCCGGAATCGAGTCGACCTCGCGCGAGCTCGACCAGGTCTTCGCCCGACACGGCATCAGCCGCATCAAATCGGTCGGCGAGAAGCTCGACCCGCACCGTCACCAGGCAATGGTCGAGATCCCGAACGCCGAGGCCGAGCCCGGATCGATACTCGAGGAAATGCAGGCGGGGTACATGCTGAAGGACCGGCTGCTTCGGCCCGCGCTGGTCGGGGTCGCGAAAAAGCCGGACTGAGCGTCCGCGCGGAATGACCGCAGACCTGTTCGCCACGGGCTCCGACGCACGCGCGACGGTTGAGTTGCTCGACGGGCAAATTCCGGTACTCGCGATCGACGGCATTTTCGACGATCCGAAGCGCGTTCGCGAGGCTGCTCTCGCTCTCGACTATGGGCCTGGCACGGCTCACTACCCAGGGCGAGCGGCGCGATTTCCGCCTGGCGACGCCGCGCTCGAAGGGTTTTTGCGCAAGGTCGTGTCGCTGGTCGAACGCGAGTATTTGCCGAGATTGCCCACGCTTCCCGACGGCCGTTCGCTATCCCGAGTGCGCGGAGTCGATACCGATTTCGCGATCACCGACCGTCACCCGGACGAGCTCGATGCCGAACAGCGCAAGCCGCATATCGACTTCGTCCCGGTGTTCGGCCTCGTCTATCTCAATGAGGAGGAGCGCGGCGGGACCCTGTTCTACAAGGCGCTTTCGTCGACTCCGCCCGCGACCGCGGAGAAGGGCTATCCCGCTGCTTCCTACCCGGGACTGGAGCTCGCCGGCCGGATCGAGGGCCGCTTCAACCGGCTCGCGATCTATCCCGGTTTCATCCTTCATTCGGGCGAGATCGAGGGCGACTGGATTGCCAGTGAGGCACGGTTCCAGGCGCCGCGGCTCACGCAGCGGATGATGTTCTATTTCTAATGGACTTCGCGGTGGTGCACTTCGCTCTTGGCGGCGAGGCTGAACCGTGGCTCGGGTTTGACTGAGCCGAGCAGCCGTCCGGCGGCGTAGCGCCCGACCTCCGGCCCATGCTTGAAGCCATGGCCCGAGCCTCCGCCGACGAGCAGCAGGTTGGACAGCCGCGGGTGAAGATCGATCAGGAAATCGCCGTTCGAGCTGTTCTCGTACTGGCAGACGCGGGCTTCGGTGAGCGGAGCGCCCTTCAGCAGCGGGAAACGGCGGTCGCGGTAGGCGAGGATTTCAGCGAGCGCCACTTCGGTTAAGCGTCGGTCCTGAGTGTCGGGATCGACTGGCACGCCATGCGCATCGTGCGCGAACTTGACGCCTCGGGTCTCAAGATCCGGGAAGCCGTAGAAGATGTCGCCGCCATTGAAGTCGGCCCAGCCCGGCATCGCACCCGGCAAAAACCGGCGATCGCCCGCGGGCGGCGCGAAGAAGAACACCTCCTGCCGGGTTGCCAGGATCTTCGGCCCGATCACGTCGGGGAAGAGCTTGGGCAGCCACGGTCCGAGCGCGAAGACGAACCGGTCCGCGGCGACGCGTTCGCCTGAGGAGAGGTGGATCTCTTCCAGTTCGCCAGCGGTGCGCGCGGGCGGCTGGACCGCGCCCTTGTCGTAGGTCCCGCCCGCTTTCACGAACCGCTCCACAAGCGTCAGCACCGAACGCCGCGCCATCAGTGCGCCGAAGCCCGGCTCGTAGAGGCCGATGCGGATTCCGTCGAAATCGATCATCGGGAAGCGCCGCGCCATTTCGGCCTGGGTCAACACGTCGGTCGGAAGGCCGAACTTGCGATGCGCGGCGATGCTGTCGTGAACGTACTGCTCCTCGGTCGGGAAGAAGAACAGGATTCCGGCGGGGATGAAGATGGGAAGGCCCGAGACGGCGCTCAGCGCCTTCCATTGCGGGAGCGAGTCGGTCGCCATGCGCGTGTAGATCGCGTCCTTGCCGTAGGCGGCGCGGGTGAGGCGGGATTCGCCGCCCGACGAGGAGCGGCTGTGCGCCGGTCCCCAGGCATCGATCAGCGTGACCTTGTGGCCCGCTTGCTGCAGGTGGTGCGCGGTCCACGCGCCGAACACGCCGGCGCCGACCACTGCAATCCGTTCGCCGCTGCGCCGTCTCATCGGTTTTGCCGATAGCGGAGAAACGGCAGCGCCGCCCGCTCCAATGAGGAGCGAGCGGCGCGTTACGTTTAACGGCATTGCGCTCGGATCAGCCGCGCTCGGGTGCCGCCGGCGGAGGAGGCGGCGGCGGAGCCGGGGGAACCGGACACGTCGCCTCCGCAGCAACCACCGATCCGTCCGGGCACGTCTGCGTGGCCGGAGGGGGCGGCGGCGGCGGAGGCGGCGGCGGCGGAGGCGCGGCCACATGTCCGCCGAAGGTCTGCCGGACCGTCAGACCGATCGTCCGCGGCGTGCCGATGTTGTAGCCGATACGCGCGCGCAGGCCACGTTCCCGGTCGAGCGAAAGCTTCGAATCCTTGTCGAAGATGTTGGTGGCGTAGGCCGACACCTCGAGCCCGCTGTCCCAGCGTAAGCCAAGCGATGCATTGACCAGCGTGTAGGGCGGCAGCCTCAGCGAACCGATATCCTGCGTGCTGGTACCGAACGCCTGGGTCACCGGGTCGAAGAAGATCAGACTCACGTTCTGATTGGCGGCTTCCTGGTCGCCCGGCTGGGTATAGCGGTTGCCGATCCGCTGTACGCTGCCGTTGACGTACCAGTGACCGGTGGCGCTGAACGGCTGCTCGTAATTGGCCGTCACTGCGAACTGGTACCGGGGAACGGTTGGCAGGCGGTTGCCTGTACGAATGCCGGTGGTGGTTGCCAGTGGTTCCGGCAGGGTCGTGTCGAACTTCGAGTCGAGGACGCTACCAGCGAACGAGAAATCGAGGCCCGGCAGCGGATGTACGGCGAACTCGGCCTCGATGCCCTGGGCGTGCGCTTTCTTGACGTTGAAGACTATGCGCGACGAGCAGCTTCCCGCGTCGAGCGTGACCTGCAGGTTCTTGATTTGATTGTAGAAAGCCGCCGCGTTGAACGTGATCCCGTATTTCGAATATTTGACGCCGGCTTCATAGTTCCAAAGCGTCTCATCCTTATACGACTGGAAGCCGCCGAAAAGAGCTGCGTCCTCAGGCGTGCAAATCGGGATGTTCAGCGGGTCGTTGACGCCGCCAAGACGGAAGCCTTTGGCCACCTGCAGGTTCACGCTAAGGTTTCGGTTCGGTTCCCAGCTGGCGATGCCGCGCGGCGAGAAACCGTTCGACTTCGTTTTGTCCGTGCGATCGTCGAGTCCGGAGAAGATGCCACCAGAGTGGAAGCGACGCGTCTCGTGGAAATCATACCAGCGGCCGCCAGCGGTCAGCTTGAACTGGTTGAACTTGTAGCTGGCCTCGCCAAAGAGCGCCTTCTGCCTATCCGTGTATGGCAGGTTTGCATGGTAGGGATTGTCAACCAATCCAAAACCGTTGTCTTGAGAGGCGGACACGCCCGGGGCCGTCGCCGCGTCGATGAACGCGTCATAGCCGGGGGTAGGCAACCGCTGCTGATAATGGCGGCCCGCACGGCTGTAGAAGCCACCGAACACCCATTGGAAGGGTCCCGAGCCGGTCGATGCCAGCCGCAGCTCCTGAGTTATTTGGTTGAGATGAGTCGAGTCACGCAGATTCGACGTCAGGTTCACGATCGCAGGATCGAGCGTCGGAAATATGGACAGGAACGGCGATACGCTGACTGAACCCGAGAGAGCCGATGCATCGCGGCTGACCAGGATGTCGCGGATCATATCGCTGCTGACCGAGGTCAGTTCGACTGGCCCGAAGTCATAGCTTACGGTGACGTCCATCAGCAGAGTCTTGTCGCGGAAACTTTCCCGCCTCTTCAGATACTGCTTGCGCTCACCGAGATCGGTTCCCGCGGCGCCGGTCGTGAACTGATTGTCGTAGAGGTTGTAGAACTCTTCCCGGTTAAATCCGCCCGTATTTGTCTTCTGGTAGATAATTCGCGGCGTGACTTTGATCTGCGGAGCAGGCTGCCACAGGATGGAAAATCGCGTGCCGTAGCGGTCGCCGTCGTTGAGGTTCTTTTTCTTGAACGGGCCGACGGAGTCGACGAAGCCGCCGTAATGCGTCTCGTAAACGACCAGGCGGGCCGCGGCGGTATCTGCAAAAGGAATGTTGATTGCCGCCTTTCCATCGTAGCCCATGCTGCCGCCCGACAGGAAGTTGACGCCCGCTTCGACGGCCCCCTCGACGACGCCGATCTTGGGCTGGTTGGTGATGTAGCGGATGGTGCCGCCGACCGACCCTGAGCCGAACAAAGTGCCCTGCGGACCGCGCAGAGTCTCCACGCGGTTAAGATCGAACAGGTCGAAGTCCGGGGTGAACAGCGACAGCGAAGTAACGCTCTCGTCCAGATAGGTGCCGACCTGCTCTTTGACGCCCGGCTGGTCGCGGACGATCTGGCCCGCCGAGACACCGCGGATCGAAACCTGGCTTTGGCCGGGGCCGAGGTTCTGGACGGTGAGGCCCGCGACGTTGCGGCTGATGTCCTCCAGCGTTTGCGCATGCGCGCGCTGGATGTCGGCCTGCGTCTGCGCGTTGATCGAGAAGGGGACGTCCTGGACGCGCGATGCGCGCTTCGTTGCCGTGACGATGATGTCCGCACCGGACGCCTGGGCCACTTGCGGTTGGTTGGCGGCCTCGGCCGCGCTCTCCTGCCCGGTCTGAGCGGCCGACGCCGGGACTGCAAGGGCGAGTACAGAAGTGCCGATGAGCAAGGCTGCGGTAGTGCGCATGAGATTCCCCCTGTTGCGAATAGTCGCGCTGCCGACAGATATCCCGAAACGGCAGTAGCGAGGAAGAGCGGCGTGGCTCTCAAGCCACTTTCGTGCCACCCCTGTTGCACTATTGTTACAGCCTAATCGGCGGCCCGATCGTCGCAGATGAACGGAAGTAGCGCCCGTGGAGGGGGGCCGCGTAACGGAGCACCGCGGTCCGCGAGAAAGCGATGACTGACGATTTCCGCCTGCTGCTCGAGGCCATAATGCTCGAACGGCTTCCCCGGCTTGAGCTCGTAGTCATAGCGGCAGAAGGGATGGCGCATCAGCGGCAGATAGAAGCGTCCCTTGGCCTGCGCCTGCCAGACGTGCGTCATCTCGTGGATGAAGAATCCCTGGCGGCCCAGTGGCTCTTTCGAGAAATCGTCGGACCAGCCGCCGTCCACGGGATGGAAATAGATGTTGCCCATCGGCGCCATGGCGGCGCGGCGCGGATGGAAAAGCCACCATTTGCCTTTGACCAGCCGCGCCTTCGGGTAGTCGATTGCATCGCCAAAGACCGACCGCGCCAGCGCGATCTCGCCGGGCGTGAGGGCTCGGGAGGTCTTGATCGTCATTGCGAGGCGAAGGCGAAGCGGCAATCCATGACAACGCCGGATTGCTTCGCTACGCTCGCAATGACAAGTGTGGCCACTTGCCGCCCGCAAAGGGCATCGCTAGGGCAGCGCAAAAGCCAAACGGAGGAAGCGGTCACATGAGCGAGACAGCCGATCGGGTGAAGAAGATCGTCGTCGAACATCTCGGCGTCGAGCCGGACAAGGTGACGGAGGATGCGAGCTTCATCGACGATCTCGGCGCGGACAGCCTCGACATCGTCGAGCTGGTGATGGCTTTCGAGGAAGAGTTCGGGGTGGAAATACCTGACGATGCCGCCGAGAAGATCACCACTGTTCGCGACGCGATTGACTATATCGACCAGAACAAGGGCTGATCGGGTCCGCTGACTGCCGCCCAGCAGCGCCGGAAGGCGGCATGAACGGCTTCCCGAACCAATCGGGAGGCCGTTTGTTTTGGAGCTGAAGATGAACAATATGCGCCGTGTCGTGGTGACGGGTCTGGGGCTGGTGACACCGCTCGGGGCTGACGTCGAGACCACCTGGAAGAATATCCTCGCGTCGAAAAGCGGCGCGGGGCCGATTACCAGGTTCGACGCCAGCGACCAGAAATGCCGCATCGCCTGCGAAGTAAAGCCGGCGGATCACGAATATGGCTTCGATCCGGCCAAGCGGGTCGATCACAAGACGCAGCGGCAGGTCGATCCGTTCATCATCTACGGCATCGACGCCGCCGGACAGGCGCTCGAAGACGCCGGGCTAACCGAGATGGACGAGACAACGCGGTTTCGCGCGGGGGTTTCGATCGGCTCGGGAATTGGCGGTCTTCCAGGCATCGAGAGCGAGAGCATCGTTCTGCATGAGAAAGGCCCCGGGCGAGTCAGCCCGCATTTCGTTCACGGGCGACTGATCAACCTCATTTCCGGCCAGGTCTCGATCAAACACGGGCTGATGGGCCCCAACCACGCTGTGGTTACCGCTTGCTCGACGGGCGCACATTCCATCGGCGACGCGGCGCGGATGATCGCCATGGACGACGCGGACATCATGCTCGCCGGAGGCTCGGAAGCGACCATCTGCCCGATCGGGATCGCCGGCTTCGCCCAGGCGCGAGCACTCAGCACCAACTTCAACGACCAGCCGGAGAAAGCGAGCCGGCCGTACGACAGGGACCGCGACGGGTTCGTGATGGGCGAGGGGTCGGGCGTCGTCGTGCTCGAGGAATATGAGCATGCCAAGAAGCGCGGCGCGAAAATCTACGCCGAGGTGATCGGCTACGGGCTTTCAGGCGATGCCTATCACGTCACGGCGCCGCATCCCGAAGGTTCCGGCGCCTACCGTTCGATGGAGATGGCTCTGCGCAAATCAGGGCTGCAGCCGTCCGACATCGATTACATTAACGCCCACGGCACTTCGACGCCTTTGGGCGACGAACTCGAGCTCGGCGCGGTGCGGCGGCTGTTCGGCAACGCCATCGGCACGCTGTCGATGAGCTCCACCAAATCGGCCATCGGGCACCTGCTGGGCGGCGCCGGAGCGGTCGAGAGCATTTTCTGCATGCTCGCAATGCGCGACCAGATCGTCCCGCCGACGCTCAACCTCGACAATCCGGGCGAGGGAACGGAAGGGGTCGACCTCGTGCCGCACAAAGCCAGGGAGCGGCCGGTGCGCGCCGTGCTCAACAACAGCTTCGGCTTCGGCGGAACCAACGCCAGCCTGATCATGAAGGCCGTGTGAGGCGGCCGTTGACCGGCGCCTTAGCGCTGGTCCTCGTTGCGCTTGTGGCCGTTTACGTCCTGTGGTGGGCGCCGGGGCCGAAACCCGGGCCGCACACGGTGATCATCAAGGACGGCGCGAGCGTGGCATCGGTCGCTCGGCAGCTGGCGCAGGAAGGTGCGATTCCCGGTTCCGCGCGCACTTACTATGCCATGGCCCGGCTGTTCGGTTCGCACGACCCGATCCAGGCGGGGGAGTTTCGAATCCCCAGGGGAATGGGCGGAGCCTCGATCCTCGACCTGCTGCAGCATGGCAAGCCGCTGCTCCGCCTGATCACGGTCACCGAGGGCATGCCGGCGATCCTGGTCCAGCAGAAACTCGCCGCGGACCCGTACCTGTCCGGGCCGCTCCCGCCGATCGTAGAGGGGTCGGTGCTCCCCGACAGCTACGGCTATCAGCGCGGCGAAGCGCGCGCGGCACTGGTGCAGCGGATGCAGGCGGCGATGACCAAAGCGCTCGACGAGCTTTGGGCCAAGCGCTCGACCGACTGCCCGGTCACGACCAGAGAGCAGGCCGTGACGCTCGCTTCGATCGTCGAGAAGGAAACCGGCAAGGCGTCCGAGCGCCCGGTCATCGCGGGCGTCTATTGCAACCGCTTGAGGATCGGCATGCCGCTCGATGCGGACCCGACGATTATTTATCCGGTGACGAGGGGCAAGCCGCTGGGCCGGCGCATCCTCAAATCCGAGCGGGACGCGAGGAATGACTACAACACGTACCGAATGACCGGCCTTCCGATCGGCCCAATCACGAACCCTGGAAAGGCGAGCATCGCGGCGGTGTTGCATCCAGCTGAGACCAAGGCGCTCTACTTCGTCGCCGATGGAACCGGCGGGCATGCGTTCGCGCAAACGCTGGCCGAACAGAATGCCAATGTCGCCAAATGGTTCGCGATCCGGCGCGCTCGGGGGCAGATGTGAGGAACCGCGGGATTACGCGGGGCCGGCTGTTCATGGGCAGTCTCCTGCTGTCGGCCGCCGTGATCAACTGGGCGGTGGCCCTGTTGATGAGCCCGCACGGCGAGCCTTCGGCTGCCGGAATGGAGACGATCCGTGGCGCCATCGTGGTCTATGTGCGCAACAGCGCAATCGGCACATTGGTGCTCAGCGCCCTCGCGGGTTGGCTGCTGTTTCCGCTCCGCCGGCCGAACAAGCCGGTGAGGGACCGACTGATTGGAGCTGTATTGGCGGTGCTGGTGTTGAGCAGCATTTATCAGCTCATCTGGCTGCAGACCTCGGTCCTGCATTAGCGCTCAGTTCGTTCGAACCGACTCGCTCCTGATGTAGCCGACGCGGCGCTTTTTGCCGGCGTAGCCCCAGGCCCAGCCGAGGCTGTCGTCAAGCATTGCGAAAGGTTCGCCCGGCGCGAGCTCTCGCAGCGACTCCGCGTCGTCCGACGGCGATTCCCGAAGGACGGCCGGGCTGACGACGATGCGCTCGACGGGCTGGGCGTAATGCGACGCGATCACCCGGCCGGCGAGGGCGATGTCGGCGAGGTCCTTACGGTAGGCGTGATAGTCCGGGTCGGGCAGGTCGGACGGGCCGGAAAGCGCGTACTCGTCAGCGCTGGTGGGCGTAAGCCGGGGCCTGGCCGATGATCGGCCGCTGGGCCGCGGAGGTCTCGCCCTCGCGGAGGTTGCGCTTGAACCCTTCAAGAAATTCTGCCCCGTTGCTGGTGCGGACGACGAACACGTTGCGGCGGTCGTCCTGGTCCCGTTCGCGGCGCAGATAGCCGAGCGCGCCGAGCGTGTTCAAGGCGCGAGTGACCACAGGCTTGGAAACCCCGAGCACCCGGGCAAGGCCGCGCACCGTATGCGGTCCCGGAGTGAGATAGACCAGCATCAACAAAGCCATTTGCCGATTGGTGAGGTCGGGCTCTCCTGAGCGGACATAGGCGATGAGCGCCTTCATCCAGCCCGTAAGCGAAACCTCGCTCATGCTGCTCGTCTTCCTCCCGTGCCGCGTAGTGTGATTCTAAACCGGTAAGGACGCGAAATGTTGCAGACGCGGACCAAAAAGCCCTGAATGTTCGGCCAAACGCCGCTTCAGCGCCGCGGATAGCGGTGCTCGAGCAGCGCGAATGTAGCGCGAAGACCGAGTGCGTCGCCGCCCTTGGGCCGCCCGGGCTTGCCCGGATCGCGCCACGCCCACGTATCGATATGCGCCCAGGGCATCCCCTCGGGGACGAAGCGCCTGAGGAACAATGCCGCGTAAATGCAGCCGGCCATGGGATTATTGGCCATGTTGGCGAGATCGGCGACGTTGCTCTTCAAATGCTCGTCATAAGGATCCCACAGCGGCATCCGCCACAAAGGATCCTCGACGTCACGCGCCGCAGTCTCGATTGCCGCGGAAATGTCGTCGCGGTTGGCAAACAAGGCGGGAAGGTCGGGACCTAGCGCCACGCGGGCGGCGCCGGTCAGCGTCGCGAAATCGACGATCAGCTCGGGCTTCTCCTCGCCCGCCCGGGCAAGGGCGTCGGCGAGGACGAGGCGGCCCTCGGCATCTGTATTGTCGACCTCGACGAACAGGCCCTTGCGCGACTTGACGATGTCGCCGGGCCGGTAGGCGTTCCCGGAGACCGCATTTTCGACGGCCGCAATGAGCAAATGGACGCGCACCGGGAGCCGCTCGGCGGCGATCAGGCGGGCGAGGGCGAGCGCGTGCGCGGCCCCGCCCATGTCCTTCTTCATGATGCGCATGCCGGCGCCCGGCTTGAGGTCGAGCCCGCCGCTGTCGAAGCAGACACCCTTGCCGACGATCGCGATGCGCGGGTCGCCGGGCTTGCCCCATTCGAGCTCAATGAGGCGCGGCGCGCGGTCGGCCGAAGCGGCAGCGCCGACGGCTGCGATCAGCGGAAATTCGTCTGAGAGTTCGTCGCCCGTGGTGACTCGGACCTGCGCCCCGGAGCGGCTGGCCTCGTCGCGCACCGCCTGTTCGAGCTCTGCCGGGCCGAGGTCCGCGGCGGGCGTGTCGACGAGGTCGCGGACCAGCGCGGTCGCTTCGGCGAGGCGGACCGTTTGGTCGATGCTCGCGGGTTCGCGGGTGAGGAGCACGCGCGGCCCGCGGTCGGGCTCAGGCTTCGAGCGGTAGGTATCGAAACGGTGCTGCGCGAGCAGCCACCCGAGCGCCGCCTTGCCCGGGTCGGCCCCCGCCAGCTTGTAGGTGCCGTCGGGCAGGCTCTCGCCGAGCGCGGCGAGGCACCAGGTCGAGAGCGCGCCAGCGCTGGCGACCGTGCTCACCACCTCGAAGTCGCCGCCGCGGGGAAGCAATACGAAAGCGAAGGCTTTCGTTCCGTCAAAGCGGTGCGCCTTGAGGAACGCGCGGTCCTCGGCCGGACGGCCCTTCACCCACTTTTCGAAGCTGTCCTTGTCGACCAGGTGGATCGGGCGCGCTTTCTCACCGCGGTCGGCGATGAGGAGGGGGGCGAAATCGGTCATGCGGAGCCCTTAGACGACGATCCGAAAAGTCCCAAAGACCCGCAAGTCTGCGCGGGCCACAGCAGCAGCGCACTTGCGAAACGGGGCGACCGTGCGCGCGCAGTTAAGGGCCCTCCAGATGCCTTGCTGTCCTGCCTTGGATCAGTCCTTGTTCGGCGCTTTATCTTGCTCCGAGCGGCACCACCGTTCGCCCGAAGGTCGCGTTGGTAACGATGCCGAAGCTGCCATAAATCGCCAGAGTTCCGCAGACGATGCCGAGCCAGCCCCCGAGGTGCGTGAGCTGCGAGTTCGCCGAGATCGCGCCGACGCCGAGCAGGGCGAAGGTCACCCACAAAGTGAGAAAGATCAGGAACAGGATTCTCGGCAGGCGGAAGGTGCTGATCCAGAGATACAGGGTGAGCACGCCCCACAGGAGAAGCGCCACGCCGATCGTCGGCCCGGCCGCAGAGATGTCGATCCAGTTGTTGTGGGCGAACAGCAGCAGGAAGGCGAACCACCACCAGAAGGCGCCGTAGCTAAAGAACGCGGTCATCCCGAAGGTGTTGCCGAGTCTGAACTCGAACGCTCCGGCGAAGATCTGCATGAGGCCACCGAAGGCGAGCGCGAGCGGGATCACCACCGGCTCGCCGCCGGGCGGAAGGACGCCGGCGTTGACGAGGCTCAGGAGCACGGTGGTGAGGCCGAAGGCTACGAGGCCCAGCGCGGCCGGATTGGCCGCCGGAACGGCGATTGCTGCATCTTCAGGCACAGTGTCTCTCCCGTTGGTTTCGCTGGCGGAACTTTGCACCAATCGCGCGGCTTTGCCAGCCATTGGAGTGAAGCGAGGGGAGGCCGAAAACTGGTGACGCGAACGCCCCGGCTGTGGCAGCTAGAGCGGTATGTTACCGCTCACATCCTCGGGGTTTCGAGCCGCGCTTGCCTGTGCGGCGATTCTTGCGGTCAGCCAGCCGGCGCTCGCCGCTGCGCCCGCGCTCCGCACGATCACGGTCGATGTCGCGAGAGCCGGCCCGCCGGTCGACCGCTTCTTCGACCTGTCGGTCGGCTCGGATTTTCCCGGGACTTTGATTCGGGCCGACAGCCAGCGGCAACTGAAGATCGCCGCCGACGAGCTCGGTTTCCGCTACATCCGATTCCACGCGATCTTTCACGATGTCCTCGGAACGGTGAAGGTGAGCGATGGTCGGGCGGCTTACGACTGGACCAACATCGACCGGCTGTACGATCAGCTTCTTGCCAAGCGCATCAGGCCGTTCGTCGAGCTCGGCTTCACGCCTCAGGCGATGAAGACCTCGGACAACCAAATCTTCTACTGGAAGGGCAATACGTCGCACCCACGGCCGGAGATGTGGCACAACCTGGTCGACGCGTTCGTTCGCCACCTTCGCCAGCGGTATGGGCAGCGGGAGGTGCGCCGCTGGTTCTTCGAGGTGTGGAACGAGCCCAACCTCGACGGCTTCTGGGAGAAGGCCGACCGACGGGCCTATTTCGAGCTGTATGAGAACAGCGCTCGAACGATCAAGGCGATCGATGCCGCGCTGCGCGTCGGGGGCCCATCGACGGCGGGAGCGGCCTGGGTTCCCGAATTCCTCGATTTCGCCGTTTCCAGGAAGGTGCCCGTCGATTTCGTCACCACCCACACCTACGGGGTCGACGGCGGCTTCCTCGACGAGAAGGGGCAGGACGACAACAAGCTGTCGACCAATCCCGATTCGATCATCGGCGACGTGCGCCGCGTGCGGCAACAGATCGCGGCGTCGCAATTCCCCAGGCTGCCGCTCTATTTCACAGAGTGGAGCTCGAGCTACAACCCGCGCGACCCCGTCCACGACAGCTACCTCAGCGCAGCCTACATCCTGACCAAGCTCAAGGGGAGCAAGGGCCTGGCGAATGCGATGAGCTACTGGACCTACAGCGATTTGTTCGAGGAGCCGGGCCCGCCGCCGACCCCGTTTCACGGCGGCTTCGGGCTGATGAACCGCGAAGGCATCCGCAAGCCTGCCTGGTTTGCCTACAAATATCTGCACGCGCTGAAGGGCAGCGAAGTCCCGACCGCCGACGCGCAGAGCTGGGCGTCGACGGACGGCCGGAAGACGAGCGCGATCCTGTGGAACTGGGTCCTTCCGGATCAGAAGGTCAGCAATCGTCCTTTCTATACGAAAGTTCTCCCGGCCACGCGGGCGCCGTCGGTGCGGTTGGTGTTCACACATGTCACACCGGGGGCGTACCGCCTGCGCCTGCGCCGCACCGGATTCCGCAGTAACGATCCGCAGACGGCATGGCTCGAAATGGGGTCGCCGACCGACCTGACGCCCGCGCAGCTGGGGCAGCTGAGGCATCTGACG
Organism: Sphingomicrobium sp.; assembly: GCA_039933195.1. Classification (GTDB taxonomy): domain Bacteria; phylum Pseudomonadota; class Alphaproteobacteria; order Sphingomonadales; family Sphingomonadaceae; genus Sphingomicrobium. Next base: position 21,731 of record JBDTON010000210.1, on the reverse strand, counting down.
CGCGATCAGCCGGAGACGGAAAAGACCGTTGCAGTCGGGAAGGACGGCGCGCTCAAGCTCACGGTACCAATGCAAAGCAATGATGTGGTGCTCGTCGAGCTGACGCGGCGGGAATCGCCCAGGAGCCGTTGACCGGCAAACACACTCTTGTGCTCGTGCGCCGAGAGTCTATCGACGTCATTCGAACCTGATCCCGGGGAGGGAACTACGGAAGCACGATACTATTTTGCCGCGGCCTACGCTGCCTGCGCGGCATTGGCGTTTGCAGCTTCGCGAACGCGGGGAACGGCGGTGGCCGCGCGGACCGGGCCGTTCTGGCTGCGCATCGCGATCCTCTGCGCAGTGTTTGCAGTGCTCCGCTCATTCGACGCGAATGTCGCAGTCAGCGCCGCCATTCGCAACTTCTCCCATTCGGAGGGATTGAACGCGTGGGAACGTCCCGGCCCCTATCTGATGGTAGCCGCCGCGGTCGCCTTTGGCGCGGCCGTGATTGGCCTGCTCGTGTTTCGCGGACGAACCCTTCACCCGTCCGTGCGCGGTGCGGCCATCGCCGTGATCCTGCTGGTGCTGCTCGCGCTGGCGCAAAGCGTGTCGCTGTATTTGCCGATTGTCATTCTTCAATCGATGATCGGGCCGCTGACGGTGAGCCGGATCATCGAGATTCTGCTGCTGATCATTCTTGCGCTTTGCGCGGTCTGGTTCATCCGTGACCCGGCGAGCGGCGAAGCGCTCCTGGTTGAAGAATAGGTCTGGTCAGTCTTAGCGGGCGCTGACGGTGACGACGCGAACCCTCGGCGCTGCGCAAATCATAACCGGAGTTGCTGCAGCGATCGCTCTCCTGCACTTCCTCGCGTCGATCCTCATCCCCTTCGTAATCGCCGGCGTGCTCGCGGTGCTGGTCAACGCGCTTGTGCGCTTCATCCAGAACCGCTGGCCAGCCGCGCCTGCATGGGCGGTGTCATTGCTCGCCGGCCTCGTGGTCATTCTGACAGCCTCGGGGAGCATCTTCGTCATGGCCCAGGGCACGGCGCAGATGGTTTCGCAGGGACCCGCGCTGGTCGCCCGCGTTGACCAGATATCGGTGGACGTCGGCGAGTCGCTCCATTTGCGCGAGCCGCTTCACCTCAGCGCGGTCGTTGGCAAGGTCAGCGTCACCGAGGTGGCCGGGTTCCTGCTTTCGGGGATGCAGGGGCTGCTTTCGGGCCTGCTGCTGATGGTGGTCTATTTCGGCTTCATGCTCGCCGGGCGGAAGCGGATCGGCCGCAAAATCGAGAATGTGGCAGGATCGTCCGCGCGAGCCGCGACGATCAAGGAGACGTTGAAGCGGATCGCCGGGAACATCGAGACCTACGTCTGGGTGCAGACGATCACCGGGGTTATGCTCACGGTGTCGGCAGTCATCGTCATGTTCGCGGTGGGCCTGGACAACGTGCTGTTCTGGGCGGTGATGTTCTTCCTTCTGACCTTCATCCCGAACATCGGAGTCACGGTCGGCTCGGTCGCTCCAAGCCTGTTCGCTTTGGTCCAGTTCCCGACGGTGTGGCAGGCGATCACCATTTTCGTGGTGATCCAGGTCGTGGCGACGGTCGTCGGCAATTTCATCTACCCGCGGCTGCAGGCGCAGACACAGAATATCGACCCGGTCGCGACTTTGCTGTCACTTGCTTTCTGGGGCTGGCTGTGGGGGCTTCCGGGAGCCTTCCTGGCGGTCCCGATGACGCTCATGTCGATGATGGTGTTCGCGCAGTTCGAAAGCACGGCGTGGGTCGCCGCGATGCTTTCGAACGATGGCAAGCCGCTGTTCCAAAGGACGAGGGACGCGCCGCGAGAGAGGCCGCTCCGGGACTGAATCCGATCAGGGGCGATTAGGCGGGCGTCGCAGCGATTGACGAGCAGAGCCCGCGTCGCGCGGCTCAGGCGGGGCTGTTCGGGTTGGGCTGGGGGAAGCTGAAGCGGCCGCGGTGGTGGCGGGTCAGGATGTAGACCGCAAGCGCAACTCCGGCGAGCCAGACTCCGATCACCGGCATCGGCACTCCGTGGTAGGCATTGCCGTCAGGCGGCGGCGGGACATCGGTCGCGGGCTGCGCGGCGGCACCGGCGAGCCCGATCGCGCCCGAGGGACTGAGCATGCTGAGCGTCAACCAGGATGTCTGCGACGCTTGAGCTGGCGCTGCCGGTGGGGTGGTTGCCGCAATTCCGGCAGTCGCGTCGAAAAGCATGGCTGCAGCGACGGCGGCCGATGCAATCCTTGACCCTGTGACACGCATGCGATTCTCCCTGCTTGGCTGCTCACTTACCCGGACACGCTCACTAAAGCGACCTTTACCCACCGCAGAATAAGCACGGCCCACGGTTACCATATCTATAACGGGTCAATAATCGCGGCAATGGAACTCTGTTCCGGCGCTGCGGAAACAACAACAAAGAATATCCAAGCGTTGCCTCAGCGCATCAGTTGGCCGTGAATTGGAGCAAATACCCTCCAAAACGCGAAACCTCAGTTGAAGAGACCGCGACCGCCGAAGGCCCGGATGCACTCGGACTTGGACGTGAAAAACATGTCGAAGGTGACCGGGTCGTTCTCCTCGAGAGAGTCGCAATGGTGAGCCACTTCACCCGCGGAGCCATTCTCCGCCACCGTGATGTAAGAGAGGCACTCGCCAAGGTTCGACTCCGGGCGGTTGGGAAGAAGGATGTTGCGGCAAAGATCGATCGCCGCCTTTGGCTCAGCCCGCGCGGCGGAAGCCGGGACGATCGGAGTTACTCCAGCGGCAATAACCAAAGCCGCCATGAACGCGGTACGCATCCTCAACATGGTCCCCCCTCCCCAAAGTTCTTCTGCGCTTTACCAAGACGCGCCAAGTTACTGGGCAGACGGGAGATTATGCGCTTAGCGGAACGCCGTAAAGGTCGTGCTCGTCAGCATCTTCAACTCTCGCCAAGGCGATGTCTCCTGGCTTGAGCCCGCCGGCGTCGCGCAGGTGAACTTCGCCGTCGATCTCTGGCGCATCGGCTTTCGAGCGGCCGGTCGCCCCGCCTGTCTCGTCATCGACTGCATCGATGAGCACGTCGATCGTCGAGCCGACCTTGCGGGCGAGCTTTTCGGCGCTGATTCGGGCCGAGAGCGCCATCAGACGTTCGTAACGCTCCCGCTTGAGCTCTTCGGGAACGGGGTCCGGCAACGCGTTGGCTGCGGCGCCCTCGACGGCTTCGAACTTGAAGGCGCCGACGCGGTCGAGCTGCGCTTCCTCGAGCCAGCTCAGAAGATATTCGAAATCCCCCGCAGTCTCGCCTGGAAAACCGACGACGAAGCTCGAGCGGATAGCGAGGTCGGGCACTAAAGCGCGCCAGGCGCGAATGCGCTGGAGGACCCTGGCGTCGTTCGCCGGGCGGCGCATCGCGCGCAGCACCTTGGGCGAGGCGTGCTGGAAGGGGATGTCGAGATAGGGGAGGACTGACCCGTTGGCCATCAGCGGGATGACGTTGTCGACGTGCGGGTAGGGGTAGACGTAGTGAAGTCGGACCCAGGCGCCGAGCTTGCCCATCTCGCGGGCGAGGTCCGTCATGTGGGCGCGGACGTCCTCGCCTTTCCACGGCCAGGCTTTGTGGCGGAGGTCGACGCCGTAGGCGCTCGTGTCCTGGCTGATGACCAGAAGCTCCCTGGTGCCGGCGGCGACCAGTTTTTCGGCTTCGCGCAGAACCGCGTCGGGGCGGCGGCTGACGAGGTCGCCGCGCAGGCTCGGGATGATGCAGAAAGCGCAGCGGTGATTGCAGCCCTCGGAGATCTTCACATAGCTGTAGTGGCGCGGGGTGAGCTTGAGGCCGGCTTCGGGCACCAGATCGACGAAGGGCGAGGGGATGGGCGGCGCCGCTTCGTGCACAGCCGCGACAACTTCCTCGTATTGCTGCGGACCGGTGACGGCGAGCACTTGCGGAAAGCGGGCACGAATGACGTCCGCCTCCTTGCCCATGCAGCCGGTGACGACCACTCGGCCGTTCTCGGCGATCGCTTCGCCGATGGCTTCGAGGCTCTCTTCTTTGGCGCTGTCGAGGAAGCCGCAGGTGTTGACCAGCACCACGTCGGCCCCGGCATAATCGGGCGACATGTCGTAACCGTCGGAGCGCAACTTGGTCATGATCCGCTCGCTGTCGACCAGGGCCTTGGGACAGCCGAGCGAGACCAGGCCCACGCGCGGGGGCTTCGGGAGAGTGGTGACGTTCATCGGAAGGGCCGCGCCAATATAGGAAGTTTCCGGCGAAATCGAGGCGATTAAAGCGCCTTCACTTCGACGGCGACGATATGCAGGTCCGCGGAACCTATATTCTCGACCGAATGCGGCGGCAGCGGATCGATCCACAATCCCGCCCCGATCCCCGGCGGAGGCCGCTCGCGGCTGTCGGCGAGCACGGACCCGTGCTCATCCCGCCGAACAAAATCGCTCCAGCTCAACACATAGAGGGCCGCGGGCCATTGATGGGCATGGATCGGGGTGCGGTGACCCGGCGCCAGCCGGGTATCGAGAATGCGCACCCGGTCGTTCTCGAACAGGATCTGGTGATGGTCCGGCGCGGCAATCATCGCATCGAGAGGGTGGCTGGCCATGCGCCGATCATCCCGCACGCGCCGGCCTTCGGCAAGCTTGTTCATCCCGGCCAAGCGCGGCTAAGAGCCCGGCCTCACTTCCAGGAGTAACGAATGCGTATCGCGATGATCGGCACCGGTTATGTCGGGCTCGTGTCCGGCGCGTGCTTTGCCGATTTCGGGCACCAAGTGTGCTGCATCGACAAGGACGGCGGCAAGATCGATGGGCTCAACCAGGGGCGAATGCCGATCTGGGAGCCGGGGCTCGAGGCGTTGGTCAAGGCCAATGTCGAGCGTGGACGGCTGACCTTCAACAAGGAGCTGGCGGACGGAGTCAAAGGGGCCGAGGCGGTGTTCATCGCCGTTGGGACTCCGGCGCGCCGCGGCGACGGGCATGCCGACCTGACCTTCGTCTTCGACGCCGTGCGCGAGCTGGCGAAGGTCATCGAGCCGGGAACGGTCGTGGTCACCAAGTCGACCGTTCCGGTCGGGACCGGCGACCGGATCGAAGAAATCCTCGGCGAAGAGGGGGTGAGCGGAGTCTCGGTCGCCTCGAATCCGGAATTCCTGCGCGAGGGCGCCGCGATTGCCGACTTCAAGCATCCCGACCGGATCGTCGTTGGTGCCGAGGACGACCGCGCGCAGGAGGTCCTGCGCGAAATCTATCGTCCTTTGTTCCTCAACCGCGCCCCGATTCTGATCACCGGCAGGCGAACCGCCGAGCTCACCAAATATGCCGCCAATGCGTTCCTGGCAGTGAAGATCAGCTTCATCAATGAGATCGCGGACTTGTGCGAAGCGGTCGACGCGGACGTGCAGGACGTGGCGCGCGGCATCGGCCTCGATAACCGCATCGGGCCCAAGTTCCTGCACGCCGGCCCCGGCTATGGCGGCAGCTGCTTTCCCAAGGACACGCTCGCGTTGCTGCAAACGGCGGAGAACGCGGGGGTCGATCAGCGGATCGTCCGCACCACGGTCCAGGTGAACGACGACCGCAAGTCCGCGATGGTCGAGCGCGTGGCGCGGGCGCTCGGCGGCGAGCTTCGGGGCAAGACCATCGGGGTGCTCGGGCTCGCGTTCAAGCCGAACACCGACGACATGCGCGATGCTCCCTCGATCCCGCTCGTGAACGGTCTGATCGCGCGCGGCGCGACCGTTCGCGCATATGATCCGGTCGCCCGCGAGCAGGCGGAGAAGGTCTTCGAGAACGTCGAATTCGCGTCCGACGCCATTGCGGCGGCGAAGGACGCCGATGCGTTGGTGATCGTAACCGAGTGGGACGAGTTCCGTGCACTTGACCTCGATAAGGTCGCTGAGGCGATGCGCGGAAAGACGCTCGTCGACCTGAGGAACGTTTACGACCGCGACGAAGCGGTTGAGGCGGGGCTGGCTTATTTCGGAGTCGGACGCGGCCGATCAGGGGGCAGCTCAAGAGCCTCATGAACGCACCCCGGATCGTCGTCATCGGGCTCGGCTATGTCGGCCTGCCGCTTGCGGTCGAGCTCGCGCGCAAGTTCGAAGTCATTGGCTTCGATATCGACAGCGAGCGGATCGCGGAGGTTGGCAAAGGGCGCGACCGAACGCGCGAAGTCGAGGAAGACGAGCTTCGTCAAACCACGCTCAAGCTCAGCGATCGGCCGGAGGAGTGCGCCGGGGCGGACGTTTACATAGTGACCGTGCCGACACCCGTCGATCGGGCGAACCGCCCCGATCTGACCGCTGTGCGCGCCGCTACGCGAATGGTCGCCGGCCTGATCGAGGGCGGTCGGCGGCCGACAATCGTCTACGAAAGCACGGTCTATCCCGGAGTCACCGAGGAGATTTGCGGGCCCGAGATCGAGCGCATTTCGGGGCTCCGCCGCGGGCGCGATTTCCGTCTCGGCTACAGCCCCGAACGGATCAACCCCGGCGACCGCGAGCACCGCATCGACAAGATCACCAAGGTGATCGCCGGCGAAGACGAAGAGGTCGTCGAGCAGCTGGCGCAAATCTATGGCGCGATCACCAGTGGGGGCGTGTTCCGGGCCGCGTCGATCAAGGCCGCGGAAGCGGCGAAGGCGATTGAGAACGCCCAGCGCGACATCAACATCGCCTTCATGAACGAAGCCGCCCAGATCTTCTCCAGGATCGGCGTGTCGATGTGGGACGTGCTGGCGGCGGCGAAGACGAAGTGGAATTTTCTTGGGTTCGAGCCCGGGCTCGTCGGCGGTCACTGCATCGGGGTCGATCCTTATTATCTAAGCCACCTGGCCCAGCAGCTCGGCCACAATCCGCAGGTGATCCTGGCCGGCCGCGGGACCAACGACGGAATGGGCGCGTGGATTGCCGACGCGCTCCACGAGCGCCGCCGAAAGGCGGGAACTGTGCTGGTGCTCGGACTCACGTTCAAGGAGAATGTGCCGGATTTACGGAACAGCCGCAGCTTCGACCTCGTCCGACGGCTGAAGTGGCTGGGCCATGACGTCGCAGTCGCGGATCCGCTCGCTTCGCCGGCGGAGATCGAGCGGGAGCACGGACTGAAGGTTACCGAGCCCGACGGCCGCCGTTACGACCTGGTCGTCGGTGCCGTGGCCCATCAAGAATATCGCGAGCTTGCCGACGAGCGGCTCGCGGGCCTGATCACGCCCGGCGGCATACTGGCCGATCTCAAGGGGATGTGGCGCGATCGCCGGCTCGATCCTGCGATCGACCGCTGGACGCTCTAAATGGCGCGGAAGGGTCCGCCAACGGAAGCGCAGGAGGATCGGCCTGCTCCAAGCGGGGTCGTGGTCGCCGCGCGCGGAAGTAAGTCCAAAACGGACCATGTTACTTCCAGATCGGACAAAGTTGTCGCTAAAACGAAGCGGCTAACAGGCGGAAGTGCAGCCGGAGAGGTCATGCTGGAAGCGGTCGCGCGCAAGCGAACTTTTGCAACCATGCCGCATGATCGCGCGCGCACGGCCGAGTCTCGCTCGGTTCTAACGCGAAAGCGTTTCCAGTTCGTCGGGGCGCTGCTGCTCGGAGCGATCGTGCCGTGGGGGCTGCGCGGGTTTCTTCCGGGAAAGATGATTGAGGCGTCGAGCCTCAACGCGTTGAGCGGCAACATCATCGCGGTCGTCATCGCCTTCTGGATGCGGCTGTCGATTGAGATCTACCCGGGCATTCGGCGAAGCTATGTCATCTTCCCTGCCGCGCTGACCGGGCACGGGCTGGTGCTTGTGTGGTTTGTCCTCACGCGGTTCCCCTACGACCGCCTCGAATTGGCCGTCGGGTTCCTGCTTCACGTCTGCTGGCTTTACACGCTCTACGTGTTCGCGGAGCGGCGAGTTCGCCGGCACATCGCCGTCGTTCCGTACGGCGATATCCAGCGTCTGCTGGCGATCAATCAGATCGACTGGCTGCCCTTGTCGAGACCACGGCTTCACGACGCGCGCGGCTGCTCGGCGATCGTCGCGGACTTCGCCGCCGATCTCCCCGATGAATGGGAGGGTTTCCTCGCTGATGCCGCCGTCGAGGGGCGGATCGTCTATCAGGTGAAGCAGCTGTGGGAATCGCTGACCGGCAAGGTCGAGATTGAGCGCCTTTCCGAGAACAGCTTCGGATCGTTGGTGCCCGCGCGGGGCTACTTCTACCTGAAAGGGCTGATCGACTTCGTCGTCGCGCTCGCCCTACTCCCGGTCGCCTTGCCGGTCATGGCCGCGGTCGCCGGTGCGATTCGCCTCGACAGCAACGGATCCGCCCTGTTCCGCCAGAAGCGGGTCGGTCATGCCGGCAAGCCGATCACGGTCTACAAGTTTCGGACGATGCGGTCCGTCGATCTCGAGAATGATCGCCGCGCCTTGATGACCAGCGACGATGACGATCGAATCACCCGCGTCGGACGGGTCCTGCGTTCGCTGCGCCTCGATGAGCTCCCGCAGATCTTCAACATCCTCAAGTGGGAGATGAGCTGGATCGGGCCGCGGCCGGAAGCGGAGCTGCTGTCGCGCTGGTACACGAAAGAGATTCCGTTCTACCGCTATCGCCACGTGGTGAAGCCCGGCATTTCGGGCTGGGCGCAGGTCAACCAGGGGCATGTCGCCGAGGTCGAGGACGTCTATCTCAAGCTGCACTACGACTTTTACTACATCAAATATTTCTCGCCGTGGCTCGACGTGCTGATCGTGTTCCGAACGATCAAGACCATGCTCACCGGCTGGGGCGCGCGGTAGGCGCGGTTTCGCGCATCGTCAGGAAGACAGGGAGCACGCAAAGCGCGACTGCGGCGATCATCGCGCCAGGTGCGAGCGACCAACCGGTGCGGGCGATGAGCAGCTGAGCGATCCAGGGCGTCAGGCCGCCGAAGATCGCGGTCGCCGCAGTGGCGCTGAGAGCGAGGCCGGTGAGGCGGCCTTCGCCAGGAAATTGCTCGGCGGTGGCGACCGCCCCTACTGCGCTCACGCCGCCGGCGACGGCCGCGAGCACCACCGCCCCCAGCAGCGCCTGGAGGCGCGAGCCGCTGGCCATCAGCGAGAATAGGGTGATTGGCAGCGCGGCACTGGCGAGGCACAGGAATGCGAGCACGCGCTTGCGGCCGATGCGGTCGGACCAGGCGCCGATCAGCGGCGTCACGAGGATCACTACGACTGCGGCGATGGTCGAGAGCCACAGAGACTCGCGTTCGGCGAGCGCGCCCGCGGAGGTGAGGAACGCGGGGACGTAGGTGATCCCGACGTAATAGGTGATCGAGCCCAGCGCGGAGATCGAGAAGGCGCGGGCGATCGACGCGCGATGATGTCTGCTGACATGGGCGAGCGGGCGAAGCGGGACGGTCCCCTCGGCGAGCTGGCGGTCGAAGTCGGGCGATTCCTGCATGGTCGAGCGCGCGATCCATACGCTTCCGGCGAGCGCCGCTCCGAAGAGGAACGGGATCCGCCAGCCCCATGAATCTAGGCTCGTGGTGCTCATCGCGCTGACCGTTGCGGCCGAGATTCCCACCGCGAGGAGCGCTCCAAGCTCGCTCGCCGCAGCGGCAGACGAAGTGATCAGGCCGCGGCGCTTCGCCGGGGCTCCTTCGAGCAAGTAGGCGACCACCCCGGTATATTCACCGCCAACCGAGAAACCCATCACGCAGCGCAGCAGGAACAGCAGCCAGCCCGCGGCGGGTCCGATGGCGGCGCGGGTTGGAAGCAAACCGATAAGCAGCATCGCCAGAGTCATCAGCGCGACCGACGAAAGCATCATCCGCCGCCGGCCGTAGCGGTCGCCGATATGGCCGAAGACGATCGCTCCCAGGGGTCGGAGGAAGTAGGCCGCTGCAAAGCCGGCGAGCGTCGTCAGCAGGGAGTTTTCGCCCCCGCCGTAGAATACGCGCGAGAGCACCGTCGCGAAATACAGATAGAGCGTGAAATCGTACCATTCGACGATGGTCGAGAAAGCCGCGACGGCCATCGAGCCGCGGGACATGCTTTTGGCGACGGTCACAAGTCAGCGCCCCTCCATCAACCAGTAACTTATTGCCGCCGCCGCTGCTGCCGGACGCGCCAGGAAACCGAATAAGAGGGTTACCGGCCAAATATAACCGAATCTAAACCACAATTGCGCATAGCAGCCCGAGTGGGAAGCATCGGACGCCTGCTGAGGACTGGGCGCGCGGACACTGGCGCGCACGATGAGTCGCGTCCGCCGTCCGCTCGCGCTGAGGGCCTCATCGAGGAATTCGAGAGCAGCGGAAAAGGCTGGTTCTGGGAAACCACTCGCGAAGGCGTCTTGTCCTACATCAGCGACAGCGTCGCGCGCGAGGTTGGGCGGGAACCCGCGGACCTGCTCGAGCGCCCGTTCACCGACCTGATCTCGTCGGAGACCGCCGACGGAGGCGCAACCTCGGAACGGACGGTGGGCTTCTATCTTTCGTCGCACGTGGCGTTCCAGGACCTTATCGTCCGCGCCAAGACGAAGAACGAGATTTGGTGGTCGATCTCGGGCCGGCCGGTGCACGACGAAGTTGGCCGTTTCTTCGGCTTCCGCGGCTTTGCCTCGGACCTGACCAAGATGCGCCAGTCCGAGGTCGAGCTCGACCGGCTCGCCCGTCAGGATTCGCTGACTGGCCTCGCCAATCGCGAAGCCCTTCGCCGGGCGCTCGACGATGCCCTGGTGGGGGCTGTCCGGCGCAAGCACCGCTGCTCGGTATTCCTCCTCGACCTTGACCGATTCAAGGCTGTGAACGACACGCTTGGGCATCCCGCAGGCGATACCTTGTTGCGGCTGGTCGCGCTTCGGCTGACCGACGAAGTCGGCGAGCTGGGCCAGGTCGGGCGCCTCGGCGGCGATGAATTCCAGGTCGTTGTGCCGAGCATGTCTTCGGAAGCCGACCTTTCCAAATTAGCGCAGGGGATCATCGACAGTCTGTCGCGGCCCTACACCATCAGCGGCACCGCGGTGTCGATCGGTGCGTCGGTGGGGATCGTCACCTCGGACTATGACGACCGCACCGCCGACGATTTGATGCGCGACGCCGACCTTGCGCTCTATGCGGCGAAAGCCGCCGGCAAGGGCTGCTACCGCTTCTTCGCGCCGGAGATGCATGAAGCCGCGCGCGTGCGGCAGCTGATGGAATCCGATCTGCGCGTCGCTCTCGAGCGCGGCCAGTTGTGGTTGGCGTATCAGCCCTGTGTCGATGCTTCGAGCGAAGACGTGACCGGGTTCGAAGCGCTGATCCGTTGGGACCACCCGGAACACGGGCCCGTCAGCCCCGTGGAGTTCATCCCCCTGGCCGAGGAAATCGGGCTGATCAACGAGATCGGCGAATGGGTGCTTCGAACCGCCTGCGCCGAGGCGGCCAAGTGGCCATCCAACGTGTCGGTCGCGGTGAACCTGTCCCCGATCCAGTTCAAGTTGCATGCTCTGCCGACTGTCGTCCGAATGGTTCTCGGCGAAACCGGCCTTTCCGCCAAGCGGTTGGAGCTGGAGATCACCGAAGGCGTGTTCCTCAGCAATGACGACCACGTTCACGACATGATCGGCAGCCTGAAAGCGATCGGAGTGAAGCTTGCGCTGGACGATTTCGGCACCGGCTATTCGAGCCTCAGCTATCTCCAGCGCGTTCCGTTCGACAAGATCAAGATCGACCGGTCGTTCGTCACAGGAGCCTCGGATCCGGAGGGCCGCAACGCGGCGCTCATCCGGGCGATGGTGGGCCTCGCTTCCGACCTTCACATGCAGACGACGGCCGAGGGCGTCGAAACGCACGAGGAGCTGGCGCTCGTTCGCAGCCTCGGCTGCTCGCTGGTCCAGGGCTATATCTTCGGCAAGCCGATGCCCGCAAAGGACGCCTTGGAACTGGCGAAGAAGGGCTCGGCGGCGCTTCCGGAGCAACTGCCGCCGCGCGAGCCGCGCATCCGGATTATCCGCGCCACCCTGCTCCATTACGACGGGCAGGTGCGCGGCGCTCGGCTGAGGAACATCTCCAGCGGCGGAGCGCTCGTCGAAAGCCGCGAGGAGGTCGCGGTGGGCGCCGAGATCCAGCTCGACTTCGCCGCCGGGGGCCTGATCGACGCCAAAGTCGTCTGGACCAAGGGCACCCAGTTCGGCTGCCAGTTCAAGGAAAAGTTCAACCTCAGGCTGCTTCAGCCGGCCAAGCCCGCCCCGAACTCGGCGACGGTCATGACCCCGACCTATCTCACCGCTGGAGACCCACCGGCGGGCAAGTGACTCCGCGCCCGCACCGGGGCCGGTGCTTAGTGGATGATTTCCTTTTCCTTCGCCGCAGGCGCGCCTTCGCCGACCAGATTGTCGAACAAGGCGCGATAATGGATCATCGCCTGGCGCAGCTCCTCGGTGCCCGCCTTGCCGTGCTCGTGCCGAATCGCAATGTCGTGGCCTGCGCGATAATGTTCGACCACGTCGGGATGATCGACGGAGATGTCGCCGGCGCGCTGATCGAAATCGGTGACCGGATAGCCGCGCGCCTTCATCACCTCGGCCAGCAGCGCGTCGGCGAATGCGAGGGCGCGGGGCGGATCGTCGACGAAGCGCGCCTGGACCTCGGTCCAGCGTTCGCCGAAGCGCTTGCGCTCGGTGTCGTCGAGTGGCCGGATGTCGAGCTTCTCGACTCTCTTCTCGCGCTCGGCGAGCTCGGCTTCGGCCTTGCCGCGATCGCCCTTGGACTCGAGAGCATGCTCATATTCCCGGCCGAAACGGGATTTCAAATGCTCCGAATGGCGGCGCCGCGACATCAGGATCGCCGCGACGACCACGGCGATGAGCGCGACCGCGATCACGATCAAAAGGGGCTGGTTCATCTCTCGTCCTCCAAGCTGCTTCGTTCAATCGGAGCACCAACGAACGGAGGAGCGATCGAGGGGCAAGGATATCGGCGCAGGGTGGTGCGTTGAGGCCGCGCACGATGGAGGACCCTGATGAACGACAATGACATCCGCGATGACGACGACAGCATCGGCGTCGACGAAGACCGCATTGAAGGCAGCCTCAAGCAGACGGGCGGCAAGATGAAGGAAGGCGCGGGCAAATTGCTCGGCGACGAGAAGATGAAGCGCGAAGGCCAGGCGGCGCAGGGCGAAGGCAAGCTGCAGAATGCCTGGGGCGGCCTCAAGGACCGGGCGCGCGAGACGATGAGCGACGACGATCAGCACAGCGACAACGACGTCTGAGGTTTCGCTGAGGTTCTGAGGCGAATCCGCCCCAGACCGAATGGGCGCGGAGTGCCGCGGCAGTTGTCCGGCATTGCGCGCCCTTCAATTTGCGTTAGCGTGCCCGGCCGGGGCTCATCGCATGCATTTCCATCTTCCCAAACCGCTGCACGGCTGGCGCGCGTTCGTCGGCGAGGTGGGCGTCATCGTGCTGGGTGTCCTGATTGCGATCGGCCTCGGGCAAATCGTTGACGCGGTTCGCTGGCGGGCTGAGGTTCGCGACGCCCGCGCCGCGCTCACCGATGACATGGCCCAAAGCAACCGGGTCTTCGCCTATCGCGTTGCGGCCCACGATTGCGTCGCCCGCCGGCTGGACCGGTTGAATGACATTATCGAGCGGTCGGCGAAGCACCAGGCCGTCCCGGCACTGGGCGACGTCTTCCCCGATATCGGGAACGCCTTGTTCAAGAATGCCTGGGAGACTAGCCGCGCGGCGCAAACGCTGGTGCACTTCGATCGAAAGACGCTTCGGCTCTACGGATCCTATTATCTGCAACTCGACAATATCGGGGTGTTCATTCTTCGCGAAGGCGAGGATTGGGGGGTGCTGCGGGTTCTTAGCGGCGACCCAGGGCGGCTTGGGCCGACGGACATCGCGAGTCTTCGCATCGCCGCCATGCACGCGTCGTTCGAAAACGACATCATCGCGGGCATCGCGCAAGACGAACTCGACAATTCGAAAGAGCTCGGCGTGGCCGTCCCGGAACCGGACCGACGCCGCCTGGCCGAGGTCTGCCGGCCGCTGCTCCCAAACTTGAAAGCGAGCTGAATGCATTTCCATCTGCCGAAACCGCTTCACGGCCGGCGCGCGGGATGAACCCGTTCGAATTCATCATCCTGTTCTTCTCGTTCATCTACACGCTCGCCCTTACGCACCTGCTGTTCGCGGCTACGCGGATGGTGCGGCACCGGCGCCAATTGGTGCTGTCCTGGCCGCATCTGCTGTGGATGCTCGTCGCGCTTGGCAATTTGGCGGCGAACTGGATCAGCTTGTGGGACTTCCGGAGCGAGGGCACCCTCTCGCTCGGGACGATCGCCATCGGGTTCCTGCTCGTGATCATCAACTATGCATTGTGCGCGCTGGTCAGCCCCGATTTCGAGGGCGGCGAGACCTACGACCTGAAGCGTTTTCACGAGTGCGAAGGCCCGACCTACATCGCCGCGATGCTGGCGCTCGTCCTCGCCTCGATCGCCGTGAATTTCCTTGCCGGCGCCGCCCTCGACATAGCGAACTGGGCCGATGAAAATTCCGTCGTCATAGCCAACCTCGTTCCGCTTGGGCTTGCCCTGGCGGTGAAGCGACCTTGGGCCCAGCTGCTCGCGCCCATCGCGTTGCTGGCGACCGTCATCGCCTACGCCGTCATCTATTATCCGGCTTTGACGGCGTAGCGCCCGGGGCCGCGACTCGCCGGGTTTTTTGACTTCCGGCGCGAAGCGTGATTGCTTGCGCTCATGATCGGGCGCCCCTCTCCGCTCGGAGGCTCACTTTGAAGCTCGCATTCGGAGTCGTCGTCTTCTTGTGGTTGCTGTGCGGCTGGGCCGGGGCGGAGTGGATGCACGATCACAGCTTCAAGACGATCGCGCTCGGGCCGATCAGCCTGGCCGAAGCCTATAACGAAAACCCGCCCAATTACCCTGGGCCGAATTAGGCTGGGCGCCGCGCGATGCGCGGACTAACGCGCCAGGCCGCTCATCCAGTCAGCCGTTGCCTGACGTTCCTCATGCGTCATTCCGGACAGCTCGGCAGCGACCGCAATTTGGCGCAGGGCGACCAGTTCCTTCGCGTTGATCGGCTCATCGAACAGCACGCCGCGGCGGTCGGCAACGACCCAGACCACCGTACCGAACGTGTCGATGGCGCCACATTTTAGGACAACGTCCTTTCCGACGGAGGGCAGGTCTGCGCCGGCCAGACAGGCCCCATCCCGCGAGATGTCGAGAAGACTGGTGTGCTGATGCCCGCTGAGCGCGTCGACGCTCGCGGGCAAGACAATGTGGGCGCGCAGGTTAGCGCGTCTCCCGCGATGCTCGGGATCGTCGGGTCGAGCAGCCTTGCGCCGATCGAGTTGAGCGCCCGCCATCCAAACGCAATAACACTGGGTGTTTAAGGACAGATTATCATTGCGAACGATGCGCCTCACCAGGAGCATCTGCTGATGTCCCCTTTCGACCCATTGCGGACAATGCGCGCGAGACGGACAGCACCGTCCCCTTTGGCATCCGGGCGCTACTGGAAGTTGACGCTATCGTCGTCCAATCGCTGGCCAGATACTGCTCATCGCCTAATCGGTCCGTGGTGAGGGGCATGGAAGCGTATTCAGAAGTTCGCCGGAAATGAGTACAAGCGTGATCCCACCATTCTTCTCGAAAGAGCGTCGCGCCGATGCACAAGGCCGGACCAACCCCCATTCGCCTATTCGACAGCTTCGGCATCATACCCCGGCTGATCCGCTTGTTCCTGCTCGAGAAGGGGCTCGATGTCCCGCGCTACGAAGTCGACTTGCTCCTCGGCGAAAACCGCGATCCGGAGTTCCTCAAACTTAACCCGTCCGGCCAGACACCGGCGCTCGAGCTCAGCGATGGCACTATAATCTCAGAAGGGCCGGTTATTTGCGAATATCTCGAGGAGATTTGCCCCGATCCGCCGCTGATTGGCGCCACGAGCAAGGAGCGAGCAATTACGCGCATGTGGTGGCGAAAGGTGGAGCTGAACATCTGCCAGCCGATGATTCTCGGTTTCTACTATGGTGAAGGACTCGAGACCTACCGCACAAGGATGCGTTGCATCCCGGAGGCAGCGGAAGGAATGAAGGACCGCGCTCGAGATGGAATGCAGTGGATCAACGGCCTACTCAGAGATGAATGGGTTGCCGGCCCATCATTCACAGTCGCCGACATCCATCTTTATTGCTTCCTCCATGAGATGTCCGAAAAGGGTCAGACCATCCCTGACTGTTGCGGGGCTCTCAAGTCCTGGCTCGAGAGGGTCGGCGCGCGTCCGGCTGCCGAAATGAGCCTCTGGAGATGGCGCTCGGCTGAGGTGCCGGCGATGGAGCGGCCTAAGGTCAGCGGCTAACTGCGGTGGCTCCGATGCCGTCAGAGCCGCTTCCGAGCGCGCTGCAAGAGGGCTTGGAACGATGCGCCGTCGCGAATGGCCGCCCAGCTCGGATCGAGCTCCAGTAGCCGCAAGTGTGGTGTAAATCTGACGGCTTCGGCGAAGGGCTCCAGTATCTCCAGCGCCCGCTCGCCGTCGCCGAGCCACGCGGCGCTAGTCGCCGCTAGACTGTATCGCATGGCCAGATTGCCGGGGTCGACGTTGAGCGCTTTGCGGGTCCACTTCAGGGCGCGATCGCCTTCGCCAAGAGCGGCGAAACCCCTGGCCGCAGACGCGAACGCACTGCCATTGATGGGATCGCAAATGATGAGTTGCTCCGCGCGCGCGACGGCAGTTTGCGCGGCCCGCAGAACTCCCTCTGTGTCGCCGACTGCGTTGCAACAGCAGATGAGCGTTGAGGCGCTGTCGTGGTCCGTCTTCATTATGGCGGCGGCTTTCTCGAAGTACGGAATCGCTTCCACAACGTTTCCGCGGCGGAACTTCACTTGACCAGCCTCGCGGTTGGCCTCCCATGACTCGGGATCTAGCCCAAGCGCGATCTCGACAGCCGCGTCGGCGTCCTCGTCTAAACCTTGTTCCTCGAAGTGCCGCGCCCGCACGCAATGCGGCGCGGTTAAGCGCTCATCGAGCGCTCCGGCTTTCTCGGCCGGCATCAGCGCGTCCACTGTCGCTCGTTGCCAGAAATGCAGTTCCGCGCTCGCGAGCGCTATCAATGCCCACGCGCCCGCATAGTGGGAGTCGAGGCCCGCAGCTTCGGCGCAGAGGCGACAGATCGCCTCGTTCTTGCGGTAATCGCCGCTCCCCGCAGACCACAGCGCGCGAGCCCTGAGGTAGAGGTCGTAGGCCGCGGCGCTGCTGGTGTCGCGTCGGTCAAGGGCCGTCTTTTCCTGCGGCAGCAAAGTCAGCTGAAGAGCCTCGACGATGGCGAGGGAGATCTCGTCCTGGATTTCGAAAATGTCGCGCAGTTCGCGATCGTAGCGCTCGGCCCAAAGGCTGCGGCCGGTCGCAATTTCGACCAGATGGGCCGTGATCCGCAAGCGCGTGTCGGATTTGCGCACCGTTCCCTCGACGACGTAGGTAGCGCCAAGATCCGTTGCCAGCTGCTTCAAGTCGACGTGCTGCGGGTTCAGCGCGGCACTACAGCTGTGACGGATGACGCTCAGCGCGGAAACCTTGCAGAGGTCGGTAATCACGTCCTCGGTGATACCCTCGCCAAAATAGGCTTGGTCGGCTTCGCCGCTTTTGTTGGCGAACGGCAGGACGCAGATCGATGGCGGTTGCGGTTTGGTTTCGCGCCGTGGCGGCGGGGAACCGATACTGGTTCCTCCAACCCTCGCGTCGATGGCAGAAACGAGCTGGTGGGTCGCGGTGCCACCAGCGCGCCAACTCGTCAGGTCGATCGTGTGATACTGCCTGAAGCCGAGCGGTGGTTTTGTGCCGTCCAGCGCGACTGGGACCAGCCGCGAGCCTTCCAGCCCCTCCGCGGCCTCATCCTGTACCCAGGCCGAGTCAACCGAGGATTTTGACCACAAAACAACCACTGCTTCGGCGCTTTTCAGCGCCGCATCAATTTCCCAGGAGAACCGTGAGCCGGCGCGCAGGTGATGGTCCCACCAGACCTTATGGCCGCCGCGCTCGAGGACTGCGGCGAATTCGTGCGCGGCATCGAGATCCTCGCGCGCATAGCTGAGGAAGATAGACGCCATTGCCCCTCCGAACGCAGAAGGCTGCGCCGTCCGGACTGGCGAGTCAATTTGCATGAATCTGGCGGAGAACTGTCGAGAGTTCCGCTTAACGCAGAGAGGGGCGAGGTGCGCCAGCCCCTGAAGTCGAGGTGACGCGCGCGTTTACCTTGCTTGCTCACCGGCAGGTAGCTCTCTCTTCCGTCACCCCCGCGAAAGCGGGGGTCCCGCTGCTTTCGCATCGGGGAGCGTCGTCTCGACTTCCAGCCAGGCGCGCTGCTGCTCAGGATCCAAGAACTGGCGCAGACCTTTGGCGCTGCCGTGAGGGCGTGGGCGTTCAAGGCCGGCGGCGGAGGGAGTCACTGGGAGTGCCTGGAAGCTGACGTTGCTAAGGTCTGCTTTCGACCCGAAGCAGACATTAGACGTTCTCTGCTCAGAACGCGAGGGTGAGGTGCCGACCTACTCGCCGCGTTCGCTCCTGACTTTCTGAAACGGGTCGCGGGCAGCTGCGTTCTGGATAGATGGCCGATGAAAACAAGGGAGAGCTCGCTCGCGAGCGGACCGATTTTGCCGAGGACCGCACGGTACTCGCCAATGAGCGGACCTTCGCCGGCTGGCTGCGCACTGGCTATGCGGGCATCGGCATCGGGCTGGCGTTCAACGCCTTGTTCGGCAGGGTCGAGCCGGGCTGGATCGCCAAGTTGATTGCCACTGGATTCTTGCTGATCGCGGTGATGATCTTCATCGGCGCGGAACGGCGCTCGTGCGCGGTCTTCTCGCGGCTCGAGACCCATAAGGTCCAGTCGGTCAAGCTGACCAGCATCCGTATCCTGGCCTATGCCAGCATCGCCGCGACCTTGGCGCTGATCGCCGCGATCTGGCTGCTCAGCTTCAGGCCCCCCGGACTGCTTAGCCGATAGTCCATTCGGCGATGACTTCCTCGCTCCCCGACGCTTCGATCCACACGCGGTCGAAGTCCGCGGAGATGATGCAATCGGGCGGGCTTTGCGCCCCTTTGGCACTGCAGGCGATGACACGCTTGTCGGGCAACGCCTTCATCCTGCCCGAGAGAACGAGGTCGAAGCCCTGCGATCCGATCGGCTGGCCCGGTTTCATCGTTTTCACCGCCTCATAAGACCGCATTGAGCGCCGCCCGGTCCGCGGGTCCGTCTCCGAGTAGAATTGTGCGATGCCGATCCGCGGCCACCTCGGTATCGGCTCGGCGACTTTCGCATCTTCCTCGGCGACCTCATCGACCGCGGCCTGGACGGCCGCGGCAACCGGGCAAACGGGCTGGAGCAGCCACGGCCGTGGAATCCAGAACCCCTCAACCGCCTCGAACCGGGCCCCGCCAAGCTCCTGTACCAGGGGGTCGTCACCTGTCAGCGTCGGCTTGGCACGCACTCTCAAGGTCCCCCTTTCCGGATCCCGGGACCAGCCGAGCCCTTGCTCGGGAAGGTCGTTGGAAGGGCCTCGGCAGCCGAAGCGGATGCGGAATTCGAACTGCCGCCCGTCGAGCCTCCTCTGGGCCGCGAGGTCGTCAGCTCCCGCGGCATGCGCGCTTGCCGCCTGCGCGACCGCCGCGAGGATGGCCGTCCGGTCCAGCGACTCCAGCCGCGGCATGGCTGGAATCTCGGGTGCGGGCTGTTCGGAGGGTTCCTGCACATTGCCCGGTTGCTGCGGCTGCCGACAAGCGGCGAACAGTGCCAGCGCTGCAATCACGCATGCACTGGCGGCGATTCTCGGCGGACTGGACCGCGGACCTCCCATTGGGCCCGCCCATAGCACAGCGCCGCCGATCTGCGAGCCTTGCGCAAAGGCTTGGCCCCTCTGCCAAAACTGCCCATAGGGCGCGTCAACGGAAGGAACGGGCATTGGGCCGATGACGCCCGAACAAATACTCACTTTGGCGGTGCTGGCGGCGGTGGTCGCCGCGCTGATCTGGGACAAGGTGCGGTCCGACGTCGTCGCTCTTGCTGGCGCGGCCATCCTGCTGATGACGGGCGTCGTCCGCCCGGTCGAGGTCCAGGCAGCTTTCGCGAGCCCGGCGATCGTCGCCCTCGCTTCGCTGTTTGTCATTGCCTACGCGATGGAGCTGTCCGGATTGCTCGACGCGGGCATCCGGCTCGTCGTTTCGTTGTGCAAGCGCATAGGTTCGGCCGGGCTGTGGATCCTGATCGGCCTTGCCGGTGGCGCGTCGGCTTTCCTCAACAACACGCCGATCGTCGTGCTCAGCGCGCCCGTGGTCCGCGATGTCGCCAAGTCGCTCGGCCGCTCGCCAAAACGCTATTTGATTCCTCTGTCCTATTCGGCAGTGCTCGGCGGCTGCTGCACGCTCATCGGCACGTCGACCAATCTCCTCGTCAATGACATGGCGGCGGTCGCCGGCCAGCCGCGCTTCGGGATATTCGAGATCACGCCCGCCGGCCTGATGGTCGCGGCGGCCGGCGGCCTCTATCTGATGCTGTTCAGCGCGCGCCTGGTCGGAACCGGCGAAGGCAAGGAGCCGAAGGGCGTGCGCCAGGCCATGGAAGCCGCGGAGGACTTCCGTGAGCCCGGCCTGGCTGGCGGCTTGATTGGCTCGGCCGAGCCCTTTGCGGAGGAGGTCACCCTGCGCCCGTGGGCGGCGTTACTATCCTCGTTGGTGTTCGTCGGCGTCGTCGTGCTGGCTGCGCTCAATGTCGCGCCGATCGCAGCGTGTGCGTTCGCGGGGGCAGTGCTTCTCATCCTGCTGCGCGTGATCACCGCGAACGAAGCCTATGGCGGCCTGCGGCCGGAGGTGCTGATGCTGATCGCCGGCATGGTCGTGCTCGGCATCGCGCTTGAGGAAACCGGCTTGGCCGGCTCCGCCACCACAATGCTGATCGGCTCGATGGACGGAATGAGCCCGCCACTGGCCCTCATTATCCTTTACGGGACGACGCTGTTCGCTACCGAGATTCTATCGAACGCGACCGTAGCTGTCCTGTTCACGCCCATCGCGGTAGCGATCGCCGAAGCCTTCGCGGTCAGCCCGCGGCCATTTCTCGTAGCGGTGATGCTCGCCGGAAGCGCCGCCTTCGCGACCCCTTTCGGCTACCAGACCAATGTCATCGTCTATCAGATGGGCGGCTATAATTACCTCGACTTCGTCAAGATTGGCATCCCCCTCAACATCATCACCTGGGTCGTCGGGATCATCGCGATCCGAATGTACTTCCCCTTCTAGAATTGGAGCGCTTCGCTTCCAGCGGCTCCGCCACGGCCGTTCGCTCTCAATTCTGGCGAATTTTGTCGCTCACTTCGTGGCGTCAGTCGGGCTCAGCTATGCCGGCCCGCTGGCCGAGGCTCGCCGTCTCTTCGCGCTGCTTCGGCGACGCTGCGCGTCGGCGGCGCTGCGCTCGGCCGCCGCTACGCGTCGATCTCCTCCTCATCAATCGCCGACGCCCGCGACTGAATAAACTCAAACCGCGGTGCGGGATCCCGCCCCATGAGCCGCTCGACCAAATCCTTGATATGCTGGCGGTCCTCGTAAGCGGCGGGCAGAGTCACCTTGAGCATGGACCGCGTCGCCGGGTCCATCGTCGTTTGCTTGAGCTGGTTGGGGTTCATTTCGCCGAGGCCCTTGAAGCGCGAGACCTCGACCTTCTTGCCCTTGAACTCGGTCGCTTCGAGCTCGGCCCGATGGGCGTCGTCGCGGGCGTACA
>JBDTON010000209.1:0-7768 GCA_039933195.1 Sphingomicrobium sp. | reverse complement strand
TCATGATGACCGCCGGCAAGGAGGTCGAGTTCCTGATCCAGCGGCTGGCGCAGAAGGCCCGAGCGGCCGGAATCCACCTGATCATGGCGACCCAGCGTCCGTCGGTCGACGTGATCACGGGCGTTATCAAGGCGAATCTGCCGACGCGCATCAGCTTCCAGGTGACAAGCAAGATCGACAGCCGGACGATCCTTGGAGAGCAGGGCGCCGAGCAGCTGCTCGGCAAGGGCGACATGCTCTACATGCCAGGCGGCAAGCAGATCATCCGGGTCCATGGGCCGTTCGTCAGCGACGAAGAAGTGCGCGCGGTGGCGGAACATTGGCGCCGCCAGGGGACTCCCGAATATATCCAGGCGGTCACCGAGGAGCCAGAAGACGGCGGCTATCTGTTCGACGGTCAGCCGACCGGTGAAGACGACGCGGAGACGCAGCTTTACCGCAAGGCTATCCAGATCGTTGCCGAAAGCCAGAAAGCGTCGACGTCCTATCTGCAGCGACAGCTTCGCGTCGGCTACAACAGCGCTGCTCGGCTGATCGAGCGCATGGAGAAGGATGGATTGGTCGGGCAGCCGGATCACGTGGGTCGCCGTGAAGTGCTCGTTGACCCGGAAGGTCATCCGATCTGAGCCGGCCCCGCCTGAACGGCACGGAACCGTAAAGTTCAGTGGGCATTCAAGGGCGAAACGCCATTCAGGCGACCAAATCCCGGGAGCTACAAGATGAGAATTGCCATTCCCTTAGCGCGCGTCCTCGCGCCATTCGCGGTCATGGCGATGGCGGCGCCCTGCGCGGCCGCCGATACGTCCGCCGATCTTGCTCGGCTGAAGACGCATATCGCTTCCGTTCAAACGATGACCGCCGATTTCACGCAGACCGATGCGCGCGGACGCTCGGCGGCGGGAACGCTGCAGCTGAAACGGCCGGGCAAGGTCCGCTTCCAGTACGGCAGCGGCGATCTGCTCCTCGTGGCGAACGGCAAGACGCTGACTTTCCTCGATTACCAGGTCGGCCAGAAGTCGAGCTGGCCACTCGGCCGCACGCCGCTGGGTCCGCTGCTGTCGAGTTCGCCGGACTTCAATGGCAAGGCCCAGGTCCTGCCGAGTCAGGACGCTCGCGTCGTCGTCGCTCGGGCCCGCAATACCTCCTACGGGCAGTTGACGCTCGCATTCCTGCGCAGCGCCTCCGCGCCCGGCGGACTGCAACTGTACGGCTGGACCGCGATCGATCCGCAGGGACATCGAACGACCGTTAAGCTGTCCGACGTGCGCTACAATGTCGCGGTGCCGGAAAGCGCGTTCACCTACGCCGAGCCGAAGAAACGCCGGGATTAAAAAAGTTTCAGTTTGCGACCCGTTCATCGCAATGTCAGGCACCGCATCTATATAAAGCTCTGATTCCACATCTTGCTTGGGGTTTCCCCCTGTTACCCGGGCATGTGGAATCCCTTGCGTGACGAACGCTTGGTCGGCCCTCGCTCCATGCCCCCGGAGCGAGGGCCTTTTTCTTGTTGGGTGAGGCAGGGTAAGCGGATGTCGGTGAGCACACGGCTGAAGATCGTATCCTGGAACATCAACTCGGTGCGGGCGCGCGCCGGCTTGGTCGAGCGCCTTATTGTCGAGCAGCAACCGCACATCCTCTGCCTGCAGGAGACGAAGGTACTCGACGGAATCTTTCCGGCCGATCTCTTCCGCCGCCACGGCTATGCCCATCTGGCTCTGAACGGCCAACGCATGCACCATGGGGTCGCCATCCTCAGCCGCGTTCCGCTTAAGGATGCCGGCAAGCACGACTGGCAGGACAATGGCGAAGCCCGGCACATCGGCGTGCGTCTCGAATGCGGAATCCGCCTCGAGAACGTCTACGTGCCCGCCGGTGGGGACACGCCCGATCGCCTGATCAACTTAAAGTTCGGTCAGAAACTCGATTTCATCGAGCGAATGACGCGCTGGTCGGATAAGCTCGCCGAGCCGACGATCATCGTCGGCGATTTCAACGTCGCGCCGCTCGAATGCGACGTCTGGAGCCACAAAGCTCTGCTCACCGTCGTCAGCCACACGCCCGTCGAGATTGAGGCTTTGGACCGGCTGCAGCAGGCGCACGGCTGGATCGACATCGGTCGGAAGTTCGTGCCCGCGCCGGAACGCTGCTTCACCTGGTGGAGCTATCGCTCGCCCGACTGGACGAAGAACGACCGCGGGCGCAGGCTGGACCATATGTGGGCCTCGCCCGAGCTTGCCGGTCATCTCGCCGCTCATCACGTGCTCGAACCTTGCCGCAGCTGGGAGCGGCCTTCCGACCATGTGCCGTTGATCTGCGAGATCGACGTTTGACCCTCCGCCGGGCCATTGCTGCGCTCCGCGCGGGCCGGCCAATAAGGATCGAAGGCGCCGAGCCCATCGGAATCCTGGCGGTCGAAACCGCGACGGCCGAACTGCTCGCCATCGTAGACCCCGAGCAGAAGGCGCGGTTGCTGATCAGCGGCGAGCGCGCCGCGGCTCTGTCCCTCGCCAATCTTCGGGAGGCCGCGGATCCGGCTCGGCCGGTACTCGTCCGACGCGCTGCGTGGCTGGACGCGGGGACGGCCCTCGCGCTCGCCGATCCCGGCCAGGACCTCGAGCGTGGGCCGATCGGACCCCTGAGTCCCGGGCCGCTCGACTGCGCCGAATGCGCCAGCGCTGCCCTCGATCTCGCGCGATTGGCTGGCCTGCTACCGGCGCTGTGGGTCATTGAGCCAGGCAGCCGTGCCAACTCCATTTCAGCCGCTGAAATCTTACGCGAAGAGCGCCGCCCCGAGGTTGAACTCGTCGCGCGAGCCAAGCTGCCGCTCGAGGGAATGCCGGACACGCAGATCGTCGCGTTCCGCGCATCGGACGACGGACAGGAGCACGTCGCGCTGCTCATCGGCGCGCCTGGCGGCCAGCCGCCGCTGGTGCGCCTGCACAGCGAATGCCTCACAGGCGACGTATTTGGTTCGTTGAAATGCGATTGCGGCCCGCAGCTCAGAGAAGCGTTGCGGATCATCGGCTCGGCGGGCGGCGGAATGCTCGTGTACCTGCGCCAAGAGGGCCGCGGGATCGGTCTCGCCAACAAGCTCCGCGCCTATTCCCTCCAGGACCGCGGTCTCGACACGGTCGATGCCAACCGCCGCCTCGGTTTCGCCGACGACGAGCGCGACTACGCTCATGCAGCGGCCATCCTGCGCACTCTCGGTATTTCCGGGGTCCGCCTGCTGACCAATAATCCCGCCAAAGTAAGCGGGTTGGAAGCGGCCGGGATCAAGGTCGTCGAACGCGTTCCGCACCAAATGCCCGCGAACCCGCATAACGCTGACTATCTCGCGACCAAGCGCAAGAAGAGCGGGCATCTAGCCTAGACCGAGTAGTCTTCCCACGTCATCGAAGCTGTCTGCAATCTCCTTGACGCCGAGCGCCCTCAGCGCATCCGCATGTCCATCCAGGCAGTGCCGCCCCGCGGCGAGGCCGATCACTCGCGCTCCGGACGCTAGCGCGCCGGTTGCGCCCACTTCGGAATCCTCGAGAATTACACAATCGGTCATTGGAACGGCGAGCCGATCGGCCGCGTAGAGATAGATGTCGGGGGCCGGCTTGCCGCGCTCGACGTGCTCCCGGCCGCTATAGACGTGATCGCCGAAAGCCTCCGCTAAATCCAGATGAGCCAGATGCGTGCGGATCCAGCGCGTCGAGCTCGATGAAGCGACCGCCTTCGGCAAAGCGCGCGGCAGCGCGCGGACGAAATCGACCGCTCCGACCACTGCGGCTATGCCATCGCGGAGCGCGCTCGCGGCGCCTGCCCTCTGGCGCTCGTGAAATTCGGGTGGGAGCCGAACTCCGATCCGTGTCTCTATTGCGTCGATGAACTGCTGCCCGCTGAGGCCCGCGTAGTACTTGAACGTCTCTTCGACGCTGTGCCGGTGGCCAAGATGGGTGAGCCGCTCGGCCAGCTGCCGGTTCCCCTCGAACTCGCTCTCGAGCAGCACGCCGTCAAAGTCGAAAATGATCGCGCCGAAATTCAGCATCCGACCTCGAACAATGCGGTTCCGACGCGAACCGCGGTAGCTCCGAGCATGACCGCCGCCTTGTAGTCGGACGACATGCCCATGCTGAACGTCATGACGTCATGGCGGTGCCCAAGCTGGGCGAGCAGCGCAAAATATGGTGAGGGCTCGAGCCCCAGCGGTGGAATGCACATCAGGCCGGCCAGGGGCAGGGGCGAAGCGCGGACAGCTTCGACGAGCTCACGCGTCTCGGCGATTGCGCAACCGCCCTTCGGTTCTTCCTCGCCGATGTTGATCTGGACATAGACCGACGGATAGCGACCGGCGCTTTCCGCTTCGCTGACGAGGGCGTCGAGCAGAATGCGCCGATCGAGCGCGTGAATCACGCCGAACAGCCGCACCGCTTTGGCAGCCTTGTTCGACTGCAGGCGTCCGATGCCGTGAAGGCGGACATCGGGATAGCGCTCCAGCAAGGCCGGCCATTTGGCGAGCGCCTCCTGCACACGGCTTTCGCCGAAGTCGCGCTGCCCTGCGGCGATCAGCGGCTCGATCTCTTCGACCGAACGCCCCTTGCTGACGGCGATCAACTGCACGCTTGCGGGGTCGCGACGCGCCAGCTCGGCAGCCGAGGCGATGCCGTCGAGGATGTGCTGGCGGCGATCTGCGGCGCTGCTCATGCGTCAGCGCTATAGGTAGCGCCATAAGACGCGGCCAGACCAGGGTGCTCAGTGGTGCTTCTTGTACTGGAAACGACGCCGTTAGAACTTGAAGGCGGTGCCGACGTAGACCGCCTGGCTATCGCGCCGCACGTCCTGGAGGGCCGGCATGCGCTCCCGCTCGAGATTGTAGCGAACGCCGCCGGTGAGGGCGATTTGCCGCGACAGTGAGTAGGAGCCGCCGACGTCGAGCGAATAATTGTCACCCTTGCGCAGCGCCGGCAGCGCCCGGCCATCGCTCCGCTCCGCGCCCACGGCGACGCGGCCGGTGAAGCGCTTCAGCGAATAACTGACGCCGACAATGGCGCTCTCGCGGCCGCCAAGTGCCGGATTGGCATCCTTGACGCTGGCGACATCACCCGAGATGGCGAAACGCTTCCAGCCGAGCGCGACTCCAAGATTGTAGCTGGTCGGGGCCAACGCGTTGACCGCCGTCATCGACGAATCGGCAAGTTTGGTTTGCACCGGAGCGGTCGTCGGCGCACGAATCGCGACCCGCACCTGCGACGGACGTCCCTTAGCCGGAGCCGGGGTGAATTTGAAATCCGTCAGCGCGAGCCCCTTGCCAGCCAATGCGGCAGCAAGCCTGGGATCGGCGTTGGCCGGAGTGAAGGAGGAGATCGGATCGAAGCTCACCGCAACGGCCGGTGCGCGCTTTTTTGCCGCGGTGGTCGCGAACGCCGGAGTCAGCACGAGACCGCCCGCGGCGAACGCCGCGAGAAGCCTGGCTTCCTTCCGTTTCGCGATCTTCAGCAAATCGGCGACTCCCTCTGCTGAGAGTGGATATAGTTGGAACCGCCTCAAGGTTCCATGACCGGAATCGATTCATTCAGCCCCTGTTGCCGACTCAACACATAATGCGCTCCTGATGCTTCAAGGCAGGACACCTTGCGAGAGGGCCTCGACCATCTATAAACGCCGCCACACCAAATTCTCCGGTATTCAAGGATCGCCGATGAACCGCCTGCAAACGACCGCCGCCGCACTGCTGGTTTTCGCTCTCGCCGGCACAGGCTGCGCGCGCAATCGCAGCCTTCCAACGGAGCTGGCACCGTCGCGGATGACCACGATCGGCGTGAATGCCTATCTGTGGAAAGCCGCCATCGATACCGTTTCATTCGCCCCGCTGCTCCAGGCCAACCCCAACAGCGGCGTGATTATCACCGACTGGTACGCCAACCCGAAAGCCCCTGGGGAGCGGGTGAAGCTCACCGTCGCCATTCTCGACCAGGATCTTCGTGCAGATGCTTTGCGTGTCTCGGCCTCCCGGCAAGTCAATCAAAACGGCTCCTGGGCCGAGGCGCCGGTGTCCGCGGCAACGGTGCAAAAGCTCGAGGACATCATCTTGACCCGGGCCCGCGACCTCCGCCGCGCCTCCGTCCGCGGCTAGAACAAAGGATGCCATGAGCGGGCGATTCGACCCGAACGCGGCCGACCGTCGCTGGCAAGCGCGGTGGGAACAGGGTCGCTGTTTTGCCGCCGATAGCGCGAGCGACAAACCCAAGACCTATGTCCTCGAGATGTTCCCCTATCCGTCGGGCCGCATCCACATGGGTCACGTCCGCAACTACACGATGGGCGACGTAATCGCCCGCTATCGGCGAATGCAGGGCCACGAAGTGCTTCACCCGATGGGCTGGGACGCATTCGGAATGCCGGCGGAGAATGCGGCGATGGAGCGCAAGGTCCATCCGGGAGAATGGACCCGCGCAAACATCCGCACCATGCGCGAGCAGTTGAAGAGCCTCGGCTTCGCGCTCGACTGGGAACGCGAGTTCGCGACGTGCGACCCCGCATACTACGGGCATGAGCAGGCTCTGTTCCTCAATTTGTTCGAGGCGGGCCTGGTCTATCGCAAGGAGAGCGAGGTCAATTGGGACCCTGTCGACATGACCGTTCTCGCCAACGAGCAAGTGATCGACGGCAAGGGCTGGCGTTCGGGCGCGCCGGTGGAACGGCGCAAGCTTTCGCAATGGTTCCTGAAGATCACCGATTTTGCCGAGGACCTGCTCGACGGCCTCGGCACGCTGGACGACTGGCCCGAGAAAGTACGGGTGATGCAGGAGAATTGGATCGGGAAGAGCCGCGGCCTGCAGTTCCGCTTTCGCCTGGTTGAACCGGCCGATTCGATTGATCATGTCGAAGTCTTCACGACGCGGCCCGACACGATCTTTGGGGCAAGCTTTGTCGCGGTTGCTGCGGACCATCCGGTCGCCGCGGCCGTTGCAGCGCAGGACCCAAAGGCTGCGGAGTTCATCGCCGAATGCCAGCGGGGCGGGACGAGCCTCGCGGAGATAGAGGCGGCCGAAAAGAAGGGGTTTAGAACCGCGGTCGAGGTCGTCCACCCGCTCGACACCGAGTGGCGCCTCCCGGTCTACATCGCGAACTTCGTGCTGATGGACTACGGCACCGGAGCGATCTTCGGCGTTCCCGGGCACGACCAGCGCGATTTCGAGTTCGCCAAAAAATATGCCCTGCCGATTCGCCGAGTCGTCGCTGCCGCCTCCGAGCTCGCTTCGGAAGCGATCGGCGACGAGGCGGAGAGCGCGCCGGGGGTGTCGGTCAACTCGCGCTTCCTCGACGGGCTGACCACCGAACAGGCCTCGGCCGAAGTCATCCGCCGAGCCGAGGAGGCAGGCTGGGGCAAGGGCATGGTGCAATACCGCCTGCGCGACTGGGGTGTGTCGCGCCAGCGTTACTGGGGCACGCCGATCCCCATCATCCATTGTGCGAACTGCGGGCCGGTTGCGGTGCCGCACGACCAGCTCCCCGTCGTGCTTCCCGAGGACATCGACTTCGAAAAGCACGGCAATCCCCTCGACCGCCACGCGACGTGGAAGCATGTCGATTGCCCGGACTGTGGGGCGGCGGCTCAGCGCGAGACCGATACCCTCGATACTTTCGTCGATTCCAGCTGGTACTTCATCCGCTTCGCCAGTCAGCCGGCGGACAAGCCGTTTGACCGTGCCGAGGCAGAGAAGTGGCTGCCGGTCGCGCAATATATCGGCGGGGTCGAGCATGCGATCCTGCACCTGCT
>JBDTON010000208.1:0-5361 GCA_039933195.1 Sphingomicrobium sp. | reverse complement strand
TGGGTCGAAAGCAGACATTAGCGCTGCTCAATCCATGCGGACCTAATTACCGGCTGAGCGGGCGTCGCTGGGCCGGTCGGTTCTATTTCCAGGCACCGGAAAACAGGCCTGGCCCTTGAGCGCGCTGCACGCCGCCTGAGCGGCGGCGCGGGTGGGGTAGGGGCCGGCTTGCAGGCGGGTGATGCTTCCGGCGGGAATGTAGAAGGCCTGGCGGCCGCCGAGCGAGCCGGAGAGCTTGCGGAACAGGGCTTCGGCCGAGGCTCGCTGCGAGAAGGCGCCGAGCTGGATGCGCCAGGCGCCGGTCGCTGGGGTGGCGGCCGGAACAGCGGGCGGCGCGGGCTTTGGCTTCGCGGTTGCTGTCTGGAGGGATTTTTTTTCTTTGGACTGGGCCCCGGCCTGCGCCGGGGAACTGCGTTGAGCTTTCGCCTTGGCGGCGGCGATCGCGACGCCGCGCTTGCGGGCATCTAACGGAAGCATCTGGTCGAGCTGCGCCAGAGTCTGCTTTGCCGGGGCGAGACCCTGCGCGGCCGCACGGCTGACGTAGGCGTATCCGAGCACCGGGTCGCGCTTCACTCCGTCGCCGTTGACCAATGCTGTGCCATAGACGAGCAGCGCTCGCGGTTCGCCTTTGTCGGCCGCAGCCTTGAGCCACTTTAGCCCAGCAGCCACGTCACCATTCTCGAACAGGAGGAGCCCAAGCGTCGTTTGGGCGTCGATGTGGCCCTTGGCCGCGCTGCGCTGGAACCAGGTTGTCGCGGCGGCGATGTTCGTCGGAACCCCGCGGCCGAGGCGATAGGCCTGACCGAGATTGAACGCCGCGTCGGCGTCGCCTTTCTCGGCCAGCGGGCGCCAGATCGCGACCGCCTTCGAATAATCGGCGCGCTGCCAGGCTTCGATGCCGGCCCTGACGTTTTGCGCCGAAAGCGGCGAAGCGGTCACGCCGAACAAGGCCAAGGCAACTAAGTATTTGTGAATCACATGCAATCCCACCCGCGCAAGTCTTAGCCGAGTGCGACTTATCCTCAAAGAGAGTCGTAGGAATGTTAACCAGATTTTAGAGGCTGTGGTGCCACTCCCAGGTCAACTGACCTTAGTGGGCGAGGGGATAAGCATGCGCGTCTTGGCAATGGCATCGCAGAAGGGCGGGTCGGGTAAGACGACCTTGTCCGGACATCTTGCGGTGCAGGCGCAGCTCGCGGGGGCGGGCCCGGTATGTCTGATCGACATCGATCCGCAAGGCAGCCTTGCCGACTGGTGGAACGAGCGCGAGGCCGACATGCCCGCGTTTGCCCAAACCACGGTTGCGCGGCTCGCCTCGGACCTCGAAGTCCTCCGCCAGCAGGGTTTCCGCCTTGCCGTGGTCGATACTCCTCCTGCGATCACCATGGCGATCCAGAGCGTTATCGCTGTCGCCGAGCTGATCATCATCCCGACTCGCCCGAGCCCGCACGATTTGCGGGCCGTCGGCGCCACGGTTGACCTGTGCGACCGCGCGGGCAAGCCTTTGATCTTCGTTGTCAACGCGGCAACACCCAAAGCTAAGATCACTTATGAAGCGGCCGTCGCGCTGTCGCAGCACGGCACCGTCGCTCCCGTGACCCTTCACCACCGCACCGATTACGCCGCCTCGATGATCGACGGCCGAACCGTGATGGAGATCGATCCCAACGGCCGGTCGGCCAAGGAAGTCACCGAGCTGTGGGAATATGTCTCCGATCGTCTCGAAAAGAATTTCCGCAGGACCGTATTCTCGGCGCCCGGAGCGGCGCCCGGTGCCGCTTCTGCAAGTCCGCGTCCCGTCGGCGGTTTCGGCCGCCGTGTCGCCGGCTAATAAGGAACCGGCGCAGTGAACGAACCCAAACCTTTCGCATCCCTCTCCTCCGGTCTTCTGGCGCGCAAGGGCGCCGCCCGCCCGGCCATGAAGCCTCAGGGCTTTGGCCAGACTGGCGGTGGCCACCTCGAGGACCTCGGTTGGAACGACATGGGCTTTGATCCTCCCAAGCCGGCGATGGTGCCGCTGCGCGACGAGGATCACGACGCCTTCGGCGAGGATATCGAAGAGCACCCGCGGGTGCACCCGACCGGTCTCACTCCAGTGGGATCGCCGGTCCATTCACAGCAGGCGGAAATTGCCGACCGTTTGAGCGTTGACGGGGACGATGAAGAGTTCGATGAGAGTGCCGAGCCCCATGACTCAGAAGCTCAGCCCGAACCACTTCCGATCGTCCCTCCTATGGCTACTCGGGTTGCTGAGTCGGCTCCTCGGCGTGCGCCCACGCTTCGCGCTGCTCCCGGCAGCAAGGGCAAAGCGGCGTTTACGCTTCGTTTGGACCCTGAGAGGCATCTTAAGCTGCGACTCGCCTGTGCGGTCGATGGGCGCTCTGCCCAGCAGATCGTCACTGACGCAGTCGACCAGTTTCTGGCGGCAATGCCGGAACTGGATGGCCTGGCTCAGAAGGCCAAACGGAGGGGGTAACATCATTATGTCCAGGGCGTTCAGCTTCGGCTCTACGATCTCGATTCTCGCGGCTGCTTCGGTCATGGCCGGATGCGCTGCGCCGCAAAGCCGCGTTGCGACAGGCTTTGGCGGTCAGGCCAACGGAGAGATCGGCCTCGCCACTCGGGCGATGGCGGCGCTCAACTCGAACGATGTCCCAGCGGCGATCGGCTTCGCCGAGCGGGCCGTGGAGAAGACTCCGAACGACGCCGGCTTCCGGGCTTTGCTCGGCAACGCCTATTTCGCCGGTGGCCGCTTCCAGTCGGCCGAAGCCGCGTACAGGGATTCGCTGACGCTCTATTCGAACCAGCCGCAGGTCGTGCTGAAGCTCGCCCTGGTCGAGATCGCTCTCGGCAAGAGTGGCGAGGCGCTGTCATTTCTCGACGCGGCGAAGGACGTGCTCGATCCTGCCGATTACGGGCTTGCAGTGGCGCTCGCCGGTCGTCCGGCGGACGCAATTTCAGTGCTCGAGACAGCCGCTCGTGCGCCCGGCGCCGATGCGCGGGTCCGTCAGAACCTCGCGCTGGCCTTCGCCCTTGCCGGCGATTGGACCAATGCGCGGACGGTGGCTGCGCAAGACGTCCCCGGCGATCAAGTCGATGCGCGGATCCATCAGTGGATGCAGCTCGCCAGCCCGAAGAAGCCGTCGGACCAGGTGGCCGCTCTCGTCGGAGTGACTCCGGCAGCGGTCGATCCGGGCCAGCCGACCCAGCTCGCGCTGAACAAATCCGACAGCCGCCTTGCTCAGGCAGCTCCCGCTCCGCAGCCGCAATTCGCCGAGGCACTACCCGCGCCGCAACCGCCGGTCGCAGAGGCTGCTCCGCCGCCCCCGCCGCCCGTCGCTGTGGCTTCGGCCGATCCAGCGCCTCCGATGGAGCAGCCGGTAAGTATTGCTGCGGCGCCAGCAGCCGCTCGGGAAGTGTCTGTGGCAAATGTCGCCGCTCCGAAAGCAGCGGCTCCTGCGCCGAAGGCTGTAAAGGTCAAAAGCGCTTCGGCCGCTCGCAAGCGGCCGCCGATCAGGCAGGCCGCGATCCGGCGCGGGAATTCGAAGGCCGTCGTCCAGCTCGGCAGCTTCAGTAACCCGAAGAGCGTGCTTTCCGCCTGGAACGTGGCGGCTCGCCGCTACAGCGCGCTTCGTGGATATGCGCCGATGAGCGCCCGTTTCGCCAGCGCTCGCGGGACCCTGTTCCGACTGTCGGTCCATGGCTTCGCCAGCGTCAATGAAGCGAGCGCGCTGTGCGCTTCGCTGCGCCGGGTCGGGGGGGCGTGCTTTGTCCGAAACGTCGCGGGCGACGCTCCAGTCCAGATCGCGATGCGCTGACTTTTCAACGTTTAAGAGGCGTTTCTCAGTAACATTTCTAGACAGGCCATACGCACGGCCACGCCCATTTCGACCTGCAGCGCGATCAGCGACCGCTCGGGATCGTCGGCGATCGCGCTGTCGATTTCGACGCCGCGGTTCATCGGCCCAGGGTGCATCACCACCGCTCCGGCCGCCGCGCGTGCAAGCCGCTCGGCGGTGAGCCCGTAGCGGCCGAGGAACTCGCCGGGCGCGTCATCCAGATCTTCTTCCAGGCGCTCTCGCTGGACTCGGAGCATCATCACGACGTTCGCGCCGTCGATTGCCTCGTCCACAGACAGCCGTGGAATTCCGTCGGGCATGAGCTCGGGCGGGCCGGCGAGCCGCACTTCGGCGCCGAGGCGGGGCAACAGCCTCGCGTTCGACCGGGCAACCCGGCTATGCGTGATGTCGCCGCAAATTGCGATCCTAAGCCCCTCTATTTGGCCAAAATGTTGGCGAATCGTCGCCGCGTCGAGCAACGCCTGCGTGGGATGCTCGTTGGTGCCGTCGCCGGCGTTGATCACTGGCACATCCATGATCAGCGCGACGGCGGCGGGCGCCCCGTTCTCACGATGGCGGATGACCAGCGCATCCGGCCGCATGGCGTTGAGCGTCCGCGCAGTATCCTCGAGCGTCTCGCCCTTCTTCACCGATGAATGCTCGACGGAGAGCGGGATCGACGTCGCTCCGAGTCGGTGAGTCGCGGTCGCGAACGACATCGCCGTGCGCGTGGAGTTTTCGTAGAAGACGTTGAAGACGATCTTCCCCCTGAGAAGCTCGCTTGTGGGGCCGGCGCGGTTCTCGGCGAACCAATGGCGGGCACGATCGAGGATGGCCGCGATCTGATCGTCGCCGAGCGAATCGATGGAGAGAAGGTCCACGAGCGCTGCGCTTATTGCGGGGGCGGAAGATTGGCCAGTGCGTCGATCGCGCCCTGCAAAATGTGCGCCGCAGCCAGCGAGTCAATTTTCTCGGCGCGTTTGGAGCGACTCACATCCGCAGAAATCATCGCACGTTCAACGGCTTGGGTCGACCAGCGTTCATCCCACAGGAGGATCGGCAGCTCCACCGGCGCCAGGTTACGGGCGAAGGCTCGGACGGACTGGGTTCGTGGGCTGTCGCTTCCATCCATGTTCAGTGGCAATCCAACGACTAAGCCGACGATCTTCTCTATGGCGATGAATGCTTCGAGTGCTTTGAGATCCTGTGTGAACTTGGTCCGGCGGATCGTCTCGGCGGGGCCGGCGAAATACCAGCCGGCGTCGCAGATCGCGAGTCCGATCGTCTTCGTGCCGACGTCGAGCCCGGCGAGCTTTCCGCCATCCGGGAAAGCCGAAGCGAATTCCGCGCAGGAAGGCGTGATCAGCGCCGCCACGCCGCGAGCCTCCGCTCGGAATCCCGCCGGATCGCGCCCCAGAAGAGCGCGTAATCGTAGACGTGGTAATTGTTGCCCGGCAGCACGTAGGGACCGAGCGGGGGGATGCTCCCGTCGAGGATCAGCAGCCCCTTGTCGCAATGCGCG
>JBDTON010000207.1:0-2792 GCA_039933195.1 Sphingomicrobium sp. | reverse complement strand
CCGGTCGAGCGCTCGCGCGGTTTCGACGAAGCATTCGCCGAGCTGGAGCGTTTCATCCGCGCCAGTTGAGGAGAATCGAAATGCCAGCCCAATCCGGCGCCCAGCAGAAGGCCGCGGGCGCGGCCCTCTCGGCCAAGCGCGGCGACACGCCCAAGAGCAAGCTCAAGGGCGCATCGAAGTCGATGGCCTCGTCCATGAGCGAGAAGGAGCTCGAGAAGATGGCCTCGACCAAGCGCAAGGGTAAGCCCGAGCACAAGGCGAAGAAGAAGTAGCACTGTCGCCGCATTCAATCGGGACCGCAGCCTTCGCGTGGAATATGACGCGTTGAGCGCTAAAGCCTTCCCGTCAGATCCGGTTGCACCTTGAACAGCTCAATGACCGATCCGCCAATTGATCTGGGTCGCATAATAGCTCGCCACCTTCGTTCCATCGGCGAGCTCGGCTGGCTCGAACCTCGCTCGCTTCGTAAAATTGTTGCACACGATCTGATTGAATTGAGGCGCTTTGAAGTGGCTAAGGCTCGTGCACTTGGTCACTCGTCCCGAAGCATCCACCAGCACACGAACCTTAACCACCGACTGCTGGCCTTGATCGAGCATGTCAGGAGGATAATCTTCGGGCCTGAACCACTCGGCCACATTGGGCGCCCATATTGGCCGAACGATCTTCTCCTCGAGGTCCGGATCAACGCCCCAATCGCGCAGCGAATCGCGGCTGCACTCGTCGAACGTCTCGATCGCTTGGCCTAGCGACCCGGTTTCGAGGATGACGGGGTGTCCAGGACGAGCCTCAATCTCGACTTCGCTGACCTTCGTCGCAAAGTCCTGTCGTTGCAATTTATCTGCGGCTTCCTCCGCAATGTCGCGGGGCGGTGGCCGGACGCCTCGATGCGCCCTACGTTCAGCGGCGGCTTTCTCTTTCCTCGCTGCGACATCATCGGGGTAAAGGTCCACTGTCGACCAGAGGATTGCAGGCTCGCCTGTCGACGTGGACTTGGCCGCAAGCCCCTTCATGGGTTTACCTTGAACCGGAAGAAACCTCGCGGGGATATCTTCGTCGCCGCCAGCCACAGGCGTGCCGGTGACGAGCATATCCATGTCTCCCGGACCGTCGCTCTCCAACAAGAAGATGACGGTGTCCCCGCCTTGGCCGAAGATGCGGCTCAGCCGGCAGCTGTTCGCGGCGTAATCGAGCACCCACCGGCTCGAGGGCTGCAACCGCACCGGCTCGGATGCGGCGATAGTTGCCGGTGCGACGGCCGCACACGCAATCACGAAACCGTTTCGCATAACACCCCCGTGCCCGAGCCTCGTCAGGCTAAGGCAGACGATGCCGTCCAGTCCAGTGCTACAGCTTCTCCGTCAGCTCCGGGACGATTTTGAACAGGTCGCCGACCAGGCCGATGTCGGCAATCTGGAAGATCGGCGCTTCCTCATCCTTATTGATCGCGACGATGGTCTTGGCGTCCTTCATTCCCGCGAGGTGCTGGATCGCGCCGGAAATGCCGATCGCGATGTAAAGGTCGGGGGCGACGATTTTGCCGGTCTGCCCCACCTGGTAGTCGTTGGGTGCGTAGCCGGCATCGACCGCCGCGCGAGAGGCGCCGACCGCGGCGCCGAGCTTGTCGGCAAGCTTGTCGAGCAGTCCGTGGAATTGCTCTGACGAGCCGAACGCGCGTCCGCCCGAGACGATCACGCGCGCGCTGGTGAGCTCGGGCCGCTCACTCTCGGAAGCGTCGAGGCCCACGAACTCGCTAACGCCGGAGTCGCTGCCGGCATCGACCGGCTCGATCGAAGCGTTGCCGCCCTCGCGCGCGGCCTTTTCGAAGGCGGTGCCGCGGACGGTGATCACCTTCTTCGCATCGTTCGAGCGGACGGTGGCGATCGCATTGCCGGCGTAGATCGGCCGCACGAAAGTGTTCGAATCCTCGACTCGGATGACGTCGCCGATCTGCATCACGTCGATAAGCGCCGCGACTCGCGGTGCGATGTTCTTGCCGAACGTCGTCGCCGGAGCGACGAAGGCGTCGTAATCCGCCATGAGCCTGGCGACGAGCGGCGCGACATTCTCGGCCAGCTCGCGATCCAGATGAGGCGCATCGGCGACGATCACCTTGGCGACACCGGCAATTCTCGATGCCTCCTCGGCAATTCCGCCGACGTCCGACCCGGCGACGAGGGCATGGACTTCGCCGAGCTTGCCCGCGGCGGTGACCGCCGGAAGCGTCGCGTCGCGGACCTTGCCGTCGCCGTGCTCGACCAGCAGCAAAACGCTCATTGCACCACCCCCAAAGCCTTCAATTTGCCGACCAGCTCGTCGACCGAGCCGACCTTCTCGCCCGCCTGGCGCTTGAGCGGTTCGGTGACCTTCAACGTCTCCAGCCGCCGGCTGGTGTCGACGCCGTAATCCGCCGGAGTCTTGGTCGCGAGCGGCTTCGACTTGGCCTTCATGATATTGGGCAGCGAGGCGTAGCGCGGCTCGTTCAAACGCAAGTCCGTCGTGATCACCGCAGGCAGCTTGAGCCGCTCGGTTTCGAGGCCGCCGTCGACTTCGCGAGTCACGGTCGCGGTTCCGTCGCCGACCTCGACCTTCGACGCAAACGTGCCCTGCGCCCAGCCGAGCAAAGCCGCGAGCATCTGCCCCGTCGCATTATTGTCGTCGTCGATCGCCTGCTTTCCGAGCACGAACATTTGCGGCTGCTCCTCCTCGGCGATCTTGGCCAGGATCTTGGCGACCGCGAGCGGCTCGACCTCCTCATCGGTCTGGACGAGGATCGCGCGGTCGGCGCCCAT
>JBDTON010000206.1:0-12979 GCA_039933195.1 Sphingomicrobium sp. | reverse complement strand
CTGCAATCGCACTGCAGAGGTCAGGGGTTCGATTCCCCTCAGCTCCACCAGCCCAGGAAACGCCTGAACTCGCCGCAGCCGGCTCCAGCGAATGCACGAAATCGTTAGGACATTCGGGCCGTTCACCGTCAGCGGCAAACGCGCCATGCGTTTCCAAGCAGCAGGGAACCCAAAGGGGCTCTTATCGCGGCCGTAAGTCCCGAGGGCGTATTCGAGGCGCTCAGAACTTTTCCGCGAAGACGGAAAACAACCCCATGCACAGTAGTTTTTTTTAGGTTTTTGCGGGTCTGACACAGCGGGGAAATACATTTTGTTCGAGCGTGATCTCACCCAGCCGGGGATTAGCCGCGGCCGGCGCACAATGGAGTCACGCATGACTAACCTCAAATCGACAGCTTCTACCCCATCGGCCTTGCAGAAAACGGTGCAACGATCGCTTCAGCCGTACTTGCTCGAGCACCTGTGCGCGCTCGTCGGCGGGACGATACAGACGCTAAGGCCGCCGTGCTCGCGTACATCGAGGCGTTGGCGCCTGAGAACCCAACTGAGAAACTCTTGGTCGGGCAGATGCTCGCTACGTTCCAAGCGGGCATGGCTTGCCTTCGACGCGCCGCAAGCGAGGTCGACAAGCTCGGTCTGCGTGATGTGGAGCTTCGGCACGGCGAAAAGCTTCTCAACCTCTTCTGGCGACTCTTCGAAGCCTTTGAAAAGAGGCGTAATCGCCTCAAGATGGAGCGTGTTCTGGCGGCGTTCCCCCGCTCACCCGATTTCCTCGAGTGTGACCGCGGAAACGAAGGCGTGCGACGACGGTGTGGAGATGAGGAAGGGCATCTCCCACCGGGCACGGAACACGGCCTCCATGAGGGACAGCCCGCGATGCGGAGCGAAAACAAGATCGGCACTGCCATGTCGTTCCCCAGCGGTTGCAGGCAGAAAGCGCTGCCGAATGCATGGAGGGGCGAACGGCAGTGGGGCGCCCAGGGCCAATCAGAATGCCCTCAAGGCGGGTCTCCACACTAAGGAAGTGCGCGCACGGCAACTGCAGCTGTCAATGCTCGCTAGATCGGCGATACGGACGCTTCGCGAGATCAGCTGAAGGCCGACGCGATGCGTCGAGCAGGGCTAATTGCCCCTGCCGGCCAACCTGAGCGCGCTG
The DNA here is from genome assembly GCA_039933195.1 of Sphingomicrobium sp. Classification (GTDB taxonomy): domain Bacteria; phylum Pseudomonadota; class Alphaproteobacteria; order Sphingomonadales; family Sphingomonadaceae; genus Sphingomicrobium. Next base: position 11,823 of record JBDTON010000206.1, on the reverse strand, counting down.
CATTTTTGAAAATGTTGCAGTGCAACGCGCATTGCAGCGGCTTGCGGGGCTGCCGGGTAATAAAGCGGCCCCGTCACCAGAGCGGTGCAGTTCATAGCCACAAGCAGAACCTGTCTGCTTCTCGAGATCGACTCAGCGCGGCTTCGCTTCCGCGAGCGCAGGCGAGTTCCTCAAACGTTGCTCGGCGATTGCCTGCGGCACATGCGATAGCGCCTCCGCCCGAGCATTAGCCGTGCAAGCCAGGTCGGTCTGCTGTCCCAGCTCTGGGTAAGAGGCCCGAGCACAAGCCTCGTCGGCCGCGCGGCCGATGCGCCGGTGCAACGCCTTCAGGCCTGCCGGGGTGGATAGGTCGAGGTCGTCATAGCTAACCTGGAGAGTCGCTTCCTCGTTCGGCGCTGCGATGCAGGCGCTAGAGATCGTGCTGGATGCAAACAGCAACGTGGAAGCAATAATAATGCGGTTCATCGTCTGACTCCTTCTCGAGGGGCTCGATGTAAGGCGCCCCACGTTTGAAGCCTTGAATGTCACACCCTGCTCTGGCCCCGCGCCATGGCGGCGGGGTGATGTTCTGGTGATGCGTTGCCGATGATTGGCTATTGGTGGCGCCAAGCGACGCCGACGCGCAGTGTTTCCCGAGAGCAGCGAGGGTGATGAGGCTCACCAAATCGATGATGGCAGACAACGTCCACAGCGCAGTGGAAAGCCGCGGTTTCTGCCCAGTTCGTGATGGGTCAGAATACTGTCGTGAACCCGATCTCAAGCCTGCTTCGGCTGAATGCATAAAGTGGAATTGTGCTGCTCTGGCGCGTGAACGTGTAGGAAATTCGCGGGGTGAATCGCCCAAGTACAACGTGCCTGTTGAGGAGGGTAATCAGCACCGACTGGCTGTTGTCCGAACGCCGTTTTCCAAAACCGAGTAGCGCTGCGTCATATCGTGCGAGGGAAAGCGATGGCTCAACATAAACCGAGAAGCCCTTTGGTAAGTCGCGGAAGTACCCTGCGGCGACAAATCCATTCCAATTGGCATAGGGTGTGATCCGCGCTTGCTGGCGACCAACCCCAACTTTCAGCGTGATGGCACTCGACGAAGTCATGGCGCGGAAGGCTGTCGCGTTGAATGAAATCAAACGGCCGTCCCGTTCGCGTGCACGGCTAAAGCGGACCCACTGCGCGGCGAGTGCGCTGGAAATCCCCAGCCGCGGAGTTAGATAATAGGTCGCTTCTAATCGGCCGCCTGCCGCTTGGTTATTGGGTCTTGTTCCGTACCATCGCTTGTAGGCCGTCCCGAGCAGGCTAAGATCCCACTTTCCGGACACCCACCGCGGACCGACGTACGCTGCAGCCGTCATATCGTCGAAATTCGAGCCGGAATATTCCCTTCGCTGACCGCTGATGCCCAGCCGGAGTCGCTTGCCCGTGCCGATGCGTGGTGCCCACTCGGCGCCCGCTTCGATCGCGATACCAACGCCGCTCCGCTGTCGCGCGTCCTCGGATAGATCGAACGGCAGTCCGAATAGAGTCACTTCCCGCGCGGACGATCCAGTGTTGAGATTTGTATCGGGCGCGAGTGCGATGCCGAAATTGTAGCTCAGACTTTTGGCATCGCGGATCGCGGCCAGATATGTGTTGATGTTGGCGGCGACTTCGCGGGGCAGGTTCCCCGCGAGTGCGAACTGGAACTGCCGCTTGGCATTGCCGTAGTCCTTGGCGAGGTAGAAAGCGCGGGCCAGCTCAAGACGAACTCGTGCCGCGTCCGGGTGATCGATGAGGATCGATCTGAAAACGCGTATCGCCTCCCGATTGTCTTTGGCAGCGACCGCAATCATACCTTTTAAGAACCGCGCCTGGACGTCCTTTGGATGTCGGCTCAGCCGAGCGTTGAGAACCGCCTTAGCGGACTCCAGCTTTCCCTCGACCATCAGCTGCCGGACATACTCATCCCACGACACAGACTGGACCGAGCCACCTCGGGTGATCGGCGGGCCGGTCGCGGCAGCGACCGGTTGCGCAATCGCCGCGATCCCGAGAAGGGCGGCGGTCCATTCGGCCGTCCGGTGCCCACCCGTGCCCTGTCGGGTCCGCCCCGTCGCGGTCGCTCCGCCCGGCATCAAGCGCTTCATCAGCAATAGTCCCAAGGCGTGGAGTTGACACATCCGCTGTTGGTCGCGCCAATCGACCCGATTGCCGATGCCGTCCCGTCAGACAGTGTCCAAACCGCTCCCAACTCCTGCGCAGTCGGGCCGAAGAACATGCCCGCGAAGGTGCCCGTTGCCGAGCCGCTGAGCGCGGTGCTGTTGTTAGGGGCTGAGGTTGCCGCCGAGGTGCCGGAGAAGGAATTCTGACCTCCGGCGATCGAACCGGCCAACGTGACCGAATTCCACGGCGCCGATCCAGCCATCATGCCGGTCAACTCACCGGTTACCCCGCCACTTGCAAAGTTCGCCTGCAGCGTCGCGGAACCGGTAAGATCGGCGAGGCCGACACCGTTTTCCGCGCCGGCCTTGGGATAGATGACCTGGCCGACGACGGACCCGTTGTAGGTCGCGTACCCTGTCGCGGGGACCGAGGCGGTTGGCGTCTTATAGCCGGTGACGAACGCGGCAGTTGTCGTTGAGGGAGTGCCGACATCGACGTGTACCGCCCAGGTCCCGTAGGTTGTCCAGCTGAGATTGCTATTGGAAGGGTCCTTGATAGCCATGGTGACAGTCTTGTCGCCTGCGGCTGCGGAGTAGCTAAAGCCACTTCCGCTGTTCCTCGAGTTGAAGACCTGGTCCGAAATTCCGATGGCCGGGTTGTCGATGTCGATCGTGTAAGAGGCGCCGCCGCCGCCCTGATAGTCGTCAGGACCGTAGCTCGACGTCAAAGTCGCGCCCGCGTTGATCGTCGCAGAGTCCGCAACTGCACCAGCAGGATTAATCGTCATTACCGATTCGAGGAGCGGGAATGTCGTCGCGTCGTGTAACGCGATTGTCGGCCCGCCGGTGGTAGCGATTGGGAATACATTTCCGTTCTGGACGTCGGCAAGGGCGGGCGCGCCAACCGTCGCCGCGCTGGGTGTAGGTGTAGGTGTCGGCGTAGGAGTCGGAGGCCCGATCGAAGCGACGGTTGTGCCTACGCAACCCGAAAGACCGATCGCAAGCGCAATCGACGAAGCCACCATCATTTTCGAAACGTGGGGCATGTCCCCCTCCTTCAGCTGCAATGCGTGGCCGGCGCGGCCCCGCTAGGTGACTGCCAAGGAAGACAAATCCATGTTACTCCGCTAGGTTGGAAACGTGATATTTCGATGACGGATTGCCGATAATGCTGCATTCAGACCGCTGAGGTGGACGCGCCCAAGACCACACTGGCAGATACGCCCGATTTCGATTTAGGCGGGCTGCGCGTCAGTCCAGCCCGACGCCAGGTCCATATGGCCAAGGAGCGACGGGATCTGGAACCCAAGGTGGCGCTGGTCCTCGTCGCGCTTGCCTCGGCCCGGCCCGGCGTCGTCTCCCGCGATCGGCTAATCGAGGAATGCTGGGACGGACGCATCGTCGGGGACGACGCGCTCAACCGCTGTATCGTCGCATTGCGCCATCTTGCGAAGGAATTTTCTCCGGAGCCGTTTGCGATCGAAACCGTACCGCGCGTGGGTTACTGCCTCATCGAGGGAACTGCCCGTTCGGGAGCTGCGAGGCGGTTTGCAAACACTAAAACTGCTCTCGCAGCGCTGCTGACGATCCTTCTCGTCGCAGGTGGAGTCACCTTTGCCTGGTATAGGCTCGGGCAGGCGAAGGCTGCCCCCGCTTCAATCGCCGTGCTCTCCTTTCGCAACCTGTCGGCCGGCGATCCCTATTTCGCTGAAGGCATCGGCGAGGAAATCCTCGGGCAGCTATCACACGAACCACAGTTCCGCGTCGCCGGACGGGTCTCCTCGAGTCAGTTCGGGAACGATCCTGACATTCGCCAAGTCGCCCAGCGCCTCAACGTGGACTACGTAGTGGAAGGAAGCGTTCGCACGCAGGGGAATAGGGTCCGGGTCGATGCCGATCTAATACGCGCAAGCGACAGCATTCGGCTGTGGTCGGACAGTTACGACGGGAAGCTGGACGACATTTTCGCCATCCAGCGGCAGATCGGTGGCTCCATCGCCGGCGCGCTTCAGCGCAAATTGCTCAGTGCTCCCGTTCTTTCTGGACCGTTGGTTACGACCGGCGAATCCTACAATCTATATTTGACTGCCAGGGGCCTGATCAGGACGCGCAACCGCCACGTCACGGCAACGGCCGCTAGTCTCCTGCACGATGCCATCAACACCGATCCGGGCTACGCGCCGGCATGGGCAAGCCTCGCTGAGGCTGCCTATCTCGAGGACCCGGCGGATCCGGACGAAGGTCGGATAGCGGCGCTGCTCAAAGCGCAGCGCTATGCGCGGCACGCACTCCAGCTCGCACCTGATCTTGCCGACGCGCATCGTGTGCTGGGCCTCGTCCTCATCGAGGGTAGCCCAGAGGCGCAAGCGCATATCCGCCGCGCTGCGCAACTTGATCCAAACAGCGCTGAGAATATGCTCGCGCTCGGCGACGCGTTCGGCAACGAAGGCAAATTCGATCAGCAGCTGGCGGCTTATCGACGAGCCGAGGAGCTCGATCCACTGTGGTTTCGGCCAATCGGAGCGCAGGGGATAGCGCTCGCCGAGCGGGGCAACCGAGCTGACGCCGAAGCGGTGGCCCGCCGCGGATTTTCCAACGACATCAACAACCAGCATATCCTGCTCGGGCGTATCGGTTGGATCCTGGGCGACTATTCTGAGGCGGTGCGGCACTGGTCAATCGTCGCGCGAGCGAATTCGCCGCGGTGGAGTTTCCGTGCGCGCGAAGACCTCGTCAATACCATGGCCCAGCTTGGACTGGCGAAGCTGCCGCCGGCGCGAGTTGGAATGGCCATCCAATCACGACTGCCCATCGAGCCGCCTCCCTCGCTGGGCAGCTGGCAACAACACAACCGCAATCCCACCGCTGCTGACGTATATAGCGATGAAAACGGCGTGGCGGCGAAACTGATGCTGCAGCGCGGCCGCGCGAGCGAGCTTATCCCCGGCTATGACGGTCCCGTTGGCTTGCTGGGGTTGAGACGAGGTCAGCCTGTTCGGGTCGATCAGCTGGGCCAAGCGCCCGTGGTCGCGCTCGCGCTGCGTCAAGCGGGACGGGCGGTCGAAGCCGACCGGCTGCTGCGGGACGCGGACGCGAACGTCCAAAATGTCTATCGCCGAAACCACAGCGTTCCATTCGCCTTCGAGGCGGAGGCGGCTGCAATCTGGGCTGGGGAGGGCCGCACCGACCAGGCGCTTTCTGCGCTCGAGCGGGCGTTCAATCGCGGGTGGATACACGCCTCCTCATCGGACCTTCCCGATATTGCCGACGAGCCCGCTTTCCGCTCTCTGCGGGTTCAGCCGCGCTTCGAGCGGCTGAGGGCCAGGCTTGCAGCACATTATGCAACGGAAAGGGCCGAGACGATCCGGATGCGTATCTAGGTGACGCCTAAGAGGGGGACCCGCTAGTGAGTCGACCCGGCTGGATCATGCGGCCCTGTCGGTTTCGCGTCCTCGCCATGTTCGCTGCCGGATGGTCGACACTCTCCGTTCCACCCGCGCGCGCGCAGGAGGCGCCGGGCCTGCGGAGTACCCAAGCCGATGAAGCCTTGCCCGACCGCGGCCTCGAAGACATTATAATCACGGCCCGCCGACGGCCGGAGCCTCTCCAGCGCACTCCAGTGTCCGTCGTTACGATGTCGAAGGAAGATCTTGAATCGCGTTCGGTGACGAACCTCAGGAGCCTTCAGAACTTCGTTCCAAATCTCACTTTCGCGCCCTCCCAGAATGTCGGCGAAGCGGCCGCCAACGTGTTTATCCGCGGCATTGGTCAGGAAGATTTCGGCGTCGGCGCCGAAGCGGGTGTCGGGTTCTACGTTGATGGCGTCTATTTCGCCCGTTCGCTGGGAATGATGATGAGCCTGGTCGACGTTGACCGGATCGAGGTCCTCCGCGGACCCCAAGGAACGCTGTACGGCAAGGATGCGATCGGCGGTGCAATCAATGTGATCTCGACTCAGCCGCAAGCGCGGGCGGACCGGACCGCCAGCGCAACGCTGGGTAATTTTGGCCGGGTTGAATTGCGCAGCGTCGTTAATGAGCCCTTATCTAACCGGCTCTTTCTGCGGCTTGCAGTTTCGGCGGTCAGCCGCGGAGGCTACTTACAGCGACTTACTCCGCTCGCACCGCTCGATCTGATCGAGCAAGCTAACGGAAGGCCCGTCGATCTCCGTCCGGAAGGAGCCGAGCATAGCCAGGGCGCACGGCTACAGTTGCGGTGGCTCATTACGAACAGCCTCACCGCCGACGTAACAATCGATGGATCGCGTATCCGCAACACGCAGGGAGCGATACACGTCGACCGGATCAATCCCAACTTCGGTGATTTTCCTGACATCAATGAACTGATCCGGGAAGGAAGGCTGCCAGGGCCTGAGATCACCAATGCCCTGGCTCCGGTCAATCTTCTTCAAAGCTATGCCACCGGCAGCAACCTCACGCATCAGGAGCTATGGGGGATATCGACTGTCCTCACACAGAGTTTGGGCGCAAGCACGCTGAAATTCATCGGCGCCTATCGCAGCCTTCGCAGCCATGTGGGCACTGACGACGATGGGTTGTATTTCGATGTTGTCGGGAGTGATTTTCGGGTCAGGCAGCATCAGCTTTCCGGAGAGCTGCAGCTAAGCGGCGTCGCGGGTCGCTTGAACTATACCACTGGCCTTTACGCTTTCGGTGAACGCCCCCGGATTCTGCCTGGTCAAACGATTACGGCCGTTCTTTACACCTGCAACTGCGCCGCGCCTGATGTTAGGCCGGAATTGACTAGCGATACCCGCCAGCTGCGCACGACAAGCTACGCCGGATACATCCAAGCAACTTACCGCCTGACCAACCGCCTCAGCGCCACGCTGGGAGCTCGCTACACCCATGAGAGAAAGCGGCTCGAAGGAGCGGAGTTTCTTCTCAACGCGGACTTGCAGCCAACAACGTTGGTGGCGACGGGGCATTCGGACGACAGCTGGAATTCGTTTACCTACCGGGGCGACGCGCAATACCAAGCCACTCCCGATCTGATGGTTTACGGGTCCGTTGCCCGAGGTTTCAAAAGCGGCGGATTCAACGTTCGCGGCGAAGCTAGCCTTCCTAACCTTGGTTTTGCCCCGTTCGACCCGGAAACCGCGGTGACCTTCGAGGTCGGCCTTCGCTCCGAATGGCTGCACCGTAAGCTGCGCCTGAATGCGACACTGTTCGACACCGAATACCGGGACATCCAGCTCCGCCAGCAAACCGTGATCGCAGGGATGGACACCACGCTGATCGAGAACGCCGCAAGGGCACGGATCAGGGGCGCCGAAGTGGAGCTGACGGCAACTCCGCTGAAAGGATTGATGCTTACGGCCGCCTATGGCCACCTCGATCCCAAATATCTTGACGTCGGACGCGTTCGCGGCCTCACCCTCAACAGCCGCTTTCAACGGACGCCACGCAATTCTTTCACCGTGTCCGGGAATTATGAATTGCCCGTCCGATCCACCACTCTCGAGCTGCACGGCGATTATAGTTACCGCTCAAAGGAACAGTTTCAGATCGTGCCGGCGATCAACGACCAGCCAGGCTACGGACTGCTCGGCGCGCGGCTCACACTTCGCTCGCGCAACAGCCACTGGTCTGTCGCCCTATTTGGCACGAACCTGGCGGACGTACGCTATCGCACCGCCGGCCGCGGCACGCTGATCAACCAAGCCGGTTTCGCATATTCCAGCGTCGGAATACCTCGCCAGTTCGGGCTTCAGATCACAGCTTTTTGATCTGCTCATTTCCGATGTCGAGGGGCAACGGGGTGGAAAGCAATCGTTCGTTGAACACGCGCCGTGCGCGACGGAGCGGTCGCCGTCGCCAGGCAACGTCCCAATCTCCAATTATCGGCAACCCATCACCATAACATCACCCCGCTGCCATGGCCGGCGGCTGGGCAGGATGCGACATTCCGGGCTTCGAACGAGCGGACCCGGCGGTCCGCCAAGCGGCAAAGGAGCCCAAGATGGCGCTGTACCGGAAACACTCCATGACCTCGGCAATTGCACTTGCGATTAGCCTGACGGCATGTGCTGGCGGCGGTAATGATGTGGCGTTTGTCCCAATGCCGCCACCGCCGCCCATTGTGCCGCCTCCACCCATCCCAACTCCAATTGGCGCGCCGGCGATGGCTACGGTGCCGAACGCAAACCTCTTTCCATTTGCAAGGACCGGCGGGCCAACAATGCAGGCGCACTCGGCCACAGTGTTTCCTCTCCTGGAAACCGTCGTCCTAATTGATTCAAACGGTCTTTCCGCTGATACCGCCGCAATCGCGGGCGGCGCCACTCTCGCGTTCGCGTCACCTGCGAACAGCACGGATCCATATACTCTTTCTGTCCCGGGCGCTGGCTACACCGACGTGGCGATGGTCGCCGGAGGCCGTTATTGTTATGGCACGGCTTGCGGTTCGAACCTGGAGCTAGACCTCCCGGACCCGGCAACCAGCAATCTAAGCTGGATGACCTACGGTTCCTGGGCTGCTTACGGCACTGACAAGGATAGCCTCGCTCCATTCGTCACCGGCTTCGCTACCCCCATCGCATCGGTGCCGACGACGGGAAGTGCAACATATCGTGGCGCCGTCCAAGGAAGCGCGTGGAGACCACAGGCTGGAGCTCCGTTCGGCGTTGGCTCGGCAAGTTTGAGGGGCGACGCAACTCTGCAAGCCAACTTCGGCACCGCCTCCGTGACGGGCAGCCTGACCAACATGACGGCAGACGGCAGTCCCTGGAACTCGGTGTCGCTGCTCGGGTCAATCTCGGGCGGCCAAAACTATTTCTCGGGCACGTCAGCCGCAAGTTCCGCACCCGGAGGCGCGGCATCGTTAGGCGGCTCCGCAACGGGAACGTTCGCGGGGTTGTTCTTTGGTCCCAATGCGCAGGAATTGGGAGCGGTGTGGACGCTGTTCGATGGAACCGCCGCTGCAGTTGGCACCATCGGCGCGAGGACCGGTCCGTAGCGCCAGAGGGGCAGTCGACCACGCCATGGATCAGATTCGTGCAGCGCTCGGCGTGGGCGACGTCGCCGAGGCAGAGTTCCTCCTTCGCGCGCAGCTGCTTGCGATGCCTAGTGACATTGGCGCAATTGCGAGATTGGCAGAGCTAGCCGGGGTCCAAGGAAAGACGGTCGAGGCAATCGCCCTTCTCCGCACAGCACTTGCGATCGAACCTGCGGCCCATGAGCTTCGACTGCGGCTTGCCCAGCTGCACCGGGCGCAAGGACATGTTCCGGAGGCAATGACGCATATCGAGTTACTACCGCAGCCTGTTAGGTGCACGTTCGAGGTGATGGCGGAAGAGGCCGGCCTGCTCGGCCAGCTGGGGCGCCGGGAGGAGGAGATCGCGCTTTACGAGGAGTTACTCCGACAGGAGCCACGCCGAATTCGGTCGTGGATCAGCCTGGCGAACGCCTTGAATTATTGCGGACGTCCAGTCGAAGCGATTGGAGCGCTCCGACGTGCAATCAAGATCCGCCCTTCGAGCGGAGAGCCATGGTGGTCTCTTGCGAACCTGAAGAGCTTCAGGTTCGACAATCACGATATCGCTGCCATGCAGCGCGCGCTCAGGCGAAGTGGCGCTCGCGAAAACTCGCTGCAGCTTCACTTTGCCCTCGGTAGCGCCTTCGAAGCTCGCGGCAACTACGCGCGATCGTTCGATCATTATGCGGCCGGCAACCTCCTGCGTGCGCAAGGTCTTCAAGCGCACCAAATCCGTGTCACCGGCTTCGTCGACGAAGCGATTCCTGTTCTTAGTGAAGCGCTTTTCAAGCGTCTTCGCGGTGCCGGCTGCCCGACGAGCCAACCGATCTTCATCGTCGGGCTCCAGCGTTCCGGTTCCACCCTGCTTGAACAGATACTATCAAGCCATTCGCAAATAGAGGGCGCTTCCGAACTCGTAGCGATGCAGCAGGTGTGGGCGGGTGTTGAGCGCCAGGCGGTGGCTAATGGCCTAACTCCATTTGGGCAGCTCGCCGCCTTCCAGCCGAGCGCGGTCCGGGCTCTGGGCGAGGAGTATCTCGAACGTACCAAGCCGTTCCGGCCGCTCAACCGGCCGTTCTTCGTCGACAAGCTTCCTGCCAACTGGTTGAACATCGGCCTCATCCGCCTGGCGCTCCCAAATGCCAAGATTATTGACGCGCGGCGCAACCCGATGGCGTGCGGCTTTTCGAACTTCAAGCAGCTGTACGGGACGGGCGTCACTTACGCGTACAGCCTTCAGTCGATCGGCTGGTTCTACCGCGATTACCTGCGCTTGATGCGCCACATTGACCAATTGCAGCCGGGAGCAGTCCATCGCGTCATTCACGACCGTCTAGTCGAGAATCCCGAGCGAGAGGTTCGGCGAATGCTCAACTATATTCTTGTGCCGTTCGACAGAGCTTGCCTGAAATTCCATGAGAACCCGCGCTTTGTGCCGACACCAAGCGCGGAGCAGGTTCGCCGGCCCATAAACCGCGACGGTCGCGATGCGTGGCAACCCTATAAAACGTGGCTTGGGCCACTCAAGGAAGCCCTCGGCCCAGCGCTGAGCGAGTGGGCAGAAGGCGCTTTCCCCACTGGATTTTGACGTCTGCGCAGGCTTAGCCAGCGTACTTGGGAGATCAAACCGTTCGGGCAACAGGCCCGATAAGGTGCTCAGCGGTATGAATGCCCAAGATGAGCACGGCTGGTACAACGTGTCCAACAGGCTTGCTGACGTTCCCGCCTTCGATCTTTACGCGCCGCCAGATTTCCCCGCAGGCGCGACTCGGCAACCTTGTTGCACGCAAACGGCGCGGAACGCGCCAATTTGTGAGCGCAATGCGTCGCAACGCGCGCAATGTAGTGGCCTGCGGAAGCGGCTGCATCGCGAAAACTTCCCGTCCGGAGTGCGGTGCGGTTTTGAGAATGTTGCAGTGCAACTTGCGCAGTGTAGTGGCCTGGGAAGCGGCTGCGATGAGAGAACTTCCCGGCCGGAGCGCGGTGCGTGGGAAACTGGTGGGTGCAGCCCAGTGCTTAGGTGCTCCAAGAGTCTGCTTTGGGTGGAAAGCGGACACTCACGATGGGATTAAGCGTGCCGTCAGAACGCCTCCATCGGGGGATCCTTCTCAGCGCTTCGGCTGTAAACACGACGAAAAAAGAGGCGGGAGGTCTGACTCCCGCCCCAATCACTTAGCTTTGAGTCGGTTAGATCGTTTCGAGGTTCAGCGCGACAGGCTTGCTGTTGCTGTCGGTGCCGAGCTCATAGGACAGGCGCTGGCCGGTCTTGGGCGGGTTCGCCTTGATATCCCATTTGAACGCGCTTTTTTCGAACGGCAGATTGTCGCCACCGGCTTCCGGCTTGATTGAGCCGCGGCCCTGATCGGCGTCAAACGAATTGACGGTGCCAAAAATTTTCATGGTGTGTTCCTTCGTTTCCAAGCACCGGAATTGGCGCCTGTTGGCTAGGAGACGTAGAGGATAGGCTAAAGGCGCGGCCCCGTTTTCGCGTTTAGGCTGGGCGCCCCAGACCGTCTTGCGGCTGGTAGCATTCTATAAAACGGTTCCAAACACATGGGGTTGCGGCCGAGGTCTCCACTCAACCCGGTTACAGCTCGGGCGGGGCCGTTTGCGCTCGACCTGACAAAATGCCCTCTTTGGGTGGAAAGCGGACATTGCGGAAGGCCGGATGGCGACGCATCATGGTCCTATG
>JBDTON010000205.1:0-4882 GCA_039933195.1 Sphingomicrobium sp. | reverse complement strand
GCGGCGAAGGCCGTGGCGGCGACCGCGATCGCGGACCTCGGCCTGAGCGCGAAGGCGGCGAGCGTCAGAGCGGTGGCGACGAAGGTCCCGCGCCTGCGTTCGCTCCAGCGTTCCTCACGGGGGATGATGCGGATTGATTAGCCGGTCACCCCCGCGAAGGCGGGGGTCCCGCACCTTCTTTCAAAGACATCGGGATTCCCGCTTTCGCGGGAATGGCGAAAAAGAGAGGGCCCCGCAGCGATGCGGGGCCTTTCCTCTTGTCTGGCTATCTCTCCTCCCCGAGGCGCGGTCGCCAGAGGATTGGAAAGTAGACGATCACAAAGAACAACAACGCCGCCCCCCAGAATGCACCGGCCAGATTGAGCATGACGCCGTAGGAACCGAGACCAAGAGAAGCGGCGACCCTCAGCAATGTGCCGACCGTAACACATGCATATGAGCCAACGGTCATTGGCGAGGCCTTCAGCTCCCGCGCCGTGTGGCCGAGACTGGCGCGACTCATCACCGCAAGGATCATCGTCGTCATCGCTCCGGCGGTCAGCGCGTGCACGCCCGCGCTTCGCGGAACATCGGCCCCGGCAACCGACAGCCCGAGCAGCAGCAGGCCGACCGGAACCCAGGCGTAGCCGGCATGAAGCACCAGCACCAACGGATCGCTCATTGTTCGCATCCCGCCCCAGCGCAAAAGCCGAACGAGCTGCGCGGCGGCGGCGAGCAGCAGCATCCAACCAGTCAGCTGTCGGATGGGGAAGACAAGCCAGAAAAGAAGCGCAAGCGCGGTCGCCGCAATCACCAAGGCGTCAAGGCTCTGCGGCTGGGTCGGCAGCGCCCGAGTCTCCCTTTTCTTGACCATCCAGTTGCGCGTGAAGGACGGGATGATCCGGCCGCCGATCATTGAAATCATGATTGTCATAACTGCGATGGCCCCTCGCCAGCCGAGCCCTCCAGAAATCAAGCGGGCCGCTTCGGCATAGTCGGCTGCATCCGCCAAACCGAAAACGAACACGAGGCCCACGATGGGCACGTTGCGGTTCTTGCTGCCGATCACCTCGCGGGCAGCAAGAATCGCGAGCAAGACAAACAGCCCGACATCGAGAATTGCCGCTGGCCAGAGGCCGGTTATCGATGAAAATAGCACGGCAAGGCGTGCTGCAGCCCACAGTCCGAAAAGCGCCAGCAATGGCCGTCCCGCAATCGGAAGGCGACCAGTCCAATTCGGGATCGCCGTTAGAAGGAATCCGCATACTGCTGCGCCAATGAAGCCGAACAACATTTCATGGCGGTGCCAACCAACGCCCTCGAAGCGCGTCGGAAGGCTGATCCTCCCCGCGAGTTCGCACAGCCACAGAGTGATCGCGAGGAAAGCCCAAACTCCCGCGCCGAAGAAGAACGGTCTGAATCCCCCCCGAAGGAACGGATGCGCTTCGGCCATTCGCTTCTTACGCAATGCAAGCATCTGCTGCCCACGCGTGACAGTCGGTTGCACGCCTGATCGGTCGGCAGACCCACTCATTCTGCAGCGCCTCTACTGTTATCGCTTCAGCACATCACTCTGCGGGAGCAGCGGCTGCGCGGGTGCCTGGCTCCTGAATGCTGCCGCGCGGCCGCCGCAGCTTCACGAGGAAGTCCCACGCCATGATCACCGTTCCCGCCGAGAATACGACGTCTCCCGGAAGCCGCATCCACTGCCAGAACCGTGTCTGATCATAGAACGCTTGGCTGCGCGCCCACGCATAGCCATGCTCAAAGACGGCGTTGAGCTGCGGCCAGCCGATCGGGAAGAAGTGCAGGAATATCCACATCAGCAGCCCGAGGTTGTAGGCCCAAAAGGCAATGCGCCCGGGCCGCTCGTCAAAAACAGCGCCGGGTCCGGCGCGGTAGCGCAGACAGAAGTAGATCAGTCCGAGCGCCAGCAATCCAAACGCGCCGAACAGCGATGTGTGCGCGTGATTGAGCGTGAGGAAGGTGCCATGCTCGTAGTAATTGACCAGCGGCGCGTTCAGTGTGCCGCCGCCGAACACCCCGGCACCGACGAAATTCCAGAAGGCGGAGCCGAGGATGAAGAGATACGCCAGGCCGTAATCGAAGCCCTCCGTTCCTGTAGCCTGCTTGATCGCCCGGTGCTGCGAGATCGCCTCGAGGATCAGGAGCACAAGCGGCAGAACTTCGATGAACGAGAACATCGAGCCTAATGGCACCCACATGCTCGGACCGCCGGCCCAATAGAGGTGGTGCCCAGTGCCAAGCACGCCGCCCATGAAGATCAGGATCAGCTCGAGATAAACCGATCGTTCGGCAAGCTTCCGCGACACGAGGCCGAGCGACATCAGCAGATAGGCACTCATCGCGACGGCGAAGAACTCGAACGATTGCTCGACCCACAGATGAACGACCCACCAGCGCCAGAAGTCCGTGAGAGTGAAGGACTTTTCGATCCCGGTCAGCGGAATCATTCCGAAGGCGTAGAGGACCGCGACGTTGATGGTGGCTGCCCAGATGAGATGCTCGAGGCGGATAGCGCCGGTCCAGAATTGCCGGGTCGCTTCCACCAGCACATCTCGCGACGGCCAGAGTGCGCGGAACATCAGCCCGCTCCAGCTCAACAGTGCGATGAAGAACAGGATCTGCCAGAACCGGCCGAGCTGGATGTAGGAGAGCCCCTGGTTGCCGAACCAGAACCAGCCTTTGTCGATCACGCCCTGGATTCCAAGGTAATTACCGGTGAGCGCCGCCGTGACGACAAACAGCGAAACCCAGAATAGGAGATCGACGAGGAAACCCTGGCCCTTCGCCTCGCGCCCGCCGGCGATCGCCGGAGCGATGAACAGCCCGCTCGCGATCCAGCCCAGGCCGATCCAGATGATCGGCGCCTGGATATGGAAGCTCCGCAGGAAATTGTAGGGGAGAAAATAGTTGAGCTGGACGCCGTAGAACGTCTCACGATCGTAGTAGGAGTGCGCCATAATCGCGCCCGCGCCTTGCGACGCGAGAAACACGAGCGCGACGACGATGAAATATTTCCCGGTCTTCACCTGGCTCGGGGTCAGCGCGTGATAGGTCGCGAGGCCGGTCTCTTTCGGCGCATCGTCTGGATTGTCGAGATAGGCCCGGTAGAGCCACAGCACGAAGCCCATCGAAAAGAAGGTGAAGCAAAAGCTGATCCAGGTCCATTGGAAGGTGTTGGTGGTGGGCGTGTTGCCGACCGACGGCTCATAGGGCCAGTTCTCGGTCCACGATGTGTTCGGGTGGTCCGGGCGTCGCGCCACGGTCGTCATCGCGGAATATATGATGAAGTCAGCGGTCTGGACGCGCAACGCCGGATCGAGACTCTTCGCCGGCACCCAGCCGGCAGAGAGATTCACCGTGTTGAGCTTAGTCGCGAGCTCACCCTGCAATTGCCGAACGGCCTGCGCGACAGAGTCCGGAAGCACCACTTTGGTCTGCGTGAGATCGATCCCCTGAAGCTGCTTCTGCATGGTCGCCGTAACCGCCGCGTCTGAGAGTGCCTCGCGCGCTGAAGCTGCTGGAGGCGTAGGCGGCTGGGGCGGCGTTCCGGCAGGGCCGGTAGTAGCAAGTGATTGATTGGCCGGAGCTACAGTGTTCGGCGGCGTTGCGCCGGAATTGGCAAGGCTTTGCTTCGTGAGCACGCCGAGGCGCACCAACGTCGAAGCGGTATAATCCTCCCCGAAATAGGAGCCCATCCCGTAGATGCTCCCGTAATCCATCAGGTCGGCCTTCTGGAAACCGCCCTTGCCGGCGACGATGTCATCAGCGGTCATGATCAGGTTGCCGGCGCCGTCCGTGAACGCCTGCGGGTGTGGAGGCGCCTTCTCGTATGTGAGGACTGTCGCCCAACCGAGAAGGCCGAAACAGATGATCGCAACGACCAGCAATATCCATTTGAGGATGTCACTGACCGGATCGATCGACGGTGTGGTTAGGTCCCTGTCCTGCACGCGCGGCCCCCCTGCCTGCACCCCACTTCGGCTTAACGCAGTCCAGTCCCGGGTTTCAAGGACAGGCAGCTAAGAAAGGCTGTCCTACACGGGACCAAATGACATAAGTGAGATGTGCCTCTTCTGGTGGGGCTGGGTCCCTGCCTACGGAGGGATACTGCCCGATGCCCAAGATCATCCCCACCGCGCAGGAAATTGCCTATCCGCGAAAGCTTGGCGAGACGGGGCCCAAAGTCCTGACGAAAACGAAGACCCCACGGCCGGCCCGCATCGCGGGAACTTTCCCGTCTCCCGCCGCCTTTCTGCTTGATGAGCGGCCAGTATCGGCCCCGTTCATCCGTCCTGTGCGACTAGTACACCCAAGCGGGACATGCGCGCCGCGGATTTCCGCGTCGCGCGACCAAGGAGAATGACGATGCGTAAGTTTATACTCTTGGCGGCGATGGCGGCGATCATCGTCCCCACGGCCGCGACTGCCCAGCGCAATGACCGAACCGAGCGTGAGCGCATCGCCGCGAAGCACGTGCAGAAGGTCCGGCAGAATGCGCGCCAGGATCGTCGCGCCGTAAGCCAGGTCCGGAAGAACGTGCGTCAGGACCGTCGCGTCGTGCGCCAGGTCCGGCAGAACGTGCGTCAGGACCGTCGCGCCGTAAGTCAGGTCCGCCGCAACACGGTCGGCCGCAATCGTAGTGCCTACATCGCTCCGATGCGCAACTGGCGCTACCGCCCGGTGAACGTCGGCTACCGGCTGCAGCCGTCATTCTACGGCTCGCGCTACTACATCAGCGACTACCGCGCCTATCACCTGCAGACCCCGCACGGCCGCTGGCTGCGCTGGATCCGCTATGGCAACGATTTGCTGCTGGTGAACATCCGCACCGGCCGCGTGCTGAACGTGGTTCACTACCGCTACTGGTAAGCGCGAA
>JBDTON010000204.1:0-5611 GCA_039933195.1 Sphingomicrobium sp. | reverse complement strand
AGGCTCTCGACGTAGCGGCGCTGCCCCTCGGCGTAGATGGTGTCGAACGCGAGGCTGCTCTTCCCCGAACCCGACAGGCCGGTGATGACCGTCAGCGACTCCCGCGGGATGTCGACGTTTATCCCCTTGAGATTATGTTCCCGGGCACCCCGGACCGAAATATGGGTCAGCATCGCAGTGGTTTCGTTCCAGCTTTGTTCTAACTAGCGCGAGGGAGCGCCCGCGGTCAACGCGGACCTGCGCGATATGGGTGCTGAGGCGGAAATTGCCAGCGGAACGGGGCGCTGCGCGGCGGCGCTCCTAGCCGAGGGAATAAGACGCGACCTCTTCATAATGCGCGCCATGGCGCGAGAGACGGCTTTCGAAGAGGATGAAGGCGTGGACTTCCCACGGCTCCGAGACAAGGCCGCGCTTGCGTTCGAGGAAGCCGGCGATCTCGCGTGTCTGGCGGCCTTTCCAGCGGGCGAGGGTGATGTGAGGGTGATAGGCGCGACGCTCGGCCTCGAGGCCCACCGATTGGCACACGCGCTCGACCTTGGCGGCGAGGGCGCCGAGCGGCTCCTTCGGTTCGAGGCCGGCCCACAGCGCCCCGCCGCTGCGCTGCTCGAAGCGGCCGACGCCGTGGACGCGCACCGCGAACCGCCCCGCGCGGACGCTGCCGAGCGCGGCGGCGAGATCGTCGGCGAGCGGCCGCTCGACTTCGCCAACGAAACGCAAGGTCAGATGCAGCTGCTCCTCATCCTGCCAGCGGAAGTCCGGACTGTCGTCCATCGCGTCGATCAGGAGGTCGCGGATATCCTCCGGCGGGCGGATGGCGACGAACAGGCGGTGCATCGTCGCCTACTCAGCGTGCCGAGAAGGCGCTGGCGAGCATCTGCTTGGCGGCGGCGATCTGGCGGTCGTCGAGCTCGCCGAGGATCCCGCGAGCGTGCGCCGGGAGGTGCGCCATCGCAGCCTCGCCGCCGCGGAACACGTAGTGATCGAACATCTCGCGCCAGACGCGCCTTTGCTCCTCCGGCAAGTCCATGAAAGCGAGCCGAGCGGCCACGAGCGCGGTCGCGGGGTGAACCTCGGACCGGGGCTGCGCGGCGCTCCACCAGTAATTCACCAGAATGTTGAACGGCTCGAGCGCGAGCACGCCGTGCCACCACATGTAAGGGATATAAATGGCGTCTCCGGGGCCGAGCTCGGCAGTCTGCGAGGCCTCGAGGGCTTGGGAATAGCGCGGGAACCGGTCGAGATCGGGATCGATCAGCGGGACCATGCTCACCGGTGCTCCCGCCGGAGTATTGTCGATCGGACCGACGTAGAGATTTTCCAGCTGCTCGGGCGGGAAGACGATGAAGCGGCGGCGGCCGACAGCGACGCAGGCGATATTCTCCCATAGGTCATAATGCGGAGCGACGATCGCGGCATTGCCGATCCACAGGTTCGGGCTGGTTCCGGGCGCCAGCGCCATCGGATGCACGGCGGTAAAGCCGGGGAGGGTCTCCTGCGCGGGAATGGCCTGCATGGCGATGGCTCGACCGTCCGGCGCCTCCGCGGCTTTCAACAGCGCGGCAAGCACGTTGCGCAGATCCTCCTGCGTCCGCGAGAAATTATAGCCGGTCATGTCGTTGTTGTAGAAAATGCGGCCGCGCTCCGATGGCGGCACCGTGATCGCCGAGACGGGCTGGCCGCGGTAAAATGCGATCAGATACCCAATCGCTTCCTTGACCGACTCCAAGCCGTGCCGAACGAGCGGCCAGTCGCGCCCCAAACCGCGCAAAACGGCCGGCTGACCGAGCGGCCGGATGTCGCGTTCGAACTGCTCGCTGGTGACGTCGTGCCACTCGCGAATGGGGTTGAGGTGCTGAGCCACGCGCGACGCCTTAAAGCTTCTCCAGAGGCACCTCCAGCCGGATGCTCCGGGGCCTCAGCCATAAAAGGAGCTCCATTCGCCGATTGCGTGAAGCGTGCGCGCCTCTCGGGCGTTTCAGCATTGACGGACAGGGCGCTTCGGCCCTGCCCAAACCCCCGAAGGATGGAGACCAGTGAGCATGCAAAGCCCGAACGAGAGCCAGCAGACCGGCACCAAGAACGAAACCTATAATGTGATCTCCATTCTGTATCACGCGTTGCAGGGCGCTGAGAATTGCCAGATTTACCTCAAGGATGCGCAGGACGATCAGGCCCGCGAATTTTTCGAGCAGGCGCTGCAGTCGCAACGCCAGCTCGCCGACCGCGGCAAGGAAATCCTGCAGAAGGTGCTGCAGAACGACACCGGCGGATCGAGCGCGTTCGGCTGGGGCCAGAGCCAGAGCGAGTTCGGAAGCAGCGGCCAAAGCCAGTCCGGCTCGAGCGGGCAAAATCAGCCGAGCTTTGAAAGCCAGGGCTCCGGACAGACAACCGGCGAGGGCAACTTCTAGTCTTCTAATCGAAAACACGCATGCCCCGGTCGAACGGGCCGGGGCATGCGTGCTTTAGAGCCGCCGAATCCTGCGCGGACACGCGCTTCGCAACAATGGTTCCAATCCGCCGAACCTCGTGCCAGAGTTGTGCGGCAAGGGGGCCCAATGAGCGGATCAAGCAAGCTCACGCAGGAGGAGTATGAAGTCCTCCTCAAGCCGTTGGCGAAGGAGCTCAGCCAAATGGCGCGCTGGGTATCCGAAACCGACCAGCGAATGGTCATCGTCTTCGAGGGTCGCGACACCGCAGGCAAGGGCGGGTCGATCGACATGTTCGCGCGGGTGCTTAACCCGCGCCAGTGCCGCGTCGTCGCCTTGCCCGGACCCAACGAACGCGAGCGCACGCAATGGTATTTCCAGCGTTACGTCGAGCATCTTCCGGCCAAGGGCGAGATCGTGCTGTTCGACCGCAGTTGGTACAACCGCGCCGGAGTCGAGAAGGTCATGGGGTTTTGCACGCCCGAGCAGACCCAGGATTTCCTCAACGCCGCGCCGGAGTTCGAACGGCACCTTGTCGACGACGGCATGTTGTTGTTCAAATATTGGCTGTGCTGCGATCAGTCGGTGCAGGAGGAGCGGTTTGAAAACCGCCTGTACAATCCAATGAAGCGCTGGAAGCTTTCGCCGATCGATGTCGAGGCGCGCGAGCATTACGAGGATTACACCGAAGCCCGCGAGATGATGCTGGCGGCGACGCACACCGATTTCGCGCCGTGGACCCTGGTCGATTTCAACGACCAGCCGCGCGGGCGGCTCACGCTCCTGCGCGACTTTCTTGACCGGGTGCCCGACACGGAGCTTCCGTTAGCCGACATTCCCTGGCCGCCACTCGACCACGAGCCGCTGAAGGAACGTTACGGGGTGCTCCAGCCGATCAAGGATTATCACGTGCCGAAAGCGAAAGACGGCGATCACCACCACCACAAGCATCACGACGGCTGAGGCTTTTGCAGTGGGGCGGGGGATCGCGTAGGCTGAGCCGACAGGCGCTGCTTCAAGGGGGAAACTGAATGCGTGCGAGCAAGCTGCTGATTCAGCTCACCATTTATTATGCGGTCATCGGTATCGTCGTCTTCGCGGCGATCAAAATCTGGCCAACGATTACCGGCTGGCTGCCGATCGGTGGCGTAGAGCAACTGATCGCCCAGCCGGCCAAGAACCCGCTGGAAGCGACCGAAGCGATTCGCGCCGCCCATGTCGGCAACCTCGGGCAGAGCATCTTCTGGCTCACCGTCGCGGTCATCGGGGCGCTGATGACGTCGCTGCCGGTCAGCTGGGTCTACATGGGAATCCGCAACGACGAGGAATATGACCAGTCGCTGATCAACACCATTCTGGTGCTGCCGATGGTGGTGACGGGCATTGTGATCATCGTCCAGAATTCGCTGGCGCTGGCTTTCTCGCTTGCGGGAATCGCCGGCGCGGTGCGGTTCCGCAACTCATTGAAGAGCTCGGGCGACGCACTGTTCATCCTGCTCGCGGTGGCGATCGGGCTGTCGGCCGGGATCGGCGCGGTAGAGCTTGCGGCGCTGCTGACGATCGCGTTCAACTATACGTTCATCGTCTTGTGGATGACCGAATATGGCGAGCGCGCGGGCATGAAGCGCTACATGAGCGATTATGATCCCGCGACCCATCCGGAGGCGATCGCCGTGGCGGCCGTCGTCGTCGAAACGGAGAAGACCTAGTCTAGTTGAGACAGCGGTTGAGCACCTTGGAACCGACGTCGGCATCGGTGCCGATGTCGGTGAAGAATTTCTCCAGATAGGCACCTGCGCGCTGCCGCGTCGCCGGCTCCAGCCCCGGAACCTGGCCGAGAACGCCGATGATTTGCGGATGCAGCGCGCGCATCTCGCGGGCTGCCGCGACGACATATTGGTTGTGCATGCAATAGCCGCGGTAGAAACGCTGGCGAACGTCGGCGATGTCGAGCTCGGACGGGGCGGTGGCATAAGGCGCGTTCACGAATCCGGAAAAATCGAAGTCGTAGGGGATGGGCGTGACCGAGCCGGGCCCAAGCGCGCCGATCAGCTTGGCATTGTGGCAGCAATCGTCGCCCGGCGGTCCGGCGCGCATCGACCAGTCGTGGTTGGCGATCATGTGCTGGAAGAGCGCGTAGCGCGCGGCATCCGCCGGATTGAGGTCCGCCACCGGGATGCGCTCTCCACCGTGCGTCTCGCGGGTGTCGTTGCGGCGTGCGACGTCACCCAGGTCCTCAATGAAGAACCCGACGCGGGAGGCGATCGGACGGCCGTCGCCATCGCGGTAATCGATGTTCGCGAGACGCACTCGGAAGCTTCGCGGCGAAAGCAGGTTGAACATCCGGTAGGCCGCATATTCGAGCAGCACATATTGCTGAAATGACTGCGAGTTGCGGCAGTGGGTGACGAGCTTCAGCTTGCTCTGGCCGGCGAACGCCGAAGTCGCGGCGGGCGGTGCGGTGAAGTCGACGCGGAGGGGCGGGAAGTCGCACACTTCGGAAGTGCGGCGGGTGATCCCGCGAAGCGCGAGGCTGACGGGGAGGCTCTGGCCGGCGGGATCGGTGAGCGTCCCCGCAATCCGGCCTTCGCTTTCGCGCTTGCGGATGATGGTCGAGAGCGGGGCCTGGATGACGATATGGATCGGGTCCGCAACCGTGAACAACGTCTTGGCCGGCTGCTCAGCGCGCGCCGGTCCGGCAATCGCCAGAGCCAGGCATGCCATAGTTGCAATGAGCCTCAAGTTCATGACGTCGGCCTCCCCGCGACATGCGGAATCATTTGGTCTCCGACGATCTCGAGCCAGGTCAGCGGACCGCCGTAATAGCGCGAAATCCCGGTATCGATGCGCGCGAGGCGGCCGCCGTTGGTGATCGCGATTCCCGAAAGGATGGGCGTGTGCGCGATCACCAGACGCTTGGCTCCGTAGGCAGCGAGGATGGTGCTCAGTTCCTCGTCGATCGTCGGACGCTCGGCGGTGCGCGCCGCGCGGGCGTTCTCGGTGCGCTCGGCTTCGGCATCCGCGTCACGGCTGACTAGTCCGCGATACCAGAGGGGACCGAGCGGGTCGGTGAGGATCGATTTGGGGCCTTCGTCGGCGGTCGCCATCGCGGCGGCGACGCGGCGGTTTATCTCATCCATCGGCAGCTTGGAATATTCGGCGCTCAGCCCGCCGTGAACGAACAG
>JBDTON010000203.1:0-8817 GCA_039933195.1 Sphingomicrobium sp. | reverse complement strand
CGCTCACACATGGCTATCAACGCTCGCTACGGGTCCGGAGTATGTCGATCTGATGCTTGATGCCTCGCCGCCTACTAATGTCCGCTTTCCACCCAAAGCTGCCGCTGGCCTAGAGTCCGCTTTCGACCTATTGCGGACGTTAGCTCGAACGGTTGCAGACGTTAAATGACAGGGCAAGGTGGCGAATGTTTCTCACGTTGTTTCGAGCCGCCACCGTGAGCCTGTTACTTGGCGGCACATCGCCCGCAGCCGCTGGCGATCTGCCAAGCAGCATCCTGCGGCAGCTTCCGAGTGGCTATGCCGTGCTGACATCAACAAGTTCGACGGTAGGCGATCGCCGATTCCAGTTCGTGGCTCTTCGTTCCCGAAAGGAGTTACAAAGCGAGCGCTACCTCACGTCAGCGGGCGTAGCGCCGGATCGGCCACTGCTAATCTTCGAACTTCGTCCAAGTGGCGGATATGTGCCTGTAGGCCGTAATGACAAAGTCATAGCGACGGCTGATGGCGCTGGGCTCGCGGGAAACGGGTGCGATCCATTTGAAGACCAACACATCGCTATCAAAGGCTCGTATTTCACAATCGAGAACGGCGTCTCGTGTGGCGCTCACTGGACAGACTACATCACCTTCCGGTTCGAGGCTCGGGTGGGCGGATATGTGTTCGACAATGAGCGTTTCGAATCGTGGAAATTGAATTCGGGCAACGACCCAAAGGCCGACGCATTCATTCCCGATGCCCGGCGAGTCTGGTGGGCGTCAAAAGGTAAGCTCGTCACGTTCTCCAAGTGGCGATCTCCGACGAGCTAACGTCCGCTTTCCACCCGTTGCGGACATCAGCTCACTAGTGGAGGGAGTGGGGCGTGGTCTATGAATCGCCGACATGGTGGTCCGTCTTCCGATTTGCCGTTCGGTACTCCTATCTGCCCGCCTCAGCTCTGACAGGGCTCTTTGCGGCGCTAGCCTTACATCGCGCGCAGACGACACCCAGCCGCCAATGTCGCTAATGTGGGCGATCACCTGCATCACAGGGTTCTACCTGTCGCACTCGGGCTCACGGTTGCTGGCTGGTATGCCTACGTCGGGCGGAAGAAGGGTGCGTCGAGGAAGAAAAAGCACACGGTCGACTAGTCGCCCCCGCTAATATCCGCTTTCGACCCTTTGCTGCCACTCGAGTCCACAGAAGTCACCCAGTTGGCCCGTCGCTTTTCTCCTCCCAAGTCTTCAGAATGGCGGCCTGCTCGAGGACATGACGGCATCGTGGCGCCGTTTCTGGAAACTTTGCCGCGACGTTGTCCAGCACCTGCATAAGGATTCTGGGATCGGCTCCTTTCTTGCTGAACGGGATGATCTCGATGCGCAGCGCCACCTGCACTCGGTAGAGGTCTGTCGCCTCGGCCAGCCAATTTTCGATCGTTCGGAAAATTTGAGATTCCGCGGCCGGCGAGACATCCCAACTGGCGATGTTGAGGAAGGTCGCGATCCCCTCGCACGGCTCGTCGCCGGCCGCTAGCATGACCCGTTCGGCAAGATCGTCCTCCCCGAATTGAACCAAAGCGGGCGCGACGAGGTCGAAAGCGGCGTCGGATTCGACGCCCTCGGACGCAAGAGCGCGAACTGCCCTCCGTACCGCTTCAGAACCGGGAAGACTCGACATGCTAAAGCGGCAGGCGGCTGATCCGCTCGCCGATTTGGCCCGCGGCCTGCTTCCAGACTGTGTTCGTCGGTGCCAGCGCCGTGAGTTTGCTGACAATCTCAAGCCCCTCGGTCCAGGCCGCGCGGGCTGCAGAAAAGTTGGCAGCTTTTTCTTCCAGGTCGCCGATATGGCGCAGAGTCAGTGCAAGGTAATATCGCTCTTCAGTCGAGCCGGGATGCGCGGTGACCTGTTTGCGACGCAGAGAAAGGCTCTCCTCGTAAGCGGCTCGGGCCCCCGTCAGGTCCTCCTTGAGCATGAGGACCTGCCCCATGCCGTCCAAGGCGATGCCGAGCTCGCGCCTGGTGTAATCGTTGTCAGCGTCAATCGCCGACATCTTGCGCGCAATCGCGAGGGCTTCCGTAAATGATGAGGCTGCGCCCGTCAGATCCTGCTGGGAAAGCTGGACTGCCCCAACCAGGCTGAGTGAGTCGGAAACATCGTTCTGCTTGTCGGTGTTGCTCGGGTCCGCCATCGCTAGCGTGCGGGAAATACCGAGGGTCTTCCCGTAGGCAACCAGAGCACCGGCCCAATCCTTTTTGGCCAAAGCGAGATCGCCCAAATTCTGGAATCCGAACGCCACGTTTGCCTGGGCCTCGTTCGAGTGGGGCTCCGACGCCGCAATCCGCTCGCGGATCTTCAGACATTCGATGAACGAAAGTTGCGCTCCCCGAAGGTCGCCCTCCTTCAGCTGCAGATTGCCGAACACCGATAGAAGCGAACCCAGGCCATGCTGGTCGTCCGCAGCTGAAGGGGCGACCCGGCGACCGATCGTCATGCCTTCCTGATAATAGGCCCTGGCACCGGCGAAATCGGCGTTCTCCATTTGCCTGTCCCCGGCTCGGCGAAGGGCATCGCGCAAATCGCGTTGATACATCGGCAGGTCCGATGAGCTTGCTAGTGCTCGCAAGATGTCGAACTGCTCACGATATGAAGCGTCGGCGTCCGGCTGCTGCTTTCGAGCCCGCTGGGCATCGCCAAGCCGTTCGAGACCGATAGCGAGATCGCGCCGAGCGTCCACTGCATCGCTTTTTGCGGACGCGACCCGGCGAAAGACGTCAACGGTTTCACGGTAGGATTTAACGGCGCCGGGGAAATCGAACTGGTCATATTGCACGTCGCCGACGCGTTCCGCAGCGATCGCGACATTGCGCTGAATCTCGACCGCGGCTGGATCAGCCAGTGCGAGCCTGCGGCGAAGATCGAGGCTTTCCTGGTAGGACAGGCGAGCTCGGGCAAAGTCGCGCTGTTTCCTTTGAATTGCGCCGAGCTTTGCAAGAGCCCACGCCAGATCGCTCTGGCGGGACACCGAGCCGATGTCCTTAGCGGCGAGACGGCGGCGGATCGCCACGCTCTGCGAGAACAGGTCGTGGGAACTCGCCAGCTGGCCGCGGTCGCTCTGAAAATCGCCGAATTTCTCGAGAGAGTCCGTTAGGAAAATTGCTTTCTGAGCGGACTCAGGATCGGCCTCCGCAACGCGGCGATTGATAGCGATCGCCTCCAGATATGAGGAGCGCGCCCCTTCCAAATTGTTGGTTTGCGCCTGCAGCTGAGCAAAATGCTCAAGGCCTATCCCAACGTTACCCTGGTGAACTGCCGAGCTGTGGTCGGACGCTGCCAGCCGTCGGCGGATGTCTAGGCTTTCCTCGAGCGACTTCCGTGCTTCGGCCTTATCGCCCTGCGCGAGCTGGCTATCGCCGATCACCATCAGGATAGTTGCCAAGTCAGCGCGGCGAGCCGCCGAACTGGGATCCAACGCCACGAGATGGCGCCGAATAGCGAGGCTCTCGCGATAGTCCGCCAGCCCACTCGCTCGCTGCTTCTGGAACAACAGCACATCGCCGAGACCTTGAAGAGCGCGGGCTAGGTCGTTCCTCTTTTCCAGGGAATCGGGTTCGCCTCCAACGAGTGTTCGGGCAATCCGGAGTCCCTCCTCAAAGCTCTTTTGAGCGGCGTTAGCGTCGCCAATTTCAAGCTCGACGCCTCCCTCGCCAAGGAGCGCCATTAAATAGTCACCCTGCCGCGACGACGAATCTGGGGCTGCGTCAACCAACCTTCGAGCTATCGTCGCCTCTTCACGGTAAGATGCTCTCGCCCCAATTAAATCGCCAAGGCCGCGCTGGACGTCGCCCATCCCACTCAGGCTGAAACCGAGATCGCGCTGTCGGTCTTCCCAGTCGGGGTGGGCGGAAGCGCGCGCACGCGCCAGGAGCAGAGCGGCGCGGAAACTTTCCGCGGCCTCTTTTTGATTGCCAAGCCCCGATTCAAAATTACCTTTCGCAACCAGTGCTGCCCAGCGATCGTAATCGTCGGTGGCATTTTGGAGCGCGTGTTCGACGGCGATGCGAGCATCCTCGGTCCGGCCGACTTGTTGGTAAAAAACGACCAGGATGAACCAATCGCGCGACACGCCCGGGTCGAGCCGTGTGACCTCTTCGTAGCGGGCGACGACGTCGGCGGTGCTTACCTTCCCTTTGTCGCGCGCATCCTTGGCTAAGGCGGCAATGTCACGCCGCTTCGCGCCCATGCTAATGTTGGCGGCACGCTGCTCCGCGTCAGCCAGGCGGTCAAGGATTTGCAAAGCCTCCACCTGATGTCCGGCATTATATTGCTCAAGCGCCGCCGCCCCTTCGGGACGCGAGGCAATATCCTCCACGGAGCTTCGAAAGGCAGCGATTTCCAAAGCATAATCCCGATCACGTTCAGCGAGCCTGTCGAGATATTCTCGCTGCAGGGCCGCGTACTTTGCCTTGAACGCGGCGCGCTCGGCAGCGGACTGTGCCACCTTGCCCTGAAGGGCTTCAATCTGGCGGCGCAAGGCGAACACCTGGTCGTCGTTGGCGCGCCTTTCGGCCGCCAGGGTAGCCGACGCGGCAAAGAGAGTCTGAACGACGATCTGGTGCGTCGCCGGCGACAGGCCGCTCACCTGCCGCTGTGGCTGCGCCCCCACTGGTGCGGCCTGCATCAATATGGCAAGCGCGCTTGCAGCGGCGAGAATGCAAAGCCTCATCGTGCCGCGCCACAGAGTTCGACCGGAGTTTCGATCCTGCAAGCGGCGTGGCCGTGGAAACCGCACACGGTTCCGCCGCCGATGGGATCGCAGCTCCAGTCTTCAGGCGTCGCATCGGCACTGACAAAGCGGGCTTGGAGAGCGGCCGATTGCTTCCGGCATTCGCGCTCAGCGAGACGGTTGCCACTAGCGATCGCTGCCTGCCTGGCGGCCGTCTCACTGGCGGACGCCAGACTGCCCCGCGGTTGGTAGATATCTATGGTCGATTGCCCGGCGAGCCACGGACCCTGCGGCGAAAAATGACGCGCCTCGAACAGATCGCGCGCCTGCTGGCGGTACACACCCGAGGGATATTTCACGATGTGCGCGCTCAAAGCAGCGCAGTCGCCCGGGCGCGTCGCCACCGCCTGCCAGTCCAACCGTTCCGCGCGGTTCGGTCGCCCGCCGAAGCCGATCGATCCGCAAGTGTCTGAAAGCCAAGGCTGGGTGGGTGGGAGAGTGCAGACCTTCGATTGCAACTCGTCGTTATTGTAAAAGGCCCACGCGAGACCGGCGACGGCCGTAGCAAGGCCAAAGGTCGTCAGTCGGCCTCGGAGGTGTCTGGAATATCGTTGAAGCAGCGGCAAGGTCCGTCCGATCTTCGCGGATGCCGAGCGCCTTCTTGCTCGCCTTTCAGCCTCAGCCATGACCCCCCGCCATCGTGGAGTGAGGAAAGGCAGAAGAAGCTTCAGATGTTTGAGTGTCAAGTAAGTGGCAGCAATCGACCCAAAGCAGACATGAGCGGATGGTCGCCAATTTGCACGCAGATGTGCTAATTGAAATAAGGGCAGCGAAATCGGACCTTGGAGGCAACATGAAATGCTTTTTGTCAGTCGCGGCGTTGGTAGTTCCGGCGACGGCTTCTTCGGCCCAAGTTCCAAACCGTGCTGCAAGCGAAGTCGCCATTCCGGTGCAATCAACCAATCCCGCAGCTACTGCGGCAACGCCCTCCCAACCAGCGGCGTCGGATGACCGGGCAACAGAGCAGCAGCCAGAGGAGAAGAAAGCCTGCGATCAGCCCAACCCAAATCCGTCGTCATCTCAAACCGGCGCCGGTTATGAGTCGGACGCGCTAGCCGAAAACAAACCGCCCTTCATTCAAGCCGCGTATGGCGGCTCTGAAATAGCAATGAATAAGCACCTGAAAGATCATATCCATCGATCGAAATGTAAGCCTCACGAAAGCTAGTCTCAAAGTCTTTATAGTCAGTGCTGGGCTGATCTTCCTGCGGCAAGCATGCCGGATTCTCGCTATTTATCAACAACGCCCCGGCTATGGATTCAGGCTCAAAAAGCACGATTGCGTAGAGTGCGAATCCGGGCCCGAACCTCTGCAGGCGTCAACGGGCGTCGGTTGGCGTAAGAAATAGCGCCGGACGCGAGACTTCCGCGCATGCCGCAATTGCGAAGGCAGCTATTGTTGTCGGCCCAGCGTATGTGGTCGTTGTCGCGCCACAAACGAAGTGTGCAGGGCCCTAGCTCGGACGACCTCGACCGTTCTACATAAACAAGGTTCGTACCGTACATCCGAGCGGGTCCCGATAGTTCGCAGCTATGACCATTTCTGAAATTCATTTTGAGGTTCAGGACTGCTGTCGAATGTGAGCCGGCAATCGGAAGGATTTCGACTAAGTCTGTGCTTTCGTATGGCGCGCCTTCGGCTGTCGAATTTGTGAAGGTCCGCTCATAGCGTCCTGCCACCTGATCAAGCGTTGCAGGCAATGGCGCAGCTGCCACGGCCAGACCCAGGACGGCAAGCGGAACCACCTTAGTAGCGCCGGCTATATGCCTCATTGCGATGTCACCGAGCATATTGCGAGGCATTGCAACTCCGAACCAATGAGCCAAACTAAAGGCAATTGGGCTTTGTTTTCGAGGCAGGTCAATCCTTACAATCGTGGCTGCAGAAGAGAATCTTAGGACGATGGCCAAGCCTCACGAGTCGCCCGGAACGATGGGCTGCAAGCTGGCGCGCATCATCTTCGTCGTGGCAATGGTCGGACCCATTCCCGGCACATCGCGAGCCAATGACAGCGTTGCTGAAATGGCAGCGGGCGGTCTCGTCCTTACCGGCAGCAGGGAGATCGACTTGGTTTCCGAAGATCTGTTTGTTTCGGAAAAACGGGTCCGGGTCGATTATGTCTTCATCAATCGGTCTGCTCACGACGTCGCGCGGACTATCGCATTTCCGATGCCCGATGAGGACTTGGCGGAGTCCAGAGAGATCGACGTGGATTTCCCGCACAACTTTCGCACGGTGGTCGATGGACGACCCGTCCACATGCGGATTGAGCGCCGTGCGATTCTAGACTGAGATTCAACCAGCCAGGCCGGGTAGCTGGCAAATGGTGACGGCTATTGCCTAATCGCACCGGCCCCGCCAAGATCAGCCTTTCCGCAGGGGGCTGTTCATGCAGCTCAGGACCTTCGCTCTTGCGCTTACCTTGGCATTCACCTTGGTCGGATGCGAACGAGGCGGCACACCCGCCAAAGTGGCCCAAACAGATGCGATTGCCTGGCGACAAGGGGACGTCGACGACGCGTTCGCTGAGGCTAAAGAACTCGGAAAGCCTGTGCTTCTGTACTGGGGCGCGGAATGGTGCCCACCGTGCGCCCAGATGAAGGCCACACTATTCAAAGATTCGGCTTTCATCGCTGAAACACGGAACTTCGTACCGGTCTACCTCGACGGCGACACGAGGGGCGCCCAGCAATGGAGTGAGCGGTTTGGCATCAGTGGCTACCCGACAGTCGTCGTGCTTCGGCCCGACCGGACTGAAGTCACCCGTATTTCGAACACCACGATGGCTGCTGAGCTGCCCCGATTGCTGCAGGTCGCCGCGAAACGCACGACGTCAATCGAAGCCCTGCTTCACAAGGCGGCAGCCGATACGGCAAGTTTAAGCGCCGATGACTGGCGCATCCTCGCCGGGTTCGATTGGCGCAACGATCCAAAGCATTTCAGCGATTTGGCCAAAGCCGGCACGCTCCTCGATCGGCTGGCAGAGGCCGCGCCCGATCCCGCGCTGAAGCGCCGCTTCGAGCTGCTCTCGCTGGTGGAAACTGTGCAGCCAGATGGGCAGGGCAGGGTCGTTCTAACGTCGGCGCACGAGGCTCGGCTGGGCGAAATCCTGCGGCCGATCCTCGCGAATCGATATGAAATCATGGCCAATCGGTGGGAATTGATATCGGACGTGCCCAACTTCGTTGCAGGCCTTCCCGCTGGGCCCGAGCGAGAAGCGCTTTCTCGCTCGCTGAGCGCCGCGGCGGACGCGATTTTCGCAAACGAGAGCCTGGCGCTGACTGAGCGTCTTAACGCGCTGAACGTCGATCTCACCTTTGCCTTAGCCAGTGGCAAACCACCTCCGCCAACCTTGGTCAGGAAAATACGAGAGCGCGTCGCGTGGGCCGATGACACTGCCAAAGACAAGATTAGCCGTCAGTCAGTAATCGGCAGCGCGGCCGGCTTGCTGTCCTATGTCGACCCGGCCGCAGCAAAGAAACTGTTGCTCGCCGAACTCAATCGGTCGGATCAGCCCTATTATTACATGAGCCTTCTTGCCACCGCGGCTGAATTCGAGGGCGACAAGGCCGGCGCGATCGAATGGTACCGCAAGGCCTATGAGTCCTCGGAAGGACCGGCGACGCGGGTCGACTGGGCTGTGAAATACGCGAGCGCCGTGCTGCGCCTCGCCCCGGACGACAAAGCGGCAGTCGCAAGGTCCGCGGAAGCCGTCATTGCCGAGCTGGGGAAAAGCCCGGACAACTACTACCAGAACACCCGCAAGAAGGTCGCCGGACTCGGCGACAAGCTACGCGAGTGGAGCAAGGCGCACAGCGGCGGCAGCCTGCTGTCGCGACTGCAAACACAAATGGCCGGCGTCTGTGCGAGGCAAGGCGAACAGGCTGCAGCTTGCAGTAATTGGGCAAAAGCGTGATGCGTCCGACGACCTAGTAGAGACCCAAGAGGGAATTGGGCGCGCAGCCCAATGTCTGCTTTCCACCCATTCCTGCCATTACGCGAATGTCCGCTTTCGACCCAAAGCTGACCCTAGGCGTCTTTCGGGAGGGGCCAGAAC
>JBDTON010000202.1:0-37189 GCA_039933195.1 Sphingomicrobium sp. | reverse complement strand
AGGCGAATCGCAGCCGCGCCATGCGTGAGTCTATGTGCGCAGAGCTGCGGTGTAGGACAGCCCTTTTTGCACTGTCCGCAATGGGTGGAAAGCTGTCGTCGGCGCTAATGGCAGGAATGGGTCGAAGGCTGACAGTCGCGAATGTCATGAACGGGCGGAAAGCCGACATCGATTTGCAAGTGCAGCGTTGATCAATAGACTGACCGACAGCGCGGGGGAATGTCGGATGTCGGATGTCTTTGTTTCATACAAGGCCGAAGACCGAAGCCGCGTCCGCCTCATCGTTGACGCGCTGCAGTCGGATGGATTGTCGGTTTGGTGGGACGCCGACATCGGTGCTGGTGACAGGTGGAGAGACACGATCGCGGCACGCCTCGATGAGGCTCGGTGTGTCCTTGTTGTCTGGAGCAAGCGCTCGGTCGGCCCCGAAGGCCATTTCGTTCGTGATGAGGCGGCCCGCGCGCTCAAACGTGGCGCTTATCTGCCAGTGTGCATCGACAAGGTCGATCCGCCGCTGGGATTCGGCGAAAGCCAAGCGCTCCCCCTGCAGGGATGGAAAGGCGACCGACGCGACACTCGATACGCCGCTTTGCTGGCCGGCGCCCAGTCGATCGCTGCGGTCGCCCGGAATGGCACTCGCCCGTCCACGCCCCCGTTGGCAGGTGTCAGTCGGCGAGCTGTGGTCGGCGGAGGAGTCGGCGTCTTGGCGGTCCTCGGCGCGGGCGGGTGGTACTGGTTCGGCCGTGACGGCGCCTCTTCGGACAGCATTGCCGTGCTGCCTTTCGCCAATCTCAGTGGCGACCCTGCGCAATCCTATTTCTCGGACGGCATCGCCGAGGAGGTGCGCAATGCCTTGTCACGCATTTCCAACCTAAAGGTCGTGGCTCGCACTAGCTCGGAAATCTTGCGCAACGCCGACGCCAAAAGTGCCGCTCGGCAGCTCCATGTCGCCAACATCCTCACCGGGAGCGTGCGCCGATCGGTCTCCACGATCCGCGTCAGCGCCCAATTGGTCGGCGGCCAAGACGGCGTCGAGCTGTGGTCGCAAACGTTCGACCGACCGTTCGGCGATGTGCTCCAGATCCAGTCCGGAATTGCGACGAGCGTGGCCGAAGCACTCAGCATACGGTTAGGCGTGAAGGACCGCTCCTCTTTGTCGCTCGGAGGAACGCGCAATCCGGCGGCCCAGGATTTGCTTCTCAAAGCGCTTCCAGGTGGCACGCCCGACAGCGAAACTGGTTTGCTTCACGCACTGTCATTGATTGAGGCGGCGATTACCCTCGATCCCAATTATGCCGAAGCCTACGCCCGCAGGGCTTTTGCGCTCAATTTCTATTCTGGCATTTTTGCTCACAATTCAGCCGACGCTCATGCTCGCCAGACGGAAGCGATTGCGTCGGCACGGCGAGCCTTGGCAATTGAGCCTCATCTCGCGCTTGGGTATGCGGCATTGGGCGGAATTTTCCAGAACCAGCTGAACCTTCGCGCGGCGGACCAAGCGTTTCGGCAAGCACTCACTCAGCCCGGCACAGATGTTCGCGCCCTCGCGAGTTATTCGACATTGCTCAGCCAATTCGGGCGGACTTCAGACGCGTTGCGCTTGATTGATCAGGCGATTGAGCGAGACCCGCTCGACCCGGTGTCGCGTGAGGTTCGCACCATGACCCTCTATCGGGCTCGGCGTTACCCGGAAGCAATCGACTATGCCCGGCAAACTCTCAGAACCTTTCCGGAACGACCCGGACTTAAGGGACTGCTGGGGTTGTCCATGTACGTGAGCGGCGATTTCGAGCAAGCCCGTGGCGTGTTCGATCAGTTGCCGGCGGACAACATACGCCGCCTGACGGGAAATGCGTTTCTTGCGATCCACCGCGGTGACCGGGGCACCGCCGAGCGATACCGCGCAGCGATCGCTGCCCGGTATGGCGATGGAGCTCATTATCAATATGCGCAGATCGACGCTCAACTCGGCAACAAGGATCAAGCGTTCAGCGAGTTGGAACAAGCGTGGGAACAACGGGATGCGGGACTGGCCAGCCTGAAGGTAGATCCCTTCCTGGATCCACTGAGGTCCGATCCCCGCTTCTCGGTGGTCGTCGCGAGCCTCAAGTTTCCTTGATCACAGCCCACAGACGCGCCTGGGCATTTGATGCCTGTGCGCCGCTGCCGGCTCCCTTTCAATTTGTGCTTCGGGTGGAAAGCGGACACCAGCGTTCACTGGCACCTGCCGGCTAGGCGAACAGCTGGTGGGGAAAGATCAGTTGGTAGCTTCCGACCAGAGTTCCGAAGGTCAACAGCGTCGTCGCGGTCATGATGCCGTAGACCTTGGCGGATATCCTTTCGGCGTGGCTCACAAGCGCCGGGTCTGGGTTGCGGCGCTCCGCAATCAGCTTCGAGACCAAATCCGCGGACCGGCGCGAATCCATAATCCCGGCCCGCGACGGTACCGAGTCACGCATTGGCGGAAACCTTAACCAGGGTACCGCTGGCGTGCGCGGGGCCAACGGCGGCGCCGACCGCCAATGTGCTCGTCATGAGCGCGGCGGCGATGGCGATGAAAGTACGTTTGAACGAAGACTGGACCGACATTTGAATTCTCCCTTTTTTCCGGGCCGCGTAACGCCGCGGCTCTGTCCAATGCTATTCAAGGGCCGTGCCAATCCCGCGAAACCGCCAAAATCGGTCAAAGAAGCGGCGGAGCAGGAGGCGAGACGCCGCCCAAAATGGCGAAATTTCCCAACTTAAAGCGCGAGGGCGCAGCATAGGGTCGAAGCGGCGGCGGATCGCCGATTAGGGCTGGACGCGCGGGCTTCTATCCTGCTTTCGCGAACGCATGGACAAACCCGTCGAAATTTCCACGCCGCCGGTCGCCGAACAGCGGCCGTACAGCTACGAGCGCCATGGCGTGACGATCGAGGACCCGTGGCACTGGCTGCGCGATCCCAAATATCCCGAAGTGGATGACGAGGACGTGCTCGCCTACCTCCGCGCCGAGAACGATTATTGCGACCGTTGGGAGAAGCAGCACCAGGCGCTGATCGACGCGCTGTTCGAGGAGATGAAGGGACGGGTGAAGGAGGACGATTCGTCGGTCCCGATCCGCGACGGCGATTTCTTCTATTGGTGGGCGTTCCGGCCGGGCGCGCAATACCGCACCTGGTACCGCAAGCCCGTCGGTGGCGGCGGCGAAGATCAGATCATTTTCGACGAGCCGGTCGAAGCCGAGGGCAAGGATTACTTCCGCCTCGGTGCGGTCGAGCCGAGCCCCGACGGGCGGCTGCTCGCGACGCTGATCGACGACAATGGCTCGGAGCGCTTCCAGCTCAGGATCCGCGACGTCGCGACCGGCAAGGACATCGAGACGGTGACCGAAGTCGGCATCGGCCAGCCGGTTTGGACCAGCGACAGCGCCGGAATCGTGTTCACCGAGGTCAATGAGAACTGGCGCAGCTATCGCGCGCGCTATCATCGGCTCGGAGCGCCGCCGGCGGACTCGATCACGTTGTACGAGGAGACCGAGGAGCTCGGCTTTTCCGTCGGCGTCGGGAAGTCACACGACCGGACTTTGATCTTCGTCGCGACGGGCGACAATGCGACGAGCGAGGTGCGGTTCGTGTCCGCGGCCGACCCCTCGCAGCCGCTGACGCTGATCTCACGGCGCAAGCCCAAACGTGAGTATCATGTCGACGCCGCGCACGGAAAGCTCTGGATCCACACCAACGACGATCACGTGAATTTCCGCATCGCCGAGGCCGACCCGGCGAACCCCGAAGAGTGGCGTACGGTGATCGAAGGGTCCGACCGCGTCTACCTGACCGGGCTCACCGCCTATCGCGATCATCTGGCGATCAGCAGTCGGGTCGAGGGACTGGATCAGCTGGTGCTGCGCACATATGCGGGTGAGGAAGCGCCGATCCCGTTCCGGGAAGCGAGTTACAGCGCCTTCTTCCACGGCAATCCCGAGTTCGCGCCCGACAGCTATCGGCTCGGCTATTCGTCGATGGTCACTCCGATGACGACCTACGACTATCACCCGGAAACGCGCGAGCTCGAGGTCAGGAAGGTCCAGGCGATCCCGTCGGGCTACGACGCTGCGCAATATGAGACCGAGCGGCTGACGATCGGGGGGCGCGACGGGGTGAAGGTGCCAGTCTCGGTCGTGTACCGCAAGGGCTTCGCGAAGGACGGTACTGGAAAACTGTTCCTCTACGGCTACGGCTCCTACGGAATGGCGATTCCGCCGGCGTTCAACAGCAACCGGATCAGCCTTCTCGACCGCGGCTGGGCGTGCGCCATCGCCCACGTCCGCGGCGGCGACGACCTCGGCTACAAGTGGTTCCTCGACGGCAAGCTCGACAAGCGCGAGAACACGTTCAACGACTTCGTCGATGTGGCGAAGGGCTTGATCGCTGCAGGGTTCACGAAAGCCGGCAAGATCGCGATCAACGGCCGTTCGGCGGGCGGCGAACTGGTGGGCGCGGTGGTGAACAGCAACCCCGAACTGTGGGGCGCGGCGGTCGGCGACGTGCCCTTCGTCGACGTTCTCAACACCATGCTCGACGACACGCTTCCGCTGACCCCCGGCGAGTGGCCGGAATGGGGCAATCCGATCATTGATAAATCGGTCTTCGATCTGATCCGAAGCTATTCGCCCTATGACAACGTGCAGCCGCAGGATTATCCCCCGATGCTGATCACCGGCGGCCTCACCGATCCGCGAGTCACCTACTGGGAGCCGGCGAAGTGGGCGGCCCGGCTCCGGGCGACGAAGACCGACAACAATCTGCTGCTCCTGAAGATCAACATGGGCGCCGGACACGGCGGCAAATCGGGACGCTGGGAGGGCCTGAAAGAGGTTGCGGAGACCTACGCGTTCATGCTGACGCAAACCGCCCCGTGAGGCACCCAACGTTCGAACTTAGCTTCACCGCGGCGCCCGAGCACATCGACGAGTTGGGGCACGTCAACAATGCGGTGTGGGTGCAGTGGATCCAAAAGGTCGCGGTGGCGCACTGGGAGTCGGTCGCGGACGCGAGACACAAGGACGCGTATTACTGGGTCGTGGTGCGGCATGAGATCGACTATTTGCGCGCCGCGTACGAGGGCGACGCGATCACCGCGCGCACCTGGGTCGGCGAGGCGCCGAAGGGCGCCAGGTTCGACCGGCACGTCGAGTTCACGGGGGCCGACGGGAAGGTGTGCGTCCGTTCGCGGACGGATTGGGCGATCATCGACAAGGCTGCCGGACGGCCGATCCGCGTTCCGCCGGAGGTGGTGGCGCCGTTCGTGGCGGCGGAGTAACAGCAGCCGAATGAGCCGCCCGGTCCTCTACGATTACTATCGCTCGTCGGCCGCCTACCGAGTGCGCATCGCGCTCAACTTGAAGGGCGTCGATTACGAGAGCCGCCCGGTAAATCTGCTCGAAAGCGAGCAGACCGCCGACGATTATCGCGCGATCAATCCGCAGGGGCTGGTGCCGATGCTCGAGATCGACGGCCATCGGGTGACTCAGAGCCTGGCGATCATCGTCTATCTCGACCAGGCCTTTCCCGATCCGCCGCTGGTCCCGCGCGATCCCGCCGACGGCGCGCATGTTCGGGCGATGGCGCTGAGCGTCGCGTGCGACATCCACCCGCTCAACAACCTGCGCGTGCTCAAATACTTAAAGAGCCAGCTCGGGCGCTCGCAGGAGCAAGTGGACGCCTGGTACGCACATTGGATCGTCGAGGGCCTCAACGCGCTCGAGGCGATGGCGAAGGCGGGCGCCGGCAAATTCCTGTTCGGCGATGCGCCGACGATCGCCGACGTCTGCCTCGTGCCTCAGCTCTACAATGCCCGCCGCTATAATGTGCCGCTCGACGACTATCCGACTTTGCTGCGCGCGGACGAGAACGCTAACGCGCTGGACGCGTTTGCAGCGGCCCATCCCGACCGCCAGAAAGTGCCCGCATGAACCGGATCGACGACATCAATCGCGGAATGTCCGACCTGAAACCGCTCCAATCGGTCGAAATCCCGTCGCTCGAGGGCAAGGTCAGCGATGCCGAATGGGCGATCCGCGTTGACCTCGCAGCGGCTTACCGGATGGTCGCCTATTACGGCTGGGACGATCTCATCTTCACCCATCTGTCGGCGCGGATTCCGGGGCCCGAGCATCACTTCCTGCTCAATCCGTACAACCTCATGTTCGAGGAGGTGACCGCCTCCTCGCTGATCAAGGTGGATGTCAGCGGCAACCCGGTCGAGCCGACGCCGTTCATCACCAATCCCGCGGGCTTCACGATCCATTCCGCGATCCACATGGCGCGCGAAGATGCGCATGCGGTGATGCACCTGCACACTCCGGCAGGCCAGGCGGTGTCGGCACATGGCGAGGGGCTGCTGCCGCTCACGCAGACGGCGATGCTGGTCCGCGGCGACCTTGCGTTCCACGATTACGAAGGGGTGGCGGTCGACTTGAGCGAGCGCGAGCGGCTGGTCGCGGATCTCGGCGCGAAGAACGTGATGCTGCTGCGCAACCACGGAACGCTGGCCGTGGGAAAGAACGTCGGCGAGTGCTTCGTTCGGCTCTATTTCCTCGAGCGCGCTTGTCAGGCGCAGATCATGGCCCTGTCGGCCGGCGAGGCGCTCAATAATCCGCCGCAGGGCTCGCCGGAGGTCACCGCGCAACAGGGCCAGGTCGGAGTCGCGCTCGCCGCGAACCTGCTCGCCTGGCCGGCACTGAAGCGCAAGGCGTACCGGCTCGATCCGAGCTTCGCGAGCTGAATTGCGAAGACAAGCGGCAAGCGTCAGCGATTACCGGGCGCTCGCCAAGGCGCGGTTGCCGCATTTCCTGTTCGAATATCTCGACGGCGGCTCGTACGACGAAGTGACGCTTCGCCGGAACGTGGAGGACCTGCGGAGCGTCGCGCTGAAGCAGCGCGTGCTGCGCGATGTTTCGGCGATCGATCTTTCGACGGAGCTGTTCGGCCAAAGCTGGGCGATGCCGGTGGGCCTCGGCCCTGTGGGACTTTCCGGCCTGTATGCGCGGCGCGGCGAAGTGCAGGCCGCGCGCGCTGCTGCGGCGGCGAACGTGGCCTTTTCGCTCTCCACGCTAAGCGCCTGCTCGATCGATGAGGTGTCGAAGGGGTCCAATGCGCCGTTCTGGTTCCAGCTGTACATCGTCAAGGACCGCGGCTTCGTCCGCGACATGATCGCCCGAGCGAAGGAAACGGGCTGCGGAGCGTTGCTCCTCACCGTAGATCTCGCCGTCCCGGGGACGCGCTACCGCGACTACCGCTCGGGCCTTTCCGGATCCATGGCCGGGAAGGCCAATCGGATGCGCCAGGTGCTCTCCCGTCCGGATTGGG
Organism: Sphingomicrobium sp.; assembly: GCA_039933195.1. Lineage (GTDB taxonomy): Bacteria > Pseudomonadota > Alphaproteobacteria > Sphingomonadales > Sphingomonadaceae > Sphingomicrobium. The sequence goes on along the minus strand of JBDTON010000202.1, from coordinate 29,840 downwards.
CATGGGACGTTGGCTTGAACGGGCGTCCGCATACGCTGGGCAATCTTGAGCCCTTGCTCGGCTCAGGCGCAGCGCTGGGCGATCTGATGGGCTGGGTCGGCGCCAATTTCGACGCGAGCGTCACGTGGAAGGACGTCGAGTGGGTGCGCGAGCAATGGAAGGGCCCGCTCATCATCAAGGGCATTCTCGATCCCGGCGATGCCCGCGAAGCGGCTGAGGGCGGTGCGGACGGGTTGATCGTGTCGAACCACGGCGGCCGCCAGCTCGACGGCGTGAGCTCGACAGCTCGGGCGCTTCCGGCGGTGGCCGAGGCTGTCGCGCGCCGCATCCCCGTCCTTGTCGACGGAGGCGTGCGTTCCGGTCTCGACGTGGTGCGGATGCTCGCGCTTGGCGCCGACTTCGTGCTGATGGGCCGGGCCTGGGCCTATGCCCTGGCCGCCCGCGGCGAAGCCGGCGTAGCGCACGTACTGAAGTTGATCGACGCAGAGATGCGGGTGGCAATGGCGCTGACGGGCTGCACCCGAGTCGACCAGATCAACGAAGAGATCCTCGAGCGGAGCGCTAATCAGGCGACGTTCTGAGCAGTGGTCTTTTCGTCGCGGAAAAGCTGGTCGACGTCCGACGCGGTCATCGGCTCCGCGAAGAGGAAGCCCTGGACCGACGAGCAGCCGTGGGCTCTGAGCTCGAGCAGCTGCGCGGTCTCTTCGACGCCTTCCGCGGTGGTCTCGATATTGAGCGCGTGAGCGAGCTCGGTGATCGCCCGGACGATCGCGCTCGCGCCGTCGCGAGTCAGCAGGTTCTGGATGAAGCTTCGGTCGATTTTCAATTTGTCGAACGGGAAGCTCTGCAGGTAGCTCAGCGACGAGTAACCGGTGCCGAAATCGTCGAGCGCCACGCGGACACCGAGAGAGCGCAGCGAGTGCAGTAGCTTCAATGTGGCGTCCCCACTTTCGAGGAAGATCGACTCGGTAATCTCCACCTCCAGGCGCGCCGGAGCGAGGCCGCTGTCGGCGAGCGCGCGAAGAATGATCTCGTTGAGCGACCCGCGATGGAATTGAACGGGCGAGACATTGACCGCGATCCGGATATGCTCGGGCCAGCGGGCCGCCTGCGCACAGGCCTCGCGGATGACCCAGGCGCCGATCGGTACGATCAGACCGGTGTCCTCTGCGATCGGGATGAACTCGGCGGGGCTGATCTGGCCGCGGCTCGGATGATTCCAGCGGATCAACGCCTCGAACGAGCAGATCAAGTTCTCCTCAAGGTCGAATAAGGGTTGGTAATGAAGCTCGAACTCGCTGCGCTCAATGGCGAGGCGAAGGTCGGTCTCGATCTGCCGGCGCTGCTGCGCCCGCTCGTTCAGACTCTCCTCGAAAAAGGCATAGGTGCCCCGGCCCGCCTCCTTGGCGCGATATAGAGCCAGATCCGCGTTCCTCAGCAGAGTTTGCCCGTCACCGCCGTCCTGCGGCGCGATGGCAATGCCGATGCTGGTCGATGGCACAAGCTCGTTGCCGTCGATAACCAACGGTTGCGCCATGCGTTCGAGAATGTCGCGAGCGAGGCGGTCGATCGCATTGCGGTCATCGCCCACGGTCTGGAGCACCACGAACTCGTCGCCCCCGAGACGTGCGACGAAATGGCCGCGTGCGGCCGCGAGCACCCTGCGGCCGGCCTCGACGAGCAGGCTATCGCCCGCGGGATGGCCAAGCGTGTCGTTAATCACCTTGAACTGGTCGAGGTCGAGGCAATGCAGCGCGAAGAAACTGCCGTTTCCTTCAGAGGCGCGGAACAAATGTTCGAGCTGCTGCTGGAACATCGTGCGGTTTGGCAGAGCGGTGAGCACGTCATTGAACGCCAGCTGCGTGATCCGTTGCTCACGCTCGACGATCTTGCCGGCCATTTCATTGAAGCTCGTTGCCAGCCGGGCCAGCTCGTCATCGCCGCGCACCCGCACTTGAACGTGCTCGCCTGAGGCCAGCCGGCCGGCCGCATCGTCGAGGCGAGCGAGTGGCTGCGTAATTCGCCCCGCCGCGCGCCACGTCGCCAAAACGACAAGGAGAAGGCCGAGCAACGTCATGACGGCGAGCGCCAGCTGCAATTTGCGCGCATCGGCGAGCGCTTCGGCCTTGGGGTACGCAAGAAGCAGGATCGCGCGTTCTTTCTCGCCAAAGGCGGGCAGAGGCTTCGCGAGCGCAATCGACGTCGTGTTCGCGACACGCATCTCAAAGGCGGCGCTGCTCTTCTCGTGATCCTCGGCTAGTGCGGGGGAATCGCCGCTGAGAACGGACATGCTGCCGGCGGCTTCCGACCAGCGGCCGTTGCTGTTCGCCAGCACCGCGGCATGCAGCGGGATCGCGGACAAGCGCTCGAGGGCTCGCATCTCGCGCGCATCGAGGTCGGCGGCGAAGACGACCCAGCCGAGGAGCGTCGGCGCCATGATCGGCGCTGCAACTAGCTGCCGCGGCCGCCCGGCGAGCACCGAAACGCCAGTCAGCCGGCCTTCGTCGAGGGGCTCCCACAAGGCAGCGGCCTGCTGCTTGCCGATCGAAGGGTCGATGGCGGAGACCCGCCCGTCGGCCGTAACGATGAAGGCGGTGCGCACCTTGAGGCGCGCGGCGGCATTGCCGAGCGCCGACTGCATCGTCGCCTCGTCCGCGGTCGCGACCGCCGCCCGGAAACCGAAATCGCGCGCAAGCAGCTGGGCGGCGTTCTGCAGTTCGTGCGCGCGCTGCTGCCACAACCGGTCATAAACCGCGCCGCTCGATTGCAGCTGGCTTTCGACTTCGCGCGACGCGGAGCCGGCGATGAAGGTCGACAGCGCCGCCGAAACCGCGAGCATCACGCCGGCGAACAGAAGCGCGAACTGGACCGTCAGCCTCGTGCTCAAAGAGTGGAATGGCCGCATCACTCAATAATCCATGGCCGGCATCGCGGGAGGCGGACGGAGGCGAACGCTGAAGCTCGCGACCCGCTGGCCGCCACCGACGGCTTGCTGAATGATGCCTCCCGGAGCGCGCAGATAGGGATGCCACACGGTGAGGCGCGCTGGGGAATTCGGAGCATCCCCGAAGACAGCCATTCCCTGCGCGTTGGTGCGCGCGGTCCACGCGCTATCGGTGACCACGATAAACGCGCTCATCGCGTCGTGGATGTTGCAGCCAAGCGCGACGACTCCGGGCTTGTCGAAGTGCACCGTCCGCGACTGGTCCCTGGCGAACAGCTTCAGCTCGAACCGCTTTGCCGGCGAGAAGGAGTAAACATGGTGCTTGGTCGGATCCAAATTGGGAAACGACACATCCGCGCCGACCGGGACGATCGTCAGGAACGGATGAAACTGGAGGTTCTGCTGCGAAACGACGTAGCGGCCGCTCGCGCGCGGAACCCGCGCACCGGCCGATGGGTGCAGAGTGACGACCGCGTCGCGTACCGGATGCCCGGACGAATCGACGACGCGCACTGCAAGCGGCGCCGCGGCAAGCGGCAAAGCTGCGCTGGCGAACGCCAGCGCAAGCAGGATTCTACGCAACATAGGTCAGGATTAAACCGGGGACGGTAAACGCCTCGGTCTATGAGCGTGGTTACCAGTGGATTCTTGCTTCGGCCTGCAGCTGGGTCTGGCGCTGGCGCGGCTTGACGCCAGCGTCCTCGCGGCTCTCCCGTCTGCTCGACACGTGGAGCAGCTCGACGAGGCCCGTGATCCGCCCCCATTCGTGCTTTCCGGCGAGCATCGCGGACCAGCCGGTCTCGTCATATTCGCTGTCGACGTCGCTCCCGTGATTGCGCGTGCGGAACGCCTCGGCCCGAACGGCGATGCCGAATGGGCCGAAGGGGTGAGTGAGAAGCACGAACGCCGAGCGGAAACGATTATCGACCCAGCGCCTGCCTTCCTCGGCAAAACCCATTCGGGTGCGGCCGTCGATTGCCTGCAGCTTGAGCTCGGTGCGAGAGCCGAGGTCGGCGACAACGCCGGCGTGGTTGAACTCGGTGCGCCAGCCCCATTCCAGATCCGAATTCACATCGGCCGGTTTGGCGCGATTGTCGTAGCGGAAGAGCTCAAAGCGGACCGGGATCGGCGGCTGCCACAGAAGCTTCGCATAATAGCCGGGGCGACGAGCGAAGCCGGGGCCGACGTCGAGCAGCGGATGAGTAAACGGCGCCTGATAGCTCCCAACGTCGTCACCGAGCGGAGGAAGCGGCTGCCGCCGCCACGCAAGCGTCGTGCGGTCGTGGAGCGCCCAGCCGCGGAACGTCAGCAAGGTTCCCGCTGTATCGTTCGCAGCGAAGATCGCCGCGGTCGCGCGAAGCTTGTGCTGCCCCGGGTTGGCGGCGAGGGTGCCCTCCAGCGCAGCCGGGCGCACCTCTTCGCCAAACCAGCTGTTGATCGCCGATGGAGTGATCGAGTCCTTGACGTGCCAGTCGGCGCCTTCGTGCTCGAGGCTGACCGGCGGGAACATCAGACCGGCGCGCGCCGATACGGCAATCTTGCTTCCGCGCATGGGCTTGAAGCTGAGATAGGCCTGGTTAAGGCCGGCCTCGGTCCGCTCGCCGCCCTGGAACGAGCCAACGATCGTCGCCGACAGCGACCAGGTGAATTGCGGCTGCCAGATGAGATTGAGGTTGCCCAGCTGCGGCCGGACGCGGAAATCGTCACCGCCGCCGCTCGAGCGCAGCTTGCCAAAGCCACCGTCGAGCCAGCTCTTCTCGCCATCGGCCGCCGTCACCCGCACGTCGCCAATGAGCTCGAACGTGTCGGGCGAGAAGAATTTGAGGTCGGACGCTGCGCTCGCGCTCGGCGCGCATAGGGCTACGAGAGCGCCAGCCACAGGAGCCGCGCTGCCGCGAAGCACGCGTTTGGCGACGCAAGCCATGCACCTCGAGTTAAGCGAGTATGGTTAAATTATCGCCACTACGGCGAGCGGTCCTTCAACGCGGCCGCGGCCGGGTCGAAGGTTGGTCGGGGAGAGAGGATTCGAACCTCCGGCCCCTGCCTCCCGAAGACAGTGCTCTACCAGGCTGAGCTACTCCCCGACCGGAACCCGCCCCAAGCGACACCGGTCGCGGCGGGAGCCAAGGCCGCGGCTAGATAGAGGCGGGTTCGCATGAGCGCAATGGGGCAATCAGCGACCGAGCGCCTCCAGCCAATGCTCGACCCGAACGAATTTCTCGCGGGGCGAGCCGGGGCGCGCACGCGCGACTTCGGTCTCCTCGATCTTGCGCCAGTCGTCATAGTCCGTCGGCATGATGCCGCGGCTTTCGAGCAGGCGCCTCAAGCCTTGCGCGCCGGGCCGCTCGCCCGAGCTTCCGGGCGGGATCTCGGCGGCGATCCGGTCGGCGACTTCGTAGCCGTCGGGCCGGTTGGTGCCGATCGTTCCGGTCGGGCCCCGTCGCGCCCAGCCGACGGCGTAGAGCCGGTCCGTAATCCGCCCCTGCTCGTTCAGGAACTTGCCGCCGCGTTCGTCATAGGGGACGCCGTCGATCGGCGAGCTTGAATAACCGATGCAGGTGACGATCAGCGAAGCGGGCACCTCATAGGTCTCGCCCGTGCCCCGCGCGGCACCCTTTTCGTCGAGCTCGGTGCGCTCGACGACGATTGCCTCCACCTTGCCCTCGCCTTCAATGCGCACCGGCTTGGCGAAAAAATCGAAGACCATGCGCTTGGGCTTCGCCGGATCAGCCGGAGTGGCGGCGAAACTGCGCAAAATGGTAATCGATTTGCGGTGCCCGGGCTCGAGCGCATCGTCGGTTTCGAGCGGCGGGAAGTCGGCCGCTTCCACGACGGGCGAAGCCGCTTCCAAATGGCCGAGCTCGCCGAGCTCCTTGGGAGTCATCGCGATCTGGTGCGGCCCGCGCCTGCCGACGATGGTGATCGTGCGGATCGCCGACTTGCCGAGCGCATCGAGCGCGTGGCCGACGATGTCCGAGCCTTCGAACTCGTGACGGGTTTTGGAGAGGATGCGGGCGCAGTCCAGCGCGACATTGCCGTTGCCGATGACTGCCGCATGCGTGCCGCCGAGCGGCGGATCGAGGTCGGCGAACTCGGGATGGCCGTTGTACCAGCCGACGAACTCGGCCGAGCCGACGACCCCCGGCAAGTCCTCGCCGGGAATTCCAAGCTTGCGATCGTGCGGCGCGCCAACCGCGAGAATCACGGCGTCATAACATTCGAGCAGCTCGGCGATCGACACGTCGCGGCCGAGGGTGACATTGCCGATGAAGTCGACCCCGGCGCTCTCGGCGACCTTGTCGTAGCGCTTGCTGACGGCTTTGAGCGATTGGTGATCGGGCGCGACTCCGAAGCGGATCAGCCCGTAGGGCACCGCATAACGGTCGAGGATGTCGATCCGCGCCTGCTCGCCATAGGCCTTCTCAAGCGCCTCGGCGGTGTAGAAGCCCGCCGGACCAGATCCGACCACCGCGAAATGCCGCATGCCCCCTCCCTCGCTTGATTGTCGCTCCTCGCGTCATTGCGAGCGCAGCGAAGCAATCCAGCGGCGCCTGGATTGCCGCGTCGCCGCGCTCCTCGCAATGACGATTAGCCGCGATGATCCTCGAGCAGCAGGTCGCCCTTCTTCTGCAGCACCGCCTGGATCGGCCCGGCGAACATGCCAAGCATTCCCGGCAGCAGCACCTTCACGCGAACCTTCGTCTCCTCGACGTCGATGGTCGAATCGATCGAATCTCCGAGTGCCTGGACCCGCAGGTTGAGCTGGTCGCCGGCCCAGCCCGATTCCACTTTGGCGCCGCCGGGGATGTGTTCCTGGAGCTTGTGAATGTTATTGGCGATCCGGCGCCGAGCCTCGTTCTTGCCGAGATTGTGCGGAAGATCGACTTCGATGGGCTGTGACATAGCTGCGACAAGTGGGAGGGCGTTCAGTGCTTTGCAAGGCGCGCCACAAGAGTATGATCTTGCGATGCGCAGGATCCTGATTTCGTTGGCGTTCATTGCGGCCCCGGTAACGGCGCAGACGACAGCGCCTGCACCGTTGCCGCCGCCGGCTGCGGCTTCCGCGCCCGCTGCTTGGGATCCGGCCGCGCCGTACATCACCAACGGGCAGGACGAGCCCGGCTATCGCTCGTGGTACCTCGCCGCGCCGTGGCGGTCCGCCCAAGTCAAGTCGTTCAACGACTATCTGACCACCTATGAGGTTTCGGGAATCGTTCCGACCTGGCAGCTGCTCCGCACCGCGACGGCGTGGAAAGACTGCGGCGGGCAGCCGTTCGAGGTTCCGCCCACCACCGAGTGGCCGCACATCGTCCAGACCTTGCGCTACATCCACGATTACGTGATCCCCGAAGTGGGGCCGGTCGAGCCCGTCTCCGGCTATCGCAATCCGGCGCTCAACCAATGCGCCGGCGGAGCGCCCGAGAGCGCGCACATGCATTATTCGGCGATCGACATGGTGCCGCTGCGGCCGCTGACCCGCGAAGCGATGATGCGAACTTTGTGCATGGGCCATTCGGAGCATGGTGCCGCCTACGGCGCGGGGCTCGGCTTTTACGCCTACCTCCGCTTCCACGTCGACAGCACCAAATTCCGCCGCTGGAACATGGACCCGGCGGTCGCCGCCGAATGCCCGCCGATCATCCATCCCGAGGACATCGCGACGGTTGGCCAGCCGGCAACAATAGTGGCGCCCGGAACGGCGACCGTGCCGCCGGGGACGGTATCCGCACCGATCGCGGCGGCGCCATCCGTACCGGCCTCAACTCCGCCGACGGCCCAACCACTGTCGCAACAGCATTAAGCGTGAACACCCTTGTGTTGCCCTTGTGCAACACCATATCCGCGCCGAAAGAGGGGTAGGACGATATGGATTTTGAAAAGCTCACCGACCGCGCGCGCGGCTTCCTTCAGGCCGCGCAGACGATCGCGGTTCGCGAGCATCATCAGCGGATCGCGCCGGCGCATCTGCTGAAGGCTCTGCTCGACGATGAGCAGGGGATGGCAGCCGGGTTGATCCAGGCTGCCGGGGGCGATGCGCAGGCAGCGCGCCGCGAGGTCGACCTGCTGGTCGCGAAAGTGCCGGCCGTCACCGGCACGGGCGCGACCCAAGCGCCCGCGCTGGACGGCGACACGATCCGCATCCTCGACCAGGCCGAGCAGGTCGCGAAAAAGGCAAGCGACACCTACGTCACGGTGGAACGCATCCTGCTCGCGATGGCGCTCGCCAAGAACACCGACGTGGGCGGACTGCTGGCGAAGGCGGGGCTTACCGCTCAGAACCTCAATGCCGCGATCGAGAAGCTGCGCGGCGGCCGAACCGCCGACACGCAGGCGTCCGAAGACCGCTATGACGCGCTGAAACGCTACGCGCGCGACCTCACCGATGCGGCGCGCGAGGGCAAGCTCGATCCCGTCATCGGCCGCGACGAGGAGATCCGCCGAACGATCCAGGTGCTGGCCCGCCGGACCAAGAACAATCCGGTGCTGATCGGCGAGCCCGGCGTCGGCAAAACGGCGATCGTCGAGGGACTCGCGCTGCGCATCGCCAACGGCGACGTGCCCGACGGAATCAAGGACAAGCGCCTGCTCGCCCTCGATCTCGGTTCGATGATCGCCGGAGCGAAGTATCGCGGCGAATTCGAAGAACGGCTCAAGGGCGTCCTCGACGAGGTCAAGCAGGCGGCGGGCGACATCATCCTGTTCATCGACGAAATGCACACTCTGGTCGGCGCTGGCAAAGCCGAGGGCGCGATGGACGCTTCGAACCTGCTCAAGCCCGCGCTGGCGCGCGGCGAGCTGCACTGCATCGGCGCGACCACGCTCGATGAATATCGCAAGCATGTCGAGAAGGACGCGGCGCTCGAGCGGCGCTTCCAGCCGGTGTTCGTCGGCGAGCCGACCGTACCCGACACCATTTCGATCCTGCGCGGCCTCAAGGAAAAGTACGAGCTTCACCATGGCGTGCGCATCACCGACGCCGCGATTGTCGCCGCGGCGACGCTTAGCAACCGCTACATCACCGACCGATTCCTGCCCGACAAGGCCATCGACCTGATGGACGAGGCCGCGAGCCGCATCCGCATGGAGGTCGAGTCCAAGCCCGAGGAAATCGAGAATCTCGACCGCCGGATCATCCAGCTCAAGATCGAGCGCGAGGCACTCAAAAAGGAGCCGGACCGCGCGTCGAAGGACCGACTAACGAAACTCGAGGAAGAGCTCGCCAATCTCGAACAGCAGTCGGCCGAGCTGACTCAGCGCTGGCAGGCGGAAAAGGACAAGATCGCCGGCGAAGCGAAGATCAAGGAACAGCTCGATGGTGCCCGGCTCGAGCTCGAACAGTCGCAGCGCAGCGGCGACCTCGCCAAGGCCGGCGAGCTGCAATACGGCCGCATCCCCGAGCTGGAGAAGCAGCTCGCCGAGGCGCAAGCGGTGACCAAGGGCGCGATGCTGCGCGAGGAAGTCACCGACCAGGATATCGCCGGAGTCGTCAGCCGGTGGACCGGGATCCCGGTCGAGCGGATGTTGGAGGGCGAGCGCGAAAAATTGCTCCAGATGGAGCAGACGATCGGCGCGCGCGTGATCGGCCAGGAAGATGCGGTGAAGGCCGTCTCGGCGGCCGTGCGCCGTGCCCGTGCAGGGCTGCAGGACCCGAACCGGCCGCTCGGCTCATTCCTCTTTCTGGGCCCGACCGGCGTCGGCAAGACCGAGCTGACGAAGGCGCTCGCCGAATTCCTGTTCGACGACGCGCACGCGATGGTCCGCATCGACATGTCCGAATTCATGGAGAAGCATGCCGTTGCGCGGCTGATTGGCGCCCCTCCCGGCTATGTCGGCTATGAGGAAGGCGGAGTCCTGACGGAAGCCGTTCGCCGGCGACCGTATCAGGTCGTGCTTTTCGACGAGGTCGAAAAAGCGCACGCCGACGTGTTCAACGTGCTTCTGCAGGTTCTCGACGACGGCCGACTGACCGATGGCCAGGGCCGAACGGTCGATTTTACCAATACCATCATCATCCTGACCTCGAACCTCGGCTCGCAATATCTCGCTGCATTGGGCGAGGACGACGCCGCCGAGAAAGTCGAGCCGCAGGTCATGGAGGTCGTGCGCGCGCACTTCCGCCCGGAGTTCCTCAACCGGCTGGACGAAATCATCCTGTTCCACCGGCTCTCGGCGGGGCACATGGGCCCAATCGTGGACATCCAGATCGCCCGGCTTGGCAAGCTTCTCGAGGACCGCAAGATCAAGCTCGAGCTGACGGACGCCGCCCGCGCGTGGCTCGGCCGGGTCGGCTACGATCCCGTGTACGGCGCGCGCCCGCTGAAGCGCGCGGTCCAGAAGTATTTGCAGGATCCACTCGCGGACAAGATCCTCGCTGGCGAGATCGCGGATGGGTCGCTCGTCAGGGTCGATGAGGGGGATGGCGCCCTCGTCCTGACGCCGGTGACGGAGCGGCGCGAGGCGGCCTAGTCGGCTCGCATCGGGCCGTGCTGCGAGGTCGTGACTTCGTAGATGCGGCAGATCAGCGCGCGCTCGGCTTCGCTCAAATAGGGGTTCCAGCAGTCGAGGATCAGCACCGCGCGGTCGCGATCCGTCGGATTGCGCGCCTCGTGCTCGATGGTGTCGTCGAAGACGAATGCCTCGCCCTCGATCCACGGGCGGGTCTCGCCGCCGACCCTGAATGTACAGCCTTCGGGGACGATCAACGGCAGGTGGACGATCGCTCGAACGTTGGTCACGCCGGTGTGTGGGGGAATCGTTTTGCCGGCCTTCAGGATGGAAAAGAAGACCGCCGGCGCCCGCCCCGGTATGCGGCACAGTGGCAGCTTCTCGACCAGTGCCGCCGTATTCGGCGCGCGCTTGCAGGCCTCGTCAATCCGCTCGCCGTCCCGCCAGAGGTGCAGCGCCCCCCAGTCGAGCGACCGGTCCAGCGGCGACCATTTATTCTCCGGAACGCCCGAGGGCTGCTCAACGTAAGGCGCGAGCCCTGGATCGCGATGGGCGAGGATCGCCTGTAGCTCCCGCCGAATCTCATCTGTCCCCGCTTCGAGCGTCTCCAGCCACAAAAAATGCTCGCGATCGAAGAACTCGTCCGCCGGCAGGAAGGGATAATGAAAGCCGTGGCATTCGTTGGTGTAAATCGATCGACGGCCGACCATGGCATCGGCAGCAGCGCGAACCCGTCGCCGATCGCGGATGGACGCGCTGGCGAGCTCGCATTCGAGCGCTTGATCGAGAGCCCGCCCCAGTTGCTGCCCATGCCGCCCGACATAATCGCACGCATGCGCGATCAGCTCGGACAGCTCAGCCGAGGATTGATCCATCGCCGCGGTGACCGCGAGGACCGCACTCCAGCGCTCGAACGCGAGGGCCTCCTCGCCAAGCTCCTCGTGCAGCTGCGCCAGGCTGATCAGCGCCGGCAGGAACCTCCGGTCGACTGAGAGCGCGCGCTCGAGCGCGTCTTTCGCCGCTTCGATCTGGTCCAGCTCGGCGCGGGCCCTGGCGAGGTTCAGCCACAGTTCGGCAGCGTCGGGATCGCCGCGAGCCGCGCACTCGAAATGCTCAGCCGCGGCGTGCCCGTCGCCTCTCGCAAGCGCCTCCAGTCCCAGCGCATTGCGCGCCATCGGCTGATCCGGATCGAGCGCCAGCACGGCCTCGAAATGACGGCGGGCGTCTGAAGTGCGGCCGGACTGGCGCGCGCGCGCGGCCTCACTGAGAAGTCTTTCGAGAGCGGGATCGGCCATGCGCCTGGATGGTGACGCGGCGGGCGGGGACGTCAAGCTCGACGCCGGGCGCGCCGGCGGTCTAGGTGGCCATTGTGGCTGAACAAGAGTGGCAGGACCTGCTTCGCCAGGCATCGCACTTGCGCAAAGGCGGGCGCCTCGAGGAGGCGATCGCAGCCTACCAACGGCTGCTCGCGACAAAAGCCGACTTGCCGGACAGCTGGTACAATCTCGCCTGGCTGCAACGCCAGGCCCGGGCTTTCGAGGATTCGCTGGCCTCCTACCAGCGGGCGCTCGATCTCGGCGTCCGCGAGCCGGAGGAAGTGCATCTGAATCGCGCCGTGATCTATGCTGACCATTTGCACCAGCCCGAAAGGGCCGAGCGCGAGATCAAGGCCGCTCTCGGGAAGAACCCCTCTTACGTTCCGGCGCTGCTCAACTTGGGCAACGTTCGCGAGGATCTGGGCGACCGCTCCGGCGCGCGCGCGGCCTATAAGCGGGCGCTGGAAGTCGATCCGGACAACATGCTGGCGTTGGCGAGGCTGGGCGGACTGTCGCACGCGGCAGAATTGGACGTCACGCTCGCAGCACAGCTTCGAAGCGCGCTTGAGCAGCCGGGCGCGACTGCCGCGGAACGGGCGGACGTCGGCTTCGCCCTCGCGAATTTGCTCGACGCATCGGGCAAGTATGACGAAGCCTTCGCCGCCGCGCGCGCGGCAAATCATGCGAGCCGCGACGCCTCGCAGGCTGCTTATGACCGGAAAACGCATGAGCGCTTCGTTGACCGGCTGATCGCTACATTCGACGAGCCCGTGCCGCCGTCGGATGTGCTGCCCAGTCCGATCTTCATCTGCGGAATGTTCCGCTCGGGCTCGACGCTGGTCGAACAGATCCTCGGCGCGCATTCGTGCGTCACCAGCGGGGGCGAGCTGGACCTCATTCCCGCGCTGGTCAGCCGGATTGCCGGTTACCCGGACTCGGTGAAGCGCGCCGACGGAGCGGCAATCGCGCGATGGCGGCAGGCCTATCTGGACGGTCTGCCGGCGCGGCCGAGCGAGAGCCGGCTCGTGACCGACAAGAGACCCGACAATTTCCTGCACATCGGGCTCATCAAGACGCTCTTCCCGAGCGCCAGGATCATCCACACCCGCCGCAATCCCCTCGACAATCTTCTCTCGCTCTACTTCCTCCATCTCGATCCAGGCATGGCTTATGCCCTCGATCTCGACGATGCCGCGCACTGGCATAGCGACTATCTGCGGCTGATGGCGCACTGGAAGGCGCTGTATCCGGACGATATTTTCGACGTGGATTACGATGAGCTCGTGCGCGAGCCGAGGCCAGTGATCGAGCGCCTGCTCGGCTTCTGCCGCCTCGAGTGGGAGGACAATGTCCTCGACTTCCATAGCGGCCGTTCCGCCGTGAAGACGGCGAGCGTCTGGCAGGTACGCCAGCCGCTGCACGCGCGATCATCCGGCCGCTGGCGCAATTACGAGCGTCAGCTGAGCGGCCTGGAGGAGCTTATTGCATTTACGATCGAAGGCGACCGAAAAGGCCCTTAACGAGGGCTCATCATTGGATCGACGGGAACGCCCTGCCCCTGCTGCATCCGGTCGGCTTCCTGGCGGTTCTCGTCCTCCTGGTCCTTCCATTCGCGGACCGTGGCGCAAACCTTGTGGCTGCCAAGCCTCGTTCCGACGGTGTCCTCGTAGCGGCAGACCATCTTGTCGAGCGGATTGGCTTTCGGGTCGGCCGCCGCCGTTTGCTGCGACGGCGCCGGCGCTGGAGTGACCTGCGCCACTGCCGGCATCGCAGCCAGCGCCAGGAGTGCGATCGGAATAAGCCTCAACATTTCACCACTCCCGCGCATCACTACCCAACGATCGACTTCGCCTCCAGATCAGCCGCTGGGCGTTACGCCCTGGCCTTGCTGGATCCGGTCGAATTCCATGCGATTCTCGTCTTCCTGGTCCTTCCACTCGCGGAGCGTCGCGCAGACCTTGTGCGCCTTGAGGCGCGAACCGATCGTATCCTCGGTCCGGCAAATGATCTTGTCGAGCGGGTTTTCCTTCTTGTCGGCCGATGCCGTTTGCTGTGGCGCCGGTGCCGGCGCTGAAATCGCTTGGGCAAGCGCGGGCACGCTGGTGAGGAACGCAACAGTAAAGATCGTGATTTTAAGCATGACAATGCCCCATGTCTCTGGACGAGTCCCTCTTAACGCCGAAATGCCTGCCAAACCAGTAGGTTCGTACCGCTGCGCTATTGCGGCCGCGCAACGTCGAACGCCACGGTGAGGCGTTCGCCTTCGCCGAACGGCCTCGTGCCGTGCCACATATACGACGGAAACAGCACCAGCCGGCCGGGCTTTGGCTCGACCGTTCGGAAGGGCGGCATGTCGATCTCGAAGCAGGACGCCCGTGGCTCCCCCAAAGTGAGATACCCGGCGTCGCCGACTCCTAGATCCGGCGGCAAGGCCACGTACAGCGCAGAGCTAATCCAGCCCAAAGGATGGACATGGTTGGCATGGAAACCGGCCTCGCGAAGCCACACCGACCAGGAGCCGGAGAAGTTGATCGGGCCGCGCCTGCCGCCTAGCAGCGGGTGCCGCTCGTCGGCCGGCGGCAATTTGGACACATGTTCAGCAACGGTCGCACGGACAGCTTCGCGCAGCTTCACCAGCACTGGGTCCACCCGCATGAAGATGTCTCCATCGGTCTGGGTGCCGCCGCGCAGCGACTGTTCCAGCGGCTGACCCGACAGCTTGTGCAAGCCGCGCAGAGTCTCGGCCAGGATGTCGAGCGGCGGCAGTTGATCGGCGATGTCGTAGACCCCGACAAAGCTTTCATCGGCTTCGAGCCATTCCCAGCGAGGAACATCGGTCAGTCGCCAGGCGATCGAGGCGTAGGGATAAAACATGAACGCCTCGGGCCGTTGCAGCCAAGCCTCGATGATTTCGCCGGCAAGCTCGGGCCGTCCCGAACGCAGAAAGTGCCGCACACGACGGACCTGCCACGGCGGGTCCTCGGACGAAGCGAAGGGAACGAGCAGCCTGTCGGCGATCTCCGTTTGTCCCGTCTCGGCATAAACAACGGCTTCGTGGGCGGCAAAGATGGAGAGATCGCCATGCAGGGCGCGGCCTTCGGCGATCACGCGGAGCGTTTCCTCCCACTGCTCGGCATGCATCAGCGCCGTCATTTGCTCTCGCCATAGCTCGAGCGCTTGCGGATATTGCCGCCGCGCTTCCTCGAAACTTCGGGAGAAGCCCTCAGGCTCCCCTTCCATCCAACGCAATCGCGAAAGGAGGGTGTGCCCTTCAATCCACAAGGGGGAACGCGCAACGATTTTTTCGAGCCCAGAAATGGCCGTGTTGATCTCGCCCGCGCCGACGAATGCCGCAGCGAGTCCTCTGACGACCTCGGGATCGCCCGGCGCGAGCCGCAGCGCATGGCCGAACGCGTCAACGCTCGGCAGGCCGGCTTCGTAAAGCGTTTGCGCTAATGCATGGGCAGCCTTGACCGCCTTCGGATTCAGCTCCACCGCGCGCTTTAGCGAGCGCAATGCGTCCTCGCGCCTGTCCAACTGGCGGAGAATCAGGCCGTGGACGTGCCATAACCGGTGGTCGCGCGAAGTGCGCAGCGCCCGCTCGATCTCCGGCAAAGCATTCTCGGCCTTCCCGGACTCCCACGCATCCGTGGCGCGACGAAAGATCTCATCGTCGCCCGCCCGTCCAGCGCGAACGCCGCTAGTCCCGGTCACGGCACCAAAGCTCATTGCCTATCCGCTGCCAAAGCTGACGCCGCTTGCGCCGATAATCGCGGTTACAGCTTCGCGTTCCGCAATGCCCAACCCCGGCGGCCACAGATCGAAGATCAGCACCACGCGGAGCTCGTCGCTGTCGTTCCATGCTTCATGCTCGATGGTATCATCGAACACGAACGCCTCGCCAACCTTCCATTCGCGAACGGTCTCCCCGACCCTGAAGCCGCACTTGGGCGGCACAATCAACGGCAGGTGACACACGAGCCTGGTGTTCGCGACCCCCGTATGCGGCGGGATTCGCGTGCGCGGCGCAAGGAGCGAAAACATCGCATTGGGTGATGCGCCGGGCACTTGCGGCTGCGGAATTTTCGACAGCGCCGCCATTGTCCGCGGGCAATGCCGCGCATTGGCCTCGATCCGTTCGCCACGGTGGAGCAGGTGAATCGCGGTCCATTGCGGATTGTTGTTGAGCTCGCGCCATTGGCGGAGGGGAACGCGCTCCGGGTAATGGACGTAAGGCACCATCTCGGCGGCTTCGGCAGCGATGAGCAGGTCGAACTCCGCCCGTATCGCATCGGCTTGCGCCACGACCGAGTCGAGTTCGGGAAAGGAATCACGGTCGTGAAATTCGAGCTCGGGCAAGCCCGGGTAATGGAAGTGGCTCGGATCCTGGTGAAAGCAGCGCGATCGTCTGGAGTGATTGGAAATGAGCCGCTCCGCCTTTAGCCGGTCGAACGGCGACAGCGTCGAGGGAATCGCTACCCGCAAACGCTCCTCAACCTTCGACTGATGCGCTTCCCAGCGCTTCCGTGCGTGAGCGACAGCCGGCTTCATCGGCGGCGGAAGCTGCTCGTCAGGCGGCGCCTGCGCCAAAGCATGGCCGAACTCCTGTCCGGCACCGGGGTCATCCAAGGCTTCGAGGATCACAGCCCGATAGAGGAGCGATGGGAAGTCCAGCGGGTTGAGCGCGAGGCTCCGGTCGAGCGCCGCGAGCGCACCCTTGAGATCGCCCGCGGCTTTGCGCATCGCGGAAAGCTTGGCCCACAGACCGAGGCTCCCGCTGTCCGCTTGGACAGCCTGCTCGAGCAGCGACCGGGCAGCATCGAATTGGCCGGCGGCCGCCGCGCGATCGGCCTGCTCCTCCAACGTCTGCGTCTGCTCCATGCGCTTCACATAGCCCGCTGCGGACAAAAGAAAACGGCGGACCTCTTTCGAGGCCCGCCGCAATCTTAGTCTTATGCCGCGACTTAGAAGTCGACGGTGACGCCCGCGAACATGTAGCGGCCAAGGGCATCGTACACCTGCGGATAGGTGTTGCCGTTGCCGAAGCCCGCCGGGATCACCTGGCTACCGGCGAGCGGCGGCTGGCGATCGAAGATGTTGTTCGCACCGAAGCGCAGGTTGAACTTGTTCGTGATCCGCGCGGTAAGCGCCAGATCGAAGTAGCTCACTGCGTTAAGCTTCAGGTTGGCCGGTATCGGGTTTGCCACGCTGCCGCAGCCCAAGTCGAATGGCGCGCCCGTATCGGGATTGATCTGGTTGAGGCAGCGCACCGACGAGAAGTACCGCCACTGACCCGAAAGCCCGAGACCGTTTGGCATCGAGAAGCCGACGCGCAACTTGTGTCGCCATTTGGGACTTGGCGTGGAGCCAGCGAACCGTCCCACGCCCGAGTCCTGCGGACTGCCGAGCTTGGTCAGCAAGGTTCCAACGTAGCTGGCGTTGAGCGTGCCGAAACCACCGAACTTGCGCGAATAACTGCCCGAGAAGTCGAAGCCCTTGGTGAACAGGCCCAATCCCGAGAAGTTCTGGTTGGTCAGGATCACATACCCGTTGTTGACCAACCCGCTACCTTGGAACAAGGACCCATTATTCGGGTTGCGGCGAATTCGGGCGCAAGCCTCAGCGTCACCGCCGAGGCACTGAGTGATGATGCTACTCGACGACGGCGCGCCGACCAGGTTCTTGATCTTGATGTTGAAATAGTCCGCCGTCAGCGCCAGCCCCGGGATCCAGCGTGGCTGAACGATCGCGCCGAGCGTGATCGTATCCGCCTTTTCCGGAGTCAGGTTCGCGTTGCCGCCGAATAGACCGTTGTATTGGTTGGCCGGGTTGGACCGGATGTTGCCATACTGCGCCGCCGTCACGCCGGTCAGCTGGCACTGCGCAAGGCTCGCGGAGGGCGTGTCGACGCCAGGGTTGGCGACAGCGCACGGATCAACCGCGCCCGAGAGGCCGAGCGACGTCGGGAAGAACAGCTCGACGATGTTCGGCGCCCGGACCGCGCGGTTGTACGCGGCACGGAAGCGGATGTCGCGGATCGGCGCGAACTCCGCCGCAATCTTGTACGTGTCGGTCTTGAACTTATTGTCGACCGTGTTCAGCAACACCGGATCGGTGCCGTGGACCGTATAGTCCGAATGGCGGTAGCCGGCGCTGATCTGCAGAAGATCGATGAAGTTGTGCTCAACGATCGGGACCTGCACCTCACCGAAGAACTCCTTGACGTCGAACCGTCCGTTCACAGCCGGCGTCGGGCCGCCCTGACCGGACAGATCGCCTGTCGAGAACTCTGAGTCGACCTGGAAGTCGAGGCTCTGCTTGCGATACTCGGCGCCGAAGTTGATGCCGACGCCATTGTCCGCCCACGGGGTCTTCACGCCATATTCGCCGCCCTGGACGGTGAAGTCGACGTGAGCGATTCCTTCGTTGATGACGCCGCGCTGGAAGCCCGGAGTCTGCAGGAAGCTGAGCGCGTCTTGCGTGACGCCGCCCGATTGGAAGATGTTCCACGGGACGCAGCCTGTGTCTGCACTTCCATCGAGAGTACCCCGGCAAACCGGCAGGCCGGTCACCGGGTCCGCCACCACATCCAGAGCCTGGCGGAGCCGACGGATAGAAAAGTCGTTCTTGTAGCTTTCGTTACGGATCGTCCGCCCGAACTGGCCGTACAGATCGTAGGAGATGCCGCGGAGCGGATCGCCGCGAATGCCGGCGACAACGCGATAGTCGGTGTGCCGAATATCGTCGTCGCGGCCGCCGCCCTCAACGTTTCGGCGGGCTATGTAGACAACCGACTGAGTTACACCGTTCGAATCGACGAACGTATTCGCCGGCGTGCAAATCGTGTTGAACTGCTGCGTCGAGAGCAGCGGATTGTCGCAGTTGATCGTGTTCGTAGCGAAGAAGTTACCGGACGGAGCGATCTGGGCATCCGTGTGGTCGTCCATGAACATCGCTTCGAGATACGGCTTGACGCCCGGGCTGATTTCATAATCCGCGAACCCGCCGAACGTGTAGCGTTCGTCAGGCCGCTGGAAATAGTTGTACGGGTTGAAGTTGAACGGCACAGTCCCCGGCACGAACTGATTGCCCTGCACGTTGAAAACTCCACCGGAGCCAACAAAGAACGAGCCGGGCGCTGAAGTCGCGGACCCTCCGCATCTGTATCGCAGCCCGTCTGCCGCAATCTGCGTCTCGGTGCGACCGGACAACGCGCAGAAGGAATAGTCGCGCGACGCCTGCAGCACGGGATTCTGGCGACGGTAGGTTGCATAGACCTGGGCGTGGCCGCGGCCGTCATCGAATGCCGCGCCCATCACCGCGGCGATGTCGCGTGCGCCGCCGTTGACGCTGAGGCCGCGCGGCGGATTGAAGCCGCGCGCACTGTTAGCGGCGATTATGGAGTCGCCCGCATTGTTGTCGTGCATGAACGTCGATGCCTGCGCATCGATACGGATGCCGGTGAAGGTGTTGTCCATGATGAAGTTGACAACGCCCGCGACGGCGTCGGCACCGTACACCGAGGAAGCACCGCCGGTGAGCACGTCGACGCGCTTGATGAGCTGCGTCGGGACGAAGTTGGTATCGGCGACGGGGTTTCCGGTGTCGCCCGGCTGCAGACGGCGGCCGTTGATCAGCACGATGCTGCGCTTCGAGCCGAGGCCGCGAAGGTTGATCGTCGCCGTACCCGAGGCGCCGTTCGAAATGTTCGAGCCCTGCGCGGCGAAGGATTGCGGCAGCGAGTTGATCAAATCTTCCGTGCGGCTGGTGCCCTGGAGCCGGACTTCCTGGCTCGACAGAACAGTCACCGGGCTCGCCGAAGTCAGGTTCGGCTGCGGAATGCGGGTGCCGGTGATGACGATGTCCTGCGAGGACCTGACCGGCTCGCCGGTCGCCGAAGTCGACGGGACGGCGGTCTGGCCTTCCTGCGGAGTGGTAGTCTCCGGCTGCGATCCGCTGCCGGCTGTGTCCGACGGGTTGCAACCAGCGGTGCCCACAGGCGTACCCGGCGGGCACTCCGGCGGAGTGGCAGACGCGGTTTGCGCAAAAGCGGGCGTGGCGAGCGCGCCGACGCCAACAAATAGAGTTGTCGTGAGCAGGCGCTGACGGAAATCGAGCATCATGAAATCTTCCCCTTCACTAGCCGCGTACGAGCGCGGCTGCCGTGGAACGGCAAATGTGACTTTGCCGAACTGTGAGGATTGATAGGTGAAGCAATGAGAGGCTGGCAACGGCTGGCGGCTTGTCTCACGCGAGTTGTCGATGATCTGTATCAATTTTGCAACAGCGCGAGATTGCGCTCGATCGCGTACGCGTAATAGCGTCAGTTAAGGGATTCGCGGGGTTTCAAGATGATGCGCAAGCTACTCATGACTGCAGCCGTTTCCGCCACGTTGATCGGCACTGGCGGACAAGCGCGGCCGATCCCCAACACGGCCACGCCGCAGTCGATGCAACAGCTGATCGGCTGCCGATCCATCGCCGATTCGGCGCAGCGACTGGCGTGCTACGATCGCGAGGCGGCCGCGGTCAGCAAGGCGATCGCGTCGAAGGACCTGGTGGTGATCGACAAGGCCCGGGCGACCGCTGCCAAGCGCAGCCTGTTCGGCTTTTCGATCCCCAACTTCGGCGGGCTGTTCGGCGGCAACGACAATGACGTGAAGCAGATCGAAAGCACGATCGCTTCCGTTGGTCACAATGCCGAAGGGGGATGGCTGCTGAAGCTTGCCGACGGCTCGACCTGGACGCAGATCGATGACGCCGAACTCGGATTGCCCCCCGAGCGGGGCGAGAAAGTGACCGTGTCGCGGGGCAGCCTGGGGAGCTTCTATATCCAGCTCGGCAAGCAGCCCGGATTCAAGGTGAAGCGAATCGGCTAGCCTGCCGCGGCCTTTCGTTCCGCCTCAAGACTTGCCGCGGCATCGACATAAGGCTCCTGCCGCTCGACGCTCCAATAGCGCAGCTCGTGCAGCGGGATGCGCGCGCCGGTGACGGCGCAGATCACATGGTCTCCATCGGCGAGCAGCCGGAACGTTCCGGGGAGATAATGCACGCGCGCCGTTTTGCCGCTTCCGGTCATCAGCATGGCTTCACTCCTCTCCCTCGTCGAACAAGCCGGGTTGCGGTGGCAGATAGGATCGCCTGGGGGAGCGCTCAACCCGCGGCTGCCGGGCAGGCGTGCCGTCCACGGTCGCCTCGACCTTGCCGTCGCCGAAGCGCAGGCTGATTTCGCGCGCCGAGCGCGCGTCCGCGGCGCGGATGAGAGTTTTGCCCGAACGGTCGGTGACCCGCGCAAAGCCCCGTTCGAGCGGCTTCTCGGGGTGCGCGAGTTGCCCCAGCCTCCACAGCGCCGCCAGTTGCTCGGACATTCGGGCGATTCGTTGCTCGATCAATTCGCGGCGCAAACGGCCCGCGACCAAGTTCATGTCGGCTCGCGCGTTCCCGGTTCGCGCGGCGAGCGAGCGCGGCAATCGCTCGCCAAGCTCGTCGACCCGCTGCACCATCGGCGCGAAGATCGCCTGCGGTTCGGGCCAGCGACAGACGGTCAGATCGAATCGCTCGCGGCAGCGCTCCGCGCGGCGCGCGAGGCACTGTTGCGCGCGATGCGCCAGCTCGGCGAGCTGGGCAAAGAGCTCGGAGCGCACCGGCACCGCGATCTCCGCAGCCGCGGTCGGGGTAGGCGCGCGCAGGTCGGCGGCGAGGTCTATCAGCGTGGTGTCGGTTTCATGGCCAACCGCTGAAATCAGCGGAATCGGCGATTCGGCGGCGGCGCGCACGACTTCTTCCTCGTTGAACGGCCACAAATCCTCGATCGAGCCGCCGCCGCGGGCGACGATCAGCAGGTCCGGCCGCGGATCGAATGAGGCGAACCCCCGAATCGCCTGAGCGATTTTCGTCGCGGAGCCTTCGCCCTGAACCGGCACTGGCCACAGGATCACCCGCGTCGGGCAGCGGTCCTCGAGCCGGTGGAGGATGTCGCGAATCACCGCTCCGGTCGGCGAGGTCACGACTCCGACGATTTGCGGAAGGAACGGGAGCTTGCGCTTGCGCTCCGCATCGAAAAGGCCCTCGGCTGCCAGTGCCTTGCGGCGCTTTTCGAGCAGTGCCAGCAACGCGCCCTCGCCGGCGAGCTCCATTCGTTCGACGACGATCTGGTATTTGGACCGGCCCGGATAAGTCGTGAGCTTGCCGGTCGCGATAATCTCGGCGCCATCTTCCGGCTTGAACGCGAACGCGTTCGCGCTGGTCCGCCAAATCACGGCGTCAATGCAGGCATTCTCGTCCTTGAGCGTGAAGTAGCAATGGCCCGACCCGTGGCGCTTGAAGCCCGAAATCTCGCCCCGCACGCGCACCTGCCCGAACGCTGTTTCGATGGTGCGCTTGAGTGCGCCCGAAAGCTCGCTGACGCTGAGCGGGGGCGAATTGTCGCCGGAAGCAGGGTTCGCTAACAGGCCGGGGCGCGTATCGTCAGGGAGATCCATGGACATTTTGCTGTTGGGGTCGGGCGGACGCGAAGATGCGCTCGCGTGGCGGCTTAGGCAATCGCCAAGCTGCGGCCGGCTGATCGCCGCGCCGGGCAACCCGGGGATCGGCCGATGGGCAGACTGCATCGCAGCCGACCCCTGCGACTCCGCCGCCATCGTCGACCTGGCCCGGCGGAACGGTATCGGCCTCGTGGTCATCGGACCGG
This sequence comes from Sphingomicrobium sp., assembly GCA_039933195.1. Classification (GTDB taxonomy): domain Bacteria; phylum Pseudomonadota; class Alphaproteobacteria; order Sphingomonadales; family Sphingomonadaceae; genus Sphingomicrobium. The sequence goes on along the minus strand of JBDTON010000202.1, from coordinate 7,444 downwards.
AGGCGCCGCTCGTCGCCGGAGTGGCAGATGCTCTGCGCACCGCAGGTATCGCCGTGTTCGGCCCCAATGCGGCAGCCGCCGAGCTTGAGGGCTCCAAGGGGTTCACCAAAGATCTGTGCCGGGCCAACGGGATCCCGACCGCGGACTATGTCCGGGTCGAACGGACCGCCGACGCATTAGCCGCGCTGGACCGATTCGGAATCCCGGTGGTCATCAAGGCCGACGGACTTGCTGCCGGCAAAGGCGTCACGGTGGCGACGAGCCGCGACGAAGCGCAGGCCGCGATCCGAGCCGCGGGTGACGGGCCGCTGGTCATCGAGGAATTCCTGCACGGGGAAGAAGCCAGCCTGTTCGCTCTGGTCGACGGCGAAACCGCGGTGCCTCTCGCCTCGGCCCAGGACCACAAGCGCGTCGGCGAAGGCGATACCGGCCCCAATACCGGCGGCATGGGCGCTTATGCTCCCGCCCCGGTGCTCACTCCGGAGCTGCAAAGCCGAGCGATGGACGAAATCGTTCTCCCGACAGCCCGCGCGCTCGTCGCGGCCGGAACGCCATTCAACGGCGTGCTTTATGCAGGGCTCATGCTGACGGCCGAGGGACCCAAGCTGATCGAATATAATGTCCGCTTCGGCGACCCGGAGTGCGAGGCGATCATGCCGCTCATTGACGGCGATTTCGCCGAGCTGCTGAACGCCGTGGCGACCGGGCGGTTAGAGGAAATCGATCCCCCGAAGATCGCTCCCAAACACGCGATGACGGTGATCGTTGCGGCGCGGGGCTACCCGGGCACGCCCGTCGGCGGCGGAGCGATCCGCGCAATCGAGGCCGCCGAACAGGTCGGAGGCGTAACCGTCTTTCACGCCGGCACCGCCTTTTCGGACGGCGGTCTCGTCGCGAAAGGTGGGCGGGTGCTCGCCGTCACCGCGGTCGCCGACACTTTCGCCAGCGCGCGCGCACGCGCGTATCGGGCGGTGGATCAGATCGACTTCGCCGACGGCTTCCATCGTCGTGACATCGGCTGGCGCGAGCTGGCGCGCGAGGACGCATGAACGCGCTATGGAGCTATTTCTGGCCCATCTTCGCCACCGGTCTGGTGTTCGGGGCGATTGCGGGATCGGTAGGCTTTCGGCTGCCGACGGTCCGCCCGGAAGACCGGCTCTCGAGCGAGAAAGTCGTCGTCCCTGACCGGCGCGCGAAACGAACGCTCGCGCTGTCGATTGGAATCGGCGCGTCCGTCGCAATAGCGGCGCTGTGGCACGGGCCGCTAGGCGCCGCCGACCGTTTCGCAGCGCAGGTCGAACGGAGCGCTCGGACCACATTGTACTATAACGAAATCCCGCAGGTGACGGCGCGCCTGCATCATGGTCCGCTGACCCGCCAGCTAATTCTCGTCGGAACGGCGGACGAATTCCAGCGCAGCGAACTAATGCGAATCATGGGCGCGCTGCCGGGAGTGAGCAGCGCACGCTGGTCGGCTGAGGGAGGCGGTCCGCCGCTCATCCTCGAAGGCATAGCCATCGCCGTTCTGGGCTTTCTTTTCGGCTTGCTGCTCGCCTACCTGATCGAGCTCCGCCGTCGTTACAACATGCAGTGGAACTGGTGACAACAATGGATTTCATCGGCGAATATTGGTGGCTCATCCTTGTGGCGGCGATCGCCGTGGCGATCGCATTCACGCTCCTTCGGCCGCGTCAGCGCGTCCAGCTTACCGACAGCGCGCCCGTGCGGCCGCACATGGCGCAAGCGAGGCCTGCCGAGGGGCGCGGGATTGCCGGCGAAGCGGCGGCGGCAACGAGCGACGTGACGGGCGAGCTTCTTGGGGCGCGGGTCCATGGCGAGCTCGACGGTCAGGGCAAGCCCGGCGATGACTTGTGCAAGATCAAGGGCGTTGGCCCCAAGTTCGCCGATGCCCTGCACGGCCTCGGCTTCTTCCGTTTCGAGCAGATCGCGCACCTGACCCCGACCGAGATCGAGCGGCTTGACTCGCTGCTCGGAGCCTTCAGCGGCCGGATCGCGCGCGACCGAATGGTCGAGCAGGCGGACTATCTCGCGCGCGGCGACATCGACGGCTTCGAGCAGAGGTTCGGGAAGGTCTAGCCGACCGCTTCGGCTTCCGCCTGCCGCCTTGGCGGCCGCGAGGCGATCAGCTTGTCGATCTTGCGCCCGTCCATATCGACGATCTCGAACGACCAGCCGTCGTGGCGGAACTTCTCGCCGGTCTCGGGCAGATGCTTGAGGACCGACAATGCGAACCCGGCGACGGTCGAATAGTCGCGGTCGGCGGGCAGGTTCATTCCGAGCCGGTCCGAGAGCACATCGGCGCTGGCCGCGCCGGACACCAGCCAGCTGCCGTCCTCGCGTTCGACGAGCGGCGGCTCATCGCCTTGCTCCACATCGTGGGCAAAAGTGCCGGCAAGCGCAGCAAGCAAGCTTCCCGGAGTCACGATACCTTCCAGGTGGCCGTATTCGTCGTTGACGAGCGCGAGCGGGACGTCGGCGTTGCGCAGCACCACGAGCGCATCCATGGCGTCCATCAAGTCGGGGATGACGGGGGCATTGCGACAAAGCTCCCGCAGATCGATCGATCGCCCGTCGAGAAGCGCGGCGAGCGCGTCGCGAGTCTGAAGGACGCCGACGATATTTTCGACCGAGCCGGCCGCGACCGGGATTCGGGTGTGGGTGATTTCTTGCAAGGCTTTGCGGACCTCATCGGGAGTCGCGGCGACGTCGATCCATTCGACCTCGGTGCGGGGAGTCATTACCTCGCGCACCGGCCGGTCGGCGAGCCGGACGATGCCGGAGATGATTGCCCGTTCGCTTTCCTCGAGCACGCCCGCCGTCTGCGCTTCGGCGACGACGAGGTGAAGCTCTTCGGCCGTCACGTGGTTGCGCGATTCGCGATCGAGCCCGAACAGCTTGAAGATCAGCGCGCTCGAGCGATCGAGCAGCCACACGAAGGGGGCGGTGACCTTCGACAGCACCCGCAGCGGGCGCGACATGACCACGGCAATCGGCTCAGGCGAACGCAGCGCGAGTTGCTTGGGCACGATTTCGCCGATCACCAGCGAGACGAAAGTGGTGAGGACGATCACCACGCCGAACCCGACCGTATGCGCCGTATTCGCATCGAGACCGAGCAGTTGCACCCTTTGCGCGGTGGGCTCGCCGAGGGTCGCCCCGGAGAAGGCCCCGGCAAAAATCGCGATCATGGTGATTCCGCTCTGGACGGTCGAAAGGAAACGGCCGGGATCGGCGGCAAGCTCCAGAGCGCACAGCGCGCCGCTGCTGTTGCCGCTGCGCGCCATGGCTTTCAGGCGCGCGTCGCGCGAGGAAACGATTGCCAGCTCGCCCATCGCCAAGACGCCGTTTAGGCCGATCAGGGCGAGGAGCAGGAGAACGTCGAGCCAGGGAATGGGGTCCAGGTGATCGCTCATGGGCGGTTGCAACGCGGTCTTAACCCGCTGCGGGCTCCAATCACAAGCAGCCCCTCGGTTCACAGGCGGAACCATCCCCCCTATGCGCCGGTTTCACCGGCTTTCCAGCACTCCTTCGGAGCCACTTATCATGCCCACATTCCGCACCTTGAAAGCGGTGGCTCTCGCTAGCGCGCTGCTCGGCATCGCCGGCTGCCAAACGGCATCGCCGCCTCCTATGATCCGGCCCGCGACATTTATTCCGCTGGGAGTCGGCGCCGCCTATCTCTCCGGCGACATCATCGGCGGCTATCGCGCCCGCGCCGCGAAGATGCGAGCCGCGAAGATCCGGCCACTCAGCGCGGTCGCAGCCCCGGCTTACATGGCCGACCTCGACCGCGAGCTTCGCCAGCAGACCGCGGGCATCGGCCTTGACGTCCTCAACCTAGGGAACAGCATCGTCATTCGAATCCCGGCGACCTTCACATTCGACGCGGGAAGCTCAATGGTGAGGGCCCAAACCAACGCCACGCTGCTTGAGATCGCGCGCACCGTGAAGACCAGGAACCAAACCTTCGTCGACGTGCTCGCCCACACCGACACGACCGGAGCTCCACAGGGCAATCAGGTCCTGTCGGACAAGAGGGCGGCCGCTGTGGCGACCTACCTCGCCGGTCATGGCGTGGCGCGGGTGCGCATCGCCTCGAGGGGGTTGGGCGAGACCGCGCCGCTGTACAATCCCGACACGACAGAAACCCAAAAGGCGGCGAACCGCCGGATCGAAATCCGGCTCGTGCCGTATCGCTAACGCCGCTCGGCGAAGAAGCCGCGCAGAAGCTCGGCCGACTCAGCCTCGCCAATTCCACCGAGCACGTCGGGACGATGGTGGCACGTCGGCTGCGCGAAGATTCGCGCACCGTGAACGACGCCCCCACCCTTCGGATCCTCCGCGCCGAAACGCAGCGCCTTGACCCGCGCCAACGAAATTGCGGCGGCGCACATCGCACACGGCTCCAGCGTTACCCATAAAGTGCAATCGTCGAGCCGCGACGTTCCGAGCTTCGCCGCGGCAACGCGGATCGCAGTCATCTCCGCATGCGCAGTGGGGTCGAGCGCGCCGCGCATGGCGTTACGCGCTTCCGCGATAATCGCGTTGTCCCGGGTGAGCACGGCGCCGACGGGCACCTCTCCGTCCGCCGCGGCCGCGGCGGCCAGGGCCAGCGCACGGCGCATCGGGGGCGGCAAGGGAAAACTCATGCGATTGCGCTAGCGGCAACTTTCGCCGCTGTCAGGGATGGACGTCAGCTATTGTGCGTTCTGATTGGCCGGCTGATCGGGCGGGCGGACCTCGATCTTCGGCACTTGCACGCGCTTTTGGCCATTTTCGAGCGTAATCTTGGGCATCGTGACGTTCGCTTCTCCAGTGCCGACCTTCACCGAGCCGGTTTCGACGTCGAACGCCGGTGCCTGGCCACCCTGCGCAGTCACGCCATTGTGCGAGACGGAAACCTGGGGCGCCTTGGCGCCGCGGATCTGGTTGATATCGACAAAGCCGGTCGCCACGCCGGCAATGACGGCGAGGATCAAGACGATCAGGACGAACAGGACTGCGCGCATCGGATTCTCCCACTGCCTCTCGTCCGGGCTGCCAACCTATAAACGCTGAGCCCATAAATGAGTTTCGGAAAGCGCTGGACGTTGACGAGGGGACCCCGAGCGGCTAACGGGCGGCGCTCTTCGGGCCTGCCTAAGGCTCGTCCAGAAATCAGGATGATATAGACCATGTCGCGGGTTTGCGAGCTGACCGGCAAGAGCCGGCAGGTGGGACACAATGTTTCTCACGCCAACAACAAGACCAAGCGCACGTTCCTGCCCAACCTGCAGAACGTGACCTTGATCTCCGATGCGCTTGGGACAAGCGTGAAGCTGCGGGTGTCGACTCACGGCCTGCGCTCGGTCGAGCATGTCGGCGGGCTCGACAACTGGCTCTTGAAGACCAGCGACGACAAGCTCAGCCCAAAGGTCCGCAAACTGAAGCGCGAGATCGTTAAGAAGGTCGCCGAACCGACCGCTTGAGAGCCTCCGCGGCACCGAGCGTAACTAACTGAAGTCACGCAAATTTTTCTGAACGCGGGCTGCACCGCGCGTTCAGCATCCATTGCTCGCGAATCGTCCATTAGCCCTGCATCCGACGGGGTTTTCCCCTTTTCCCCGTCATGTCTGCTTTGACAGGCAAGTTCCCTCGCGTCGCGTAACGAGGGGGGCCCGGTGCGGCGTAACTGCATCGGGCCCATTTTTTATGGGCTCTCGAACAGCCGCGCGAGTTGGTCGACCATCGCACCGGCGAGCTGGTCGGCGTCCATGATCGTCACTGCCCGGCTGTAATAACGGGTGACGTCGTGGCCGATCCCGATGGCGATCAATTCCACCGGCGATTTTCCCTCGATCCAATCGATCACCTGCCTGAGGTGCCGCTCGAGATAGGAGCCGCCATTGGCCGACGCGGTCGAATCGTCGACTGGGGCCCCGTCCGAGATCACCATCAGGATGCGCCGCTCCTCGGGGCGGGCGATGAGGCGATTGTGCGCCCACAGCAGCGCTTCGCCGTCGATATTTTCCTTGAGCAGCCCCTCGCGCATCATGAGTCCCAAGTGACGCCGCGCGTGGCGATAGGGCTCGTCGCCGCGCTTGTAGACGATGTGGCGAAGGTCGTTCAGACGGCCCGGATTCAGCGGACGTCCGGCAGCCAGCCAGGATTCGCGGCTCTGCCCGCCCTTCCAGCCGCGCGTGGTGAAGCCGAGGACTTCGGTCGCAACTCCGCAGCGCTCGAGCGTACGGGTCAGGATGTCGGCACAGATCGCCGCGATGGCGATCGGCCGGCCGCGCATCGACCCCGAATTGTCGATTAGCAGCGAGACGACCGTATCGCGGAACTCGGTGTCGCGCTCGATCTTGAAGGACAACGCATGGCCAGGATTGACGATGACCCGCGCCAGCCGTCCGGCGTCAAGCAGTCCCTCCTCCTGGTCGAAGTCCCAGCTGCGCGCCTGCTGCGCGAGCAGCCGCCGCTGGAGCCGGTTGGCGAGGCGCGTGACGACGTTCTGCAAGCCGCCCATCTGCTGATCGAGATAAGCGCGAAGTCTGCCGAGCTCCTCCTCGTCGCACAGCTCCCCCGCCTCGACGATCTCGTCGAAGCGGGTGGTGAAGGCCTTGTAGTCCGTCTGCGGTGAGAGCTCCCAATTGCGGCGCCCGGGTGAAGCGAACATGCTTTCGCTGAGGTCGTCGCCGGCCACCGATTCGCCGTCGCCCGCTTCCATTTCCTCGGTACTTCCTTCGGCCGACGCATCCTCGGATTCCTCGCCCCGCATCTCGACGTCGCCGCCGCCCGGAGCGCCCTCTTCCCCCTGTTCGGCCTGTTCCTCGCTCCCACCGTCGTCGTCTTCGTCGTCGTTGCCGCCTTCTTCAGCCTCTTCTTCCACCGGTTCCTCGGCCGACGCGAGATCGAGATCCTCGAGCAAGCGGCGTGACAGCTTGGCGAAGCCCGCCTGGTCGTCGAGCGTCAAGCCGAGCGCGTCGAGCTCGGCGGCGGCTTTGTCCTCAATCCAGGAGGACACCAGCTTGAGGCCCGCAACGGCGGCCTTGGGCGGAGCTTCGCCGGTCAACCGCTCGCGGGCGATGAGCCCGACGGCGGTGGCCAATGGCACTTCCTCCGCGGTGCGCGCCCGGACGATCGCGTCGCCGCGCACGCGCGCCTCGGTGAGGTGCGACAGGTTCTCTCGGACTCCGCCCATGGCGCGGGCGCCGAGCGACTCGACACGCGCCGTTTCGAGGGCATCGAACACGGCGCGTGCTTCAGCATCGGCGGGGGCAATGCGCGCGTGGAGCTTTGCATCGTGGTGACGCAGACGGAGCGCGACCGAATCCGCCGCGCCGCGAGCTTCGGCGACCAGCTTGGGTTCGAGCGCCGGTCCGGGCGAGGCGACCCGCGCAGTCTTGCCCGACGGCGGCGCGATCTCGGACGCGAACACCAC
>JBDTON010000201.1:0-23125 GCA_039933195.1 Sphingomicrobium sp. | reverse complement strand
CCTCTCCTGGGCACCATTTCTCTGTTTGCTGATGTTCGCGACAGGTTGAAAAATCCGCAGAAATCTGTTACTTTCTGGCTTCAATTGACCGCTCCCGGTTGCTGGCGTTCGCCGACAATCGCGAAAATTTGGGGCCTTTTTGGGGGCCTTTTCAGATAATCCCCCAACGCTAGTGTCTGCTTTCGACCCAAAGCGGACATCGCGCGCCTGCTCGCATCTCATGATTCTTCCGCATCTCCCGGCGCCCGCATCATGAGAGCCAATAGACCCTTCAGAAGCGTCAATGGTGAGGGCGGACAGCCGGGAATGTGAAGATCGACCGGAACGACTGCGGCGACTCCTCCGAGAACCGCATAGCTGCCGGCAAAAATGCCGCCGTCCAATGCGCAGCCGCCGGCGGCCACCACCCACTTAGGGGCTGGCATCGCGTCGTACGTGCGGCGGAGCGCCTCGGCCATGTTCCGGGTCACTGGCCCGGTGACCAGCAGGACGTCGGCGTGGCGCGGTGACGCCACGAATTTGAAGCCGAACCGCTCCAGATCGTAGAAGGCGTTGCCGAGCGCGTGCAGCTCAAGCTCGCAGGCATTGCACGACCCGGCATCGACGTGCCGAATGGCGAGGCTGCGCCCGAGCGTAGCGCGGGCCGTCTGTGAAAGCTGGGCCGCGAGCTCCGCCAGCTCGGGATCGCCGGCCTGGGGAGCCGGTTCGGTGAGCGGTCGGCGGATCAATCCCTGCAGGAGCGTCTTGCGCATGGTAGCAGCCTAAAGATCATGCCCGGAATAGGAGCAGTTGAAGGACTTGTTGCAGAGCGGAAAGTCGGCGACGATGTTGCCTTCTATTGCGGCCTCCAGCAGCGGCCATTGGAACCAGCTGGGGTCGCGCAGGTGGCAGCGCCCGATCCAGCCTTCACCATCGAGCCGAAGCCAGACCAGGATGTCGCCCCGAAATCCCTCGACCAGGGCAAGACCCTCGCGAACCTCGCCTCGCTTCTCCAGCTCGATGGTCGTTTCGCCTGACGGCAGGCCGTCCAGAATTTGCTCGATCAACCTGAGGCTTTGCTCCACCTCTCGAATTCGAATCCACAACCGCGCGTTGACGTCGCCCTCGATGAGCACCGGCACTTCGAATTCGAGCGCGTCATAAGGGGGGTACGCGATCGCCTTCCGCGCGTCGAAGACGCGCCCGGAGGCGCGACCAACAAAGCCGCTACAGCCATATTGCCGGGCCAGGTCCGCGGTCAGGATTCCTGTACCGACGGTGCGGTCCTGCAGGGAGGCTGTTTCGTCATACAGCTCGACGAGTGGGGGAAAGTCCTTGCGGATCCTGCCAATGAGCGACCGCAATCCGGCAACACCCGATGGATCGAGGTCGGTTGCGACACCGCCGGGCACGACCTTGTCCATCATAAGACGGTGGCCGAAGCAATCGTTCGACTGGCGCAGCACGCGCTCGCGCAGGATGCCGCAGTGAGCATGCATCAGGGCAAAGGAGGCGTCGTTGCAGACGGCGCCGATATCACCCAAATGGTTGGCGATCCGCTCCAGCTCAGCCATCAGCGCGCGCAGCAAGTGGGCGCGCGGCGGAATCTCGAGCCCGAGTGCCGCCTCGACCGCGCGCGCGAAGGCGATCGAATAAGCGACCGTGCTGTCGCCCGAGATCCGCCCCGCGAGATTCGCCGCGTTGCCTATCGAGGCCCCCGCCATGAGACCCTCAATGCCCTTGTGTGTGTAGCCGAGCCGCTCTTCGAGCCGAACCACCGTCTCGCCATTGGCATGAAATCGGAAATGTCCGGGCTCTATGATGCCGGCATGGACGGGCCCGACCGGAATCTGGTGCAGGCCTTCGCCTTCCGCCGGAAGGAAGGCGTAGGTCTCGCCCTCCCCCGCCCAATCGGTATAGTCACCAAGCGGATGGCGGACCAGCCACCGGCAATGATCAAGCCAGCGCCGATCGTCCGGCGCGCCGACCGGCTCGAAGCCGAATAGGTCGCGGATCGCCCGCTCGAGCCGGAGCGCCGGGGCATGCCGCCGGGCGATCGACGGGAATTGGCCCGAAGGACAGGCGAGGGTTGCGATTTCGAGCTCGCTTTTGCCTTCGTCGAGCAAGGCCGCATGAACCCGGCCGGCATCGCCCCACAGTCCGGCGAGCGTGCGCCGGCCCTGGGCGAGCTGATCGGCAATGCGCGCCCACGCTTTCGCGTCGACCGCCCGCGACCGCCAAGGCTGGTCTCCGCTCAATGCAGGAGTCTCGCGACGTGCTGGAACCACGCCACCAGCGGCGCGGGCAGAAAAATCCCGGCGACCAGCACCGGCAGAAGGTGCGCTGCCATCGGCACGTAAGACGCCTTGACCGGTTCCGTGCTGCCTTTGGGCTCGCCGAATGCCAGCCTCTGCAGCTGCAGCATCAGCGCGCCGAACGCGACCAGCAGCCCGATCACCAGCGGAATCGCGAGCAGCGGCATGCGGGCGAACGTCGAGCTTACGACCAGGAACTCGCTCATGAAGATCCCGAACGGCGGCATACCAGCAATGGCGACCACGCCCGCCACCAGGCCCCAGCCAAGCATGGGATGGGTGACGGTCAGCCCCCGGATTTCGGAGATCTGCTGGGTGCCCTTCACCTGCGCGATATGGCCGACGCCGAAGAAGATCGCCGATTTGGTCAGGCTATGCATGGTCATGTGCAGCAGCCCGGCAAAGTTTGCCAGCGGCCCGCCGATGCCGAACGCGAAGGCGATGATCCCCATGTGCTCGATCGACGAATAAGCGAACAGCCGTTTGATGTCCCGCCGCCGGTACAGCATGAATGCCGCGAAGATCACCGACACGAGCCCCAGCGTCACCATCAACGGCCCCGGCGCGATCGCCGCGGGATTGGCGGCAAGCAGCAGCTTGAACCGCAGCACGGCGTGAAGCGCCACGTTCAAGAGCAGGCCCGAAAGCACTGCGGAAATCGGCGTCGGGCCTTCGGAATGCGCGTCGGGGAGCCAGGCATGCAGTGGGGCCAACCCGACCTTGGTGCCGTAGCCGAGCAGGAGGAAGACGAAAGCAAGGTTGAGCAGCGCCGGATCGAGCGACGCCGCGTGCGTCATCAGGATCGTCCAGACCATACCATTGGGCCCCTCGCCCACGACCGGCCGCGCCGCCATGTAGATGAGGATCGTCCCGAACAAAGCGAGCGCGATGCCGACGCTGCCCAGGATGAAATATTTCCACGCGGCTTCGAGCGCTTGGGGCGTCCGGTAGATGCCGACCATGAGCACGGTCGTGAGGGTCGCGAGCTCGATCGCGACCCACATCAACCCGATGTTGTTCGCAAGCAGCGCCAGGTTCATGCCGAACAGCAGGATCTGGTACATGGCGTGGTAGAAGCGCACGTGGACCGGGGTGAGACGCCCCATCTCCAGCTCGTGGCCGATATAGCTGGCGCTGAACAAGGCGGCAGTGAAGCCGATGAAGGTGTTCAAGAGGATGAAGACGATGTTGAGATCGTCGACCTGCAGATAAGGCCCGGGCCCGGGCCTGCGCGCCAGAAGTGAGATCGCCGCCAGCAGGGTCAGGAAGGCGGCGCCTGCGTTGAGGCGGGCCGAAAGCCGATATCCGGGGATCAGCAGTAGCAGACAGGCGGCTGCGAACGGGATTGCCAGGATCAGGGCGACACCGTTCGACACGATCCAGTCGGCCGCGGCAATCATCGGCGGCCCTCGCTGACCTCGTCGAGAGCTTCGAGATCGACGGTGTCGAAGCGCTCGCGGATGCGGAACAGGAAGATGCCGATGACGATGAATGCGACGAGGACTGAAAAGGCGACGCTGATCTCGACGACGAAGGGCATCCCCTTGGCGCCGGTCGCCGCCAGGATCAGGCCATTCTCCAGCGACATGAAGCCGACCACCTGACTAACCGCATTGCGGCGCGTGACCATCGTCAAGAGGCCCAGCAGCACGACCGACAGTGCGAAGGCGAGGTCCTCGCGCGCAAGAATGTCGGTTTCGGTCGTGACCCGCAGGATCACCGCCATCGACAAAGCGACCAGCCCGAGGCCGACGAGCATCGTGGGGCCGGTGTTGAGCGCTGTCTCGATTTCGCGATGGATGCCGAGAATTCTGATCATCCGGTGCAGAACCACCGGAATGACGATGGCCTTAACGATAAGCGCGATCGCCGCGGTCAGGTAAAGATGCGGCCTGTCCTGGATATAGGCTTGCCACGACACCGAGAGGGCCAGGACAAAGGCCTGAAGCGCGAAGACATTGAGCAGAGTGTAGAGACGGTCCTGGTAGAGGAGCATCAGGCTGAGGAGGACCAGGCTGCCCGCCAGAAGATGCGCGACGTCGAAGGCGAACCGATCCATCCGCTACATCCCCCGTGAGACGAACAGGAGAAGTGCGCCGAGCGAGCCCAGCATCAACGCGGCGCCGAGAAAGTCCGGGACCCGGAACACCCGCATCTTGGCCACCGCGGTTTCGAATACGGCGAGCAGGAAACCGGCGATGCCGAGCTTACCGGCGTAGGCCACGACTCCGATAAGGTGGACGTGCAGCGGTGCGCCCGCGGGAGCCAGGCCCCACGGCATGAATACGCAAGCTATGAGCGAGACGTAGAGGAGCAGCTTGAGCGACGACGCGAGCTCGATCAGGGCGAGGTGCCTCCCCGAATATTCGAGCACCATCGCCTCGTGCACCATGGTGAGCTCGAGGTGCGTTGCGGGGTTGTCGACCGGCACGCGTCCGTTTTCCGCGATCGCGACGATGATGAGTGCAATCAAGGCCATGCCGAGCGAGACACGCAGTCCGACGCCGCCGAGGAAGACCGCGGCAATTGTCGAAAGCTGGGTAGACCCGGCGACCAGCGCGAGCGTGAAGACGATCATGATCATCGCCGGCTCGGCGAGCGTCGCGATCATCGCCTCCCGGCTCGATCCGATGCCGCCGAAGCTGGTGCCGACGTCCATGCCCGCGAGCGCCAGGAAGAAACGCACGCTGCCCAGCAGGGCGACGATCGCGATCAGGTCCGCCGACCAGCTGAACAACAACCCGGTCGCAAAGGTCGGAACCAGCGCGGCCGCCACCCAGGTCGCCGCAAAGGCGATGTAGGGAACGACCCGAAACAGCCATGACGCGCTCTCGGCGACGATTGCCTCCTTGCGGCAAAGGCGGATGAGGTCGCGATACGGCTGAAGCAGCGACGGGCCTTGCCGGCGAAGCAACCGCGCCTTGACCGTTCGGACGACGCCGGTCAGTGCCGGCGCCACGACGAGCACCAGCAGCATCTGGGAAATCTGGATCGAGAGTCCGTCGATCACTGCCATGATGCAAGGATCGTGAGCAGCAGGACGAGCGCGCCGAAGACGAGGCTCAGATACTGGCGGATGGTGAGGAACTGCAGACGGTTCAAGCGATCGGCGAGCCAAGTCACAAGACGGGCGATTGGCTCATAGAGCAACTCCCAGACAAGGTCGCGTAGCGTAACCGTCAGGCGGGCCGGTCGGACGTCGCCTGGCGGCGGCATTTCAACCTGTTCGCGGGCGCGGAAGATCGAGCTTCCGAACACCCGTCTGATCGGCTGCGCGAAGCTGCTTGCGCTATACTGGGTCGCCGGGCTGGGATCGGGAAAGCCGCAGTCCCACGCCGGCGCGCGCCTTAGCTTGTTGGAGGCGACACGGTGGATCACGAGCGCCGCGACGGAGGCGGACGCGGCGATGAAGGCGAACACGAGAAGGCCGTTATAGGAACTGCGGCCTTGCGCGATCGGCACGATTGACAACCAGGGAATGCTTGCCTGAGCAGGCATTTGATTGCCAACCAGCGAGCGCGTTACTGGCGCCAGCGCGTCGATCAGGAAACCGGGCAGGATCCCAGCGAGCAGGCAAAGTGCCGCGAGCACGAACATCGACACAAGCGAATAAGGATCGACCTCGGAGGCCCGGCTCGCGGCATCCGACCGCGGCCGGCCCAGAAACGTGACGCCGTAGGCCTTGACGAAGCAGGCTGCGGCCAGTGCCGCCGACAGGGCAAGCAGCCCGCCGACCGCGGGTACAAGGACCTTCAGCCCCCATTGCGGCAGTTCGGGGCTCTGCAGGACCGCCTGGAAGGTCAGCCATTCGGAAACGAAGCCGTTGAGCGGCGGCAGCGCCGAAATGGCCGCACAGCCAACGAGGAACGCAAAGGCAGTGTAGGGCATGCTGCGGCTCAGGCCGCCAAGATGCTCCATATCGCGCTCGCCCGTCGCCGTGAGCACCGCGCCGGCGCCGAAGAACAGCAGGCTCTTGAACAGGGAATGATTGAGAACGTGCAGTAGCGCGGCGGTCAGCGCCAAGGCCGCCGCCCATCCCATGCTGTTCGCCTGAAACGCCAGCGCCAGCCCGAGACCGATGTAGATGATCCCGATATTCTCGACGGTATGATAAGCGAGCAGGCGCTTCAGATCGTGCTCCATCAGCGCATAGAGGACGCCGATCACGGCGGTGATGCCGCCCAGGAACAGCACGACCATGCCAGACCACCAGGCCGGCTCGCCGACCAGGTCGAAGATGATGCGCACGAAACCGTAGATAGCAACCTTGGTCATGACGCCGCTCATCAGCGCCGAGACATGGCTGGGTGCGGCCGGATGCGCGAGCGGCAGCCAGACGTGGAGTGGCACGATGCCGGCCTTTGAACCCGCGCCGATCAAGACGAGCGCAAGAACCAGCGCGACAATCCATTGCGGATGCTCAGCCGCGCGCATTGCATCGAAACTATATCCGCCGTCGGGCCCGGCGAGCAGGCCGAAGGCAAGGAGCAGCGCCAGCGTGCCGAAGCTCGCCATGACGATGTAGACATAACCGGCGCGCGCATTGTCTCGCTCGCGATGGTGCGCCATCACCAGCGCCCAGGACGCCAGCGACATGAACTCCCAGGACATAAGGAAGGTGAAGGCGTCAGCGGCCAGCACGACGAGGTTCATGCCGGCCAGAAATGCGGGGAAAAATGGCAACACCCGGGCGGGTTCCTGCTCGTGCCGGCCGTAGCCAATGCCGTAAAGGCTCGCGGCGGCCGCGCCGAGGTTGACGACGGCAAGGAAGAAAGCGGCAAGCGTGTCGAGTGTGAACCTGGCGCCAATCCAGGGAAGGCCGAGGGGCAGGACGGCGCTCGCCGGCGCTCGGCTTGCGATCAGGTGATACACCGATGCACCGAGCAACAGCACGGACACGACCAGCGTGCAGCCATAGAGAAACGCCGACCCTGCTTGCCGCCGCGCCAGCGGAACCCCGGCGATGGCGAGAAGCAGCAAAGCCGCATCGCCGACCAGGAACAGATTGACCGTACTCACCGTCATCGGCCTTCGCTTTGCCCGGCGGCGGCGTGCCGAAGGCGGACGCCCCGTCCGGCTCCGTGGCTCGGCATTCCCGCGCCGATCAATTCGATGCCGGCGGCCTCCAATGCGGCGACGATCTTCATCAGCGAGTCCACATTGCCGCGGATTACGCCGTCGCTGGTCTCCATTCGCTGGATGGTCGGCACGGACAGACCGGAGAGTTCAGCCAGCTGACGCTGGTCGATGGAAACCAAAGCACGCGCCGCCTTGAGCTGCGCGGCAGTTATCATGTCTGAGCCATCATATCTTGCGTCGCAACACTAAAGGTTGAGTCCCAGACTTTCAACATGACATTGCACAGCCGTGGATGAAGTCTTACCACTTGCACCGGAGAGGTTCGGCGAATGCCGGCTTATCAAATAGGCCGGATGCTTACGCGCTTGAACGCGTAGAGCGACCATAGCCCAGCGCCCAATGCCGTCAGGATTCCAAGAAGAAAGGCTCCAGCTCCCCCGAGCTTGACGCCGTTGGCCATCTTGAGAGGGATCACAGCTATTGCTGCCGCACCATTGATCACCACGAGCGTGGCGAGAAGCCATCGGGACAGGCTTGCGACTTCGCAAGCAGGCGGTGCTGGACCTACTTGGGTCGGAAGCCCAGCTGCGTAGCAGGCGAGACCTGATCGAGAAGTTCATCGCGGAAAACTTGCCCAACATTGCGACCGCTGGTGACGTCGAGGCGGGCTTCGATAACTTCTGGAACGAGGAACGTGAAAGCCAGCTTGCCGAACTATGCGAGCAGGAAGGCCTGAAGCGCGACGTGGTCGAGGAAATGATCAAGCAGTGTCATTTCACGCAGCGCCCGCCTCTACGGGATCAGATAGTCGCAGCTTTGGAAGCCAAGCCGAAGATCCTTGAGCGCAAAATCATCGTTGAGCGGATCTCGAAGCGCTTAATGGAGCTGATCGATACGTTCGATGATCGATAAGCGGCGGCCAAATCTTGCCGCATGGTTGCGCATGAATATTGGTCTTACCCGGAGGTGCTTTCCGTAGCATTTTGAGCGGTTGTTCAATTTTTTGGGGGCCTAATTGGGGGCATCTTTGGAACCTAGCGCTGAATTATCCTACCGGTACAATAGGTAAGCTGTAGCCTTCGAGTCCTCTCCGGCACCATGACCCGATCTAGGCGAAGGCGACTGGGCCGCGCCCTCGGCCTACCTCCCGATCGATGGCGGGATCGACGTAATCAGGATTCTTCACGCGAGCATGGACGTTGAATCTGCTCTGCTGGTCTGAACGGAAAGCTCAGTAAACCCGCGCCTTCGGCTTGATGTATTCGATGTCGTCGGTGAGCGTGAATTCGTGCACCGGGCGGTAGTCGATCTTAACGCCGCCGCCGCTCCCGCCCCAGCCATCCAGCAACGCGATCGTGTGCTTCATCCAGTTCGCGTCGTCGCGATCGGGATAATCTTCCTGCATATGCGCTCCGCGGCTTTCCTTGCGGTTGGCTGCGCAGTGCATCGTCACCACGGCCTGGGCTAGCAGATTGTCGAGCTCGAGCGTTTCGACCAGGTCGCTGTTCCAGATGAGGCTTCGATCGGTCACGCGCACGTCGGCCATGCGCTTGAACACTTCGTCGATCTTGGCCGCCCCCTCGGCCAGCGTTCGGTCGGTGCGGAACACGCCGCAGTCCGACTGCATCACGCGCTGCATGTCGAGCCGGACCTCGGCTGTCGGACTGCTGCCCTCCGCATGGCGGAACTTGTCGAGGCGGGCGAGCGCAGGATCGGACGAATCCTTGGGAAGTTCCTCCTGGATCGTGCCAGGCTTGATCGTTTCCGCAAGGCGGAGGCCCGCCGCGCGGCCGAACACCACGAGGTCGATCAGGCTGTTGGAGCCCAGGCGGTTGGCGCCGTGGACGCTGACGCAGGCCGCTTCACCGACCGCGAACAGCCCCGGCACAACGGCGTCGGGCATGCCCCCCTTCGGACAAACCACCTCGCCATGATAGTTCGTCGGGATGCCGCCCATATTGTAGTGGACGGTGGGGACGACCGGCACCGGCTGGCGAGTCAGGTCGACGCCGGTGAAGGTCATCGCGGTCTCGGTGATCCCCGGCAGCCGCTCCGCCAGAATCTTGGGATCGATATGGTCAAGGTGGAGCCAGATGTGGTCCTTCTGCTCCCCGACTCCGCGGCCCTCGCGGATCTCCATCGCCATCGAGCGTGAGACGACGTCGCGGCTGGCGAGGTCCTTCGCATGGGGCGCGTAGCGCTCCATGAAGCGCTCGCCCTCGGAATTGGTCAGATAGCCGCCCTCGCCGCGGGCGCCCTCGGTGATCAGCACGCCGACGCCGTAGAGGCCGGTTGGATGGAACTGGACGAACTCCATGTCCTGCAACGGCAGGCCCGCGCGCAGCACCATCGCATTGCCGTCGCCGGTTTGCGTGTGCGCTCCGGTGCACGAGAAATAGCAGCGGCCGTATCCGCCGGTCGCGATCACCACCGCCTGGGCGCGGAAGCGGTGGATAGAGCCGTCGTCGAGGTTGAGCGCCACCACGCCGCGGCAGACGCCGTCCTGCATGATCAGGTCGAGCGCGAAATATTCGATGAAGAAATCGGCGTCCTGCTTCAGGCTTTGCTGATAGAGCGTGTGGAGCATTGCGTGGCCGGTGCGGTCGGCCGCCGCGCAGGTGCGCTGCGCGGGCGGCCCCTCGCCCATGTTCTGGGTCATCCCGCCGAACGCGCGCTGATAGATCTTGCCTTCGGCTGTGCGGCTGAACGGCAAGCCGGCATGCTCGAGCTCGATCACGGCCGCAGGCGCTTCGCGGCACAAATATTCGATCGCATCCTGGTCGCCGAGCCAGTCTGAACCCTTCACCGTGTCGTACATGTGCCAGGTCCAATGATCCGGGCCCATGTTGCCCAGG
Source organism: Sphingomicrobium sp. (assembly GCA_039933195.1). GTDB lineage: Bacteria > Pseudomonadota > Alphaproteobacteria > Sphingomonadales > Sphingomonadaceae > Sphingomicrobium. The sequence continues at coordinate 12,897 of JBDTON010000201.1, read as the reverse complement.
CTGGCGGCAATTCCACCCTGCGCCGCCACGGTGTGGCTTCGGGTCGGGAACACCTTGGTGATGCAGGCCGTCTTCAGTCCCGCGCCCGAAGCGCCGGTCGTCGCCCGAAGGCCGGCGCCGCCGGCGCCGACGACCACTACGTCATAGGTATGATCGACGATCTGGTATGCGCTCAAGCTACGCCTCCGAAGGCGATGGCGGCGAGCGCGTAGAGGGCGAGGGTGCCGCCACCGACGGCGAGGAACAGCAGCAAGGTGCTCACCGCGAAGCGGTTGCCTTCCTCATGAACGTAGTCGTCGACAAACACTTTCATGCCGTCGAGGGCATGCTTGAAGGCGATGACGATCAGCAGGGCCATCGGCACCGCTCCGCTTGGCGCGCGCAACCATTCGATGACGGTCTGTTGCTTCAGGTCCGGAAGGAGCAGAAGCGATGCGATCAGCCAGCTGCCGAGCAGGAGCAAGGCGATGCTCGTGACGCGCTCGGTCAGCCAATGCTCGCCCCCTTCACGAGCCGATCCAAGGCCGCCGACCTTCCCCAACGGGCTGGCGCTGTCGCCAAGGCTCATGGCCTCATCTCCAGTACGTAGATCCACAGGGCTGCTGTTAGGACCACGGAGCCGACGAGCGTGAGAACCGCAAAAGTCTTGTTGATGCCGAGCTCGAATCCCGCGCCGGAGTCCATCACCAGGTGGCGGATGCCCGACAGCAGATGCTGGAAAAAGGACCAGGTGAGCCCGATGAGAACGATGACGCCGATCGGGTGCGTCGCGATCTTGGTGAAGTGCCCGTAGGCTTCCTGCCCCTGGGCGATGGCCATCAGCCACCAGGTCAGGATGGCGAGACCGCCGATCGACAGCGCCGCTCCGGTCACCCGGTGGAGGATGGAAACGAGCATGTGCGGGCCCCATCGCCAGATGGTGAGATGCGGCGATAGCGGGCGAGAATTGGTTGCGGCCATGAAGTGCCCTGGCTTGGAGTTGATCGAAACGGGCGCTGGGTCCGCGCCGCGTGAGCCGCTTAGGGCGGCGCTTCCGCAGAGGCAAGTTTGGAGCGGCCGCCTAACCCGCTCTTAACCATTATGCGTCAAAGCCATCGCCAACGAACAGCAAGCGACGAGACGGAGAGCGCATCGATGAGTGGCGAGACTGGACAGCTGCAAAAGCTGACCGATCAGCAGGTGAGCGCTCGGCTTGCCGCCTACAATCCGGGCGGATCGCTCGACCGCGACGTCCAGGTCCTTCGCGAGAATGCCGCAGACCTCATAGCGGCGGAGGTTCTCGCGCACTTCGGACCCGAGCGCGCGGAGCGCTATGCCGCGGTATACGCCGGCGGCGTCGACTCGGCATGGGTGCAGGGCATCGCTGAATACGGCCGGCAGATCTATCTCGAGAAGACCTCCGTGCCCGTCTACATTGCCGCCCGGACCCAGACCGCCAGCCGAATCATCGAGCGCATCGTGGATAAGCTTTCGGGCGATACCGACAAGCTAGAGGAGTGCGTCGGCGCCTTCATGCGCCTGACCAGCTTCGAGACCGACATCATCCTCGCCCAGGTTTCGCTGCTCGAAGCGATCGAAGCCGCGGATGTGCGCGGCCGGGAGAGCGAACAGTTCGAGCGCCGCGTCGCCGAGCTGGTCAGCGCCAGCACTGAGCAGTCGAAGGCGCTGACCGATCGCACCCGCTCGACGGCCGCCTCGGCGCGGGGGATGCTCGGCAAGACCAGTGAGGTTGCCGCCGCCGCGGAACAGTCGGCCGTCGCTATGCGCGAAGCTGCCCAGACCGCCGCCGGACTGATCCGCGCCATCGAGGACGCCCGTTCGGAAGTGGAAGTCGCTGCCGGTGTCGCCATCCGCGCCGGCGATCAGGCGAGCCAGGCCGTAAAGGTCAGCCAGGCTTTGTCGGCGCATGTGGAGGCGATCGAATCGATCCTCAGCCTGATCCGCGACATCGCCGGCCAGACCAACCTGCTGGCGCTCAATGCCACCATCGAAGCTGCGCGGGCAGGCGATGCCGGCCGCGGCTTCGCCGTCGTCGCGCAGGAAGTGAAGAGCCTCGCCTCGCAGACCGCTCGGGCGACCGACGACATCACCGCCAAGATCACTGCAATCCAGCAGGCGACCCGTCAAACGGTCGACGCCAACGGGTCGATCCAGGGCACGGTCGAGGAAGTGCAGAGCTCGGCCGACCGAATCCGCCAGGCCATGGAGCTTCAGGCGCAGACGGTGACGATGATCACCGCCGCGGTCGACGAAACCGCCCTAGCCGCCGACTCGATGAGCTCGACGATTGCAGCGATCCGCAGCGATACCGAGAATGTCGCCAAGGATATCGACCAGGTCGAGCAGGGCTTCGGCCGGTTCAGCGAGCAGATCGCGAATTTCAAGACGACCGCCAAGGCTTTTGTCAACGGAATAGCTGCCTAGCGCTAGTGTCATTCGGGGCCGCGCAGCCGCCGCGGCAATCCTGACTGGATTGCTTCGCTGCGCTCGCAATGACAGAGCGGCGTCATGAACATCCTCATCACCGGAGCGAGCCGCGGCATTGGCGCGGCAGCCTACGCGTTGCTCAAATCGACCGGCCACAATGTCGCCGGCCACTCCACGCGCGGAAATGACGAGCTAATCGCGGGCGATCTCGCGGATCCCGCGGCACCGGCGAGAATTTGGGAGGCGGCGCTGGGCAGGCTCGGCGGACGCGTCGACGCGCTCGTCAACAATGCGGGCATTTACGAGAGCGTCGTCGATTATGCCGAGGAGGAGGAATGGCATGCCGCCTGGCAGCGGACTCTAACCATAAACCTGCAGTCGGCGGCGGATTTGAGCCGACTGGCGATTGCGCACTTCCGCGAGCGCGAAGGCGAAGTCGGTCGGATCGTCAACGTCGCGAGCCGCGCAGCGTACCGCGGCGACTCACCGCAGCATTGGCATTATGCCGCGTCGAAGGGCGCCATCGTCGCGATGACCAAGACCATCGCGCGCGGTTATGCGGCGCAGGGCATCCTCTGTTTCGCCGTCGCTCCCGGTTTCACGGTTTCCGAAATGACCGAGGAATATCTCGCGGGCCGAGGCGGGGTGGCAATCATCGCTGATATCCCGTTGGGGCGGGTGGCGACCACCGATGAAGTTGCCGAGACGATCCGATGGCTCGCAGTCGACGCACCGGCTTCGGCGACAGGCACCGTCATCGACGTCAATGGGGCCAGCTACGTGCGGTGAGCTGGCGGGTCACGATCTCCTGCACTCGCGCGCAGGGCGAAGCGATCGGCACGGCGGAGCCGTTTCCCGCGGCGCCGAATCCGCCGGTGCTGGTCGCGGACGAGCCCGATGCCGCGAAGCCCGACGAATGGCTGATCCATACGTATTTCGACCATGAGCCGACGGCCGCCGACCTGGAGACCATCGTCCGCCTGGGCAGCGGCGAGCCGAGAGTCGAACAATTGGGCGAGGCCGACTGGGTGACGATGAGCCAGGCAGGGCTGCAACCGATCCGCGCCGGCCGCTTTTACGTGCACACGCCGATGTGCCGCGGCAGCGTGCCTGATGGATCGATCGCGTTCGAGATCGATGCCGGCCTCGCGTTCGGCACCGGCCAGCACGCGACGACCTCGGGCTGCCTCGCGGCGCTCGATTCACTCGAGCGGAGCGGGACGCGCTTCCGCAACATCGCTGACATCGGCACGGGCACTGGCATTCTGGCCTTTGCCGCGCTCGCTGCTTGGCCGGGGGCAAAGTGCATCGCCACGGACATCGACAGCCAGGCGATCAACGTCGCGCGGGAGAATGCCGCGATCAACGGCGTCACGCTGGGCCATGGCGACGGCGAGCTTCTGCTGGCGGTAGCCGACGGCATGCAATCGCCGATGCTCTCTGCGCGCTCCCCGTTCGACCTGATCTTCGCCAACATTCTTGCTGCGCCGCTGATCGAGCTTGCGCCCCACTTGGCGCACGCGCTTGCGCCCGGGGGCACGGCAATCCTCGCAGGCCTTCTGCAAGCGCAAGTCGAGGCCGTGATCGCCGCTTACGAAGCGCTTGGTCTTACCCTGCTTGACCCTGGCTCGGGTGAATGGCCGGTGCTCATCTGGGAACGGGCGCGCTAGGCTACGTCTCTTCGACGATCTTCGCCCATTCCTCCTCGCCGATGACGCGGATGCCGAGCTCCGCGGCTTTCTTGAGCTTCGAGCCGGCGCCGGGACCGGCCACGACGAGGTCGGTGTTGGCGCTGACGGAGCCAGCGGCACGCGCGCCGAGGCGCTCGGCCTGCGCCTTGGCTTCGTCACGGCTCATCGTTTCGAGACTGCCAGTGAACACGATCGTCTTGCCGCTCCATTCGGTCTGCTTCGCGTCACTGACGAACGGTTTCGGTGAGACCTCAGACAGCAGGTCGTCGAGCGCTTCACGGTTGTGCAGCTCGTGGAAAAAATCGACGAGGGCCTCAGCGACCACCGGTCCGACTCCTTCGACAGACGACAATTCGGCAGCGGCGTTCTCGGATATTGCGACGCGGCGCAGTTCCTGGATCGTGCCAAAGCATTTGAGCAGGTCTCTCGCGGTGACGATGCCGACGTGGCGTATGCCGAGGCCGAAGAGAAATCGCGGCCCGTCCGGTTCGCGTTTGGCCTCGATGGCGGAAATGAGATTGTCGACCGACTTCTCCTTCCATCCGTCGCGCCCGAGCAGCTCGTCGCGATGTGCGCGAAGGCGGAAGATGTCGGCCGGCGAGTTCAGCCAGCTTAGTTCGATGAATTCGGCGATCGACCTCTCGCCGAGCCCTTCGATGTCGAGCGCGCCGCGCGAGACGAAATGCCGCAGCCGCTCGAACCGCTGCGCCGGGCAGATCAGGCCGCCGGTGCAGCGGACGTCGACCTCGCCTTCTTCGCTGACCGCCTCGCTGTTGCATTCGGGGCAATGGTCGGGGAACAGGTACGGTGAGCGCGGCTCGTCACGCGAAAGGTTCTCAACCACTTGCGGGATGACGTCGCCGGCGCGCTGGATGCGAACGCGATCGCCGACACGCAGGCCGAGGCGAGCGATCTCGTCGCGGTTGTGGAGCGTGACGTTGGCGACAATGACGCCGCCGACTCCGACTGGCTTCAGGCGTCCGACCGGAGTCAACTTGCCGGTGCGGCCGACCTGGATGTCGATCGCCTCGAGCGTGGTCTCGGCTTTTTCGGCGGGGAACTTGTGCGCGAGCGCCCAGCGCGGCGCGCGGGCGACCTGGCCAAGCCGGTCCTGCCAATCGAGCCGCGCGATCTTATAGACGACACCGTCAATATCGTAGGGCAGGTCCGCGCGGGCGCGCTCGATCGCACGGTAATGGTCGAGCGCTTCCTCGACCGTTTCCCAGCGCTTCAGAAGGTCACTCACCGGAAACCCGAGCGACTGGATGCGCTTCATTGCGAGCAATTGCATCGTGGCCAGCGGTTCGCTCGCTTCGCCCCAGCCGTGGGCCATAAATCTCAGCGGGCGCGCTGCCGTAATGCTGGGATCCTTCTGGCGGAGGGATCCGGCGGCCGCGTTGCGCGGGTTGGCGAAGATCTTTCCGTCGGCCGCCTCCTGGCGGGCATTTAGCGCTTCGAAGTCGTCCTTCGACATATACACCTCGCCGCGCACCTCGAGCACTTGCGGAGCATTCGAAATATGCTGCGGGATGTCGGCAATGGCCCGTGCGTTTGCGGTGACGTCCTCGCCGACGGTGCCGTCTCCCCGGGTAGCCGCGAGCACCAGCCTGCCGTCTTCGTAGCGGAGCGAGCAGGACAAGCCGTCGATCTTTGGCTCCGCCGTCATTGGGACCGGTTCGTCCGGCGGAAGCGCAAGGAAGCGGCGAACGCGGGCGACGAACTCGATCACTTCCGCATCGGAGAACGCGTTTTCAATGCTGAGCATCGGCCGCGCATGCGCGACCTTGACGAGTCCTGTCGTCGGTGCGGCGCCAACCCGCAGCGTCGAAGAATCCGCGCGAACCAGCTGCGGGAAACGGGCCTCCAGCTCGCGGTTCTCGCGCACCAGCGCGTCATATTCGGAGTCGGAAATCTCCGGCGCGTCCCGGTCGTGATACAGCTTGTCGTGACGCGCGATATCCTTCGCCAGCCGCATGAGGCGGTTGGCGGCCTCGGCCTCGCTCAGCCTCTCACTCATGTCCGCTGAACAATTCCTCGAGCAGGTTGATGAAGCTCGTCCACGAGCGCTCTGCGGCAAGGGCGTTATAGCGCACGCCCTCAAGCCCGATCTGGTGCGCGTTGGGGTTGGTGAAGCCGTGCGCGACATTCCCGTAGGCGTGGATCTGCCAGTCTGCGCCGGCCTCGGTAAGCTCGTGGCCGAGCGCCACGACTTTGTCAGGCGGGACCATCGGATCGTCCCAGCCGTGGAACGCGACAACCTTGGCCTTGATCGTCTCTGGCGATAGGCCGGGCGGATCGAAAAGGCCGTGGAAAGACACGGCCGCGGCGATGTCCGCGCCGCTGCGGGCGACGTCCAAAGCGCACATTCCCCCGAAGCAATAGCCGGCGACAACGATGCTGTCATACTCCACCTGATCGAGGCCGCGGACCTGATCCAGGATCGCGAGCAGCCGCCGGCGCAGCGCCGAGCGGTCCGACTTCAGGCGATTCAATTCGCCGAACATCGCGTCGCGCGGGGAGCCGCGGAACTTCTTGCCGAAAATGTCGGCGACAAACCCGTTGTAGCCGAGTTCGACGAGCTGGCTGCCGAAGCCAATCTCGAGATCCGAAACGCCCATCACGGTAGGGATGAGGATCACGGTCGGCCGGGCCTGGCTGTCGCGGCGGCCGACGAGCACGCCTTCGAGAGCCTCGTTCTCGAAGTCGAGCGGAACCTGGGTTTGGCGGCTCATTCCATCTCCTCCGCCAGCTCTGCAAGCCTGGCCACGGTGTTCATGTTGCGCGCGGTCCCGGCTTCGGCCGGGGGAATGCGCAGGCGCGACCGCCCGATACCCTTTTCGCCGTATGCGACAAAGACCTCGCGAGCCCCCGGTGCGACGCGTTCGTCGTCCGCTTTGTTGCGGACCGCGTCGAGCAGGTCCGCTGGAGGCGACTCATTCAGGAAGAACGCCTGAACATTATTGCCGGGCGCATCGGGAAATGGATTGGCGCGGACGACTGCTGCCATTTCGTCCGAGGTCCTCAACATCACGCGAACAGCCTTGCCCATGTGCGCCTGAAGCTTTTTTTCGAGCTTGAGCCGAAGCTTTTCTTCCGCTTCGGCGCTGGCGAACAACAAGTTGCCGCTGGCGATGAAGGTCCGCGGACGATCGAGACAGAGCTCTTCGGCAATCGCTTTCAGGTCAGCCATTCTGAGCGTGCTCTTGCCCACCAGGTTCACGCCGCGGAGCAAAGCGACGTAGCCGGTCATGCGGCGTTGAGGAGGCGCGAGGCCTGCGCCCGCGCCTCGTCGGTGACTGAAGCGCCCGAGAGCATGCGCGCGATTTCCTCGCGGCGCTCGGCCTCGTCGAGCTTGCGAACAGTGGTTCGCGAGCCGTTGGGGCCGTGCGATTTCTCGATGCGGTAATGGTGCGAAGCGCGGGCAGCGACCTGGGGGGAATGCGTGACCACGAGGACTTGGGACTTCTCCGCAAGACGCGCGAGCCGTTCGCCGATGGCGCTGGCGACGGCCCCGCCGACTCCGCGGTCGACTTCGTCGAAGATCATCGTCGCGGCGGTTCCAGCCTCGGCAAGCGCGACCTTGAGAGCAAGGATGAACCGCGACAGCTCGCCGCCCGAGGCGATGCGAGTTAGTGGACCGAACGGAGCACCGGGGTTGGTCGAGACTTCAAATTCGACTCGGTCGGTGCCGGAGGGGCCGGGTTCGACGGGGGCAATGGCCGTCCGGAATCTCGCGGAGTCGAGCTTCAGCGGATGAAGCTCCGCCGCCACTGCGGTGTCGAGCCGCGAGGCGGCCTCGCGGCGCTGCCGGCTGAGCTTGTCCGCGGCCGTGGCATAGGTTGCTCGCGCAGCGAGCAGTTCGCGGTCGAGCTCGGCGATCCGTTCTCCGCCGGCCTCGATCGCGGCCAGTTGTTCGCGCATCTGCGCTCCGAGCGCCGCCAGGGCATCCGGTTCGACACGGTGCTTGCGGGCGAGCGCCCGAATCTCGAACAGCCGGCCCTCGACCTGCTCGAGTCGTGCGGGATCGAACGCCAAAGCGTCCGCGGCGCGCGCGATCCGGTCTTCCGCCTCGCTCGCCTCAATCAGCGAGCGGTCGAGCGATGCGAGCGCTTCGGCGAGCAGTGGGTGATCGGCCGCTCCGCGCTCGATGCGCCTAGCCGCTTGGCGAAGCAAAGCGACGGCGCCTTCGGAGCCGCCGAGCAATTCGTCCAAGCCGGCGAGCGATTCGCCGGCTTTCATACCAGCCTGCATCGCTGTGCGGTCTTCGGCGAGGCGGGTCTCCTCGCCGGGTTCGGGCGCCAACGCCTTGATCTCAGCGCTTGCGTGCTCAAGGAATTCGCGCTCGCGTTCGGTCGCAGCCGAAGCCGATTGTGCGTCAAGGAGCTCGGCCTCGATCCGGGTGACCTCGCCCCAGGCATGCTCGACCGCCGTGAGGTCCAGCTTGCCGAAGGCATCGAGCAGCGCGCGGTGACCCTTGGGGTTGAGCAGGCCGCGATCATCGTGCTGGCCGTGGATTTCGATCGCGAGCGCTCCCATGTCGCGGAGGACGCCGGCGGGCACGGGAGAGCTACCGATGAAGGCGCGGCTGCCGCCGTCGATCTTGAGCGTACGGCGAACGATCAGCGGCTCGCCGTCATCGGGCACGATGCCCTGCTCAGAGAGCAAGGTGTGAACCGGGTGGCGGGGCTCGAGATCCAGCTCTGCCGAGACTGCCGCGCTCTCCTGCCCGGCGCGGACCAAACCGGTGTCGGCGCGCGAGCCCAGCGCGAGCCCGAGAGCGTCGAGGAGGATCGACTTGCCGGCGCCGGTTTCACCGGTCAGCACTCCGAGCCCGGGCTCGAAGTCGAGCTCCAGGCGCTCAACGAGCACGACGTTATGGATTGCGAGCTGCCTCAGCACGTGAGGAGCGCTCGCTCCCGGCTCACTTCCGGGAAGCCGTCCGCCGCTGGGTCTGCTGCTGCTCTTTGCCCAGCAGCCTCAGCGCTTGCCGGTACCAAAAGCTCTCGGGGAAGTTGGCGCCGAGCACCGCCGCGTTTTTGCGCGCTTCGTCGGGCAGCCCAAGGGCGAGATTGCATTCGACCAGCCGCTCGAGTGCCTCGGGCGCGTGGCTGCTTGTCTGATATTTGTCGACGACTTCGCGGAAATGATAGGTCGCTGCGAGCCACTGGCCGGAACGCTGGTAGAAGCGGCCGACCTCCATCTCCTTGCCGGCAAGGTGATCATTGATCAGGTCGATTTTCAGCCGCCCGTCGGCCGCGTAGCGCGTGTCGGGATAGCGGCGGATCAATTCCCCAAACGCATCGGCCGCCGACTGCGTCGCAGATTGGTCGCGAGTGACGTCGGGGATCTGCTGATAATAGCTCATCGCGATGAGATATTGGGCGTAGGGCGCTTCCGCATTGCCTGGGTGGATGGTGACGAACCGCCGGGCCGACCCGATCGCGTCGGTATATTTCTGAGCGAGATAATAATTGAACGCGCTCATCAGCTGCGCCCGCCGCGCCCAGACCGAATAAGGGTGCTGGCGCTCGACCTCGTCGAACAATTTCGCAGCCTGTTCGTAGTCGCCGATGTCCATCGTGTGCTTGGCAGCGCTGTAGAGGCTGCTCACGTCGCGGGCGACGTAGGCCGTGTCGGCCTTGCCCTTCGCTCCGTGAGCGCAGCCGGCCAGAGGACTGACAGCCACGGCGGCAATGAGCAGGGCGGCGGGACGGTTGAGCTTCAACATGGGCACCTCATTAGCGTGGCCTCCGAGGGAGGCCAAGCGCCGGATGGACGGAGAAACCTTGGTGGTGGCTGAACAAGACTCAGGCGGGTTGGGCTTCGGCCGCTTCGTTGTCCTCGGGCTTGAGGAAGCTATGCGGCGTAACTCCGAGCCAGACCAGCACCGGCACCGAGATGTAGATCGACGAGTAGGTGCCGATCACGACTCCGAGGAAAATCGCGATGGCGAGGCCGAAGATCACCTCGGGGCCGATCAGCATCAGCACGCCAAGCGCGATGAGCACCGTAAACGAGGTCACCACCGTCCGCGCCAGCGTTTCGTTGAGCGAGAGGTTCAACAGCGGCAGGATCGCCATTTTGCGGTATTTGCGCAGGTTCTCTCGAACGCGGTCATAAATGACGACCGTGTCGTTGAGCGAATAGCCGACGATGGTGAGGAAGGCCGCGACGACATTCAGGTCCACCTGCAGACGAGTGAAGGCGAAAAAACCGAGGGTCATGGCGACGTCGTGCGCCAGAGTCACCAACGCTCCGACGCCGAATTGCCATTCGAAGCGGAACCAGATGTAGAGCGCGATGCCGAGCATCGCCAGCCCGATCGCCATCGCGCTGTCCCGGGCTAGCTCCTCGCTGACCTTGCCCGAGACCGATTCGCCGGCGTCGACTCGGGCCCCCTTGTACGTCTGCGGGATCATGGCGCGCAGCTTGCTGACGACTAGGTTGGAGGCCGTCTCTGGGCCGGTCGGTTTGGGCAGCCGGATCTGGTAGGTGCGGTCGTTGCCGAGCGCCTGGATGCTGGCCTCGCCCACGCCGAGGCGGTCGACGCGGGCGCGGAGATCGTCGATGTGCACCGGCTGGACAAATTCGGCGCGAACCACTTGTCCGCCGACAAAGTCGATGCCGAGATTGAGCCCGCGATAGACCGTGAACGCGATCGAGACGGCCGTGGCAATGAGCGACAGCGCCAGAGCCACATTGCGCCAGCGCATGAAATCGACGTTGGTGTTCTCGGGGACGAGCTTGAGCAGCTTCATTTAGCCAGACCTCAGATGTGGATCGCGCGGGGCCGGGCGCGCCGGATCCACAACGCCACCAGCATGCGGGTGAAATAGACGGCGGTGAACACCGACGTGATGACGCCGATTAACAGGACGACGGCGAAGCCGCGCACCGGTCCGGAGCCGAAGTAGGCCATGATGCCGGCAGAGATCACGTGGGTGACGTTGGCGTCGAAAATCGCTCGCATCGCTTCGCGATAGCCGGTTTCGACCGCGTCGATCAGCCGTCGGCCGCGCCGGATTTCCTCACGGATGCGCTCGTTGATCAGCACGTTGGCGTCGACCGCGGCGCCGATGGTGAGGATGAAGCCCGCGATTCCCGGCAAGGTCAGAGTCGCGTTGAACATCGACATGATGCCGAGGATCAGGAACGCGTTCACGACCAGCGCGATGTTCGCATAGACCCCGAAGCGCCCGTAGGTGACGAGCATAAAAATGATGACCGCGAGCACCGAGACGATCGACGCGACCGCGCCCTTGTGAATCGAATCCGCGCCGAGCTCCGCGCTGACCGTTCGCTCCTCGATGACGTTCAGCTTCACCGGCAGCTTGCCCGAGGCCAGCGCGACCGCGAGGTCGTTGGCGCTCTGCACCGTGAAGCTGCCGGTGATTTGCGCCTGACCGCCGAGGATCGGCTCGTTGATGTTCGGGTAGGAGAGGACCTTGTCGTCCAGGATGATGGCGAAGGGCTTGCCAACATTTTCCTGCGTGGTGCGGCCGAACCGGCGCGCGCCCGCCGAATCGAAGGTGATGTTGATATCGGGGCGGCCGTCCTGATCGAAGCCCTGGACCGCCTTTGTAATCTGGTCTCCGGAAACCATTACCCGGCGCTTGACGGCGATGGAGCCGCCGCCCTGGGCCATCGGAAGCACCTGGCTTCCGGCCGGCGCGTGGCCCTGCTGAACCTCCTGCGCATTGGCTGTCAGGTCGACGAGCTTGAATTCGAGCCGCGCGGTCTGGCCGATCAGCCGCTTCAGCGCTTCCGGATCTTCGACTCCCGGAACCTCGACGAGAATGCGGTTGCCGCCCTCGGTGATGACCGTGATTTCCTTGGTGCCCGACGGATCGATGCGGCGGCGAACGACGTCGCGCGCGACGCCCATTGCATCCTTCAGCGCCTTGGCCGTTCCGCTTGGCGTCGGCTTCATCACGATTCGGGTGGAGTCCACAACCTGCACGTCCCAGTCGCGATTGCCGGTGAGCGCGACCGGTTGAGTCAGTTTGCGCAACCGTTCGACCGCGGCATCGACCTGCGTCGGGTCGCGCACCATGAACGACAGCGTCCCGTTGGCAGTAGAAATGTCGCCGACATCGATGCGCGGGTCGCGGCGAAGCTCGGTCGAGACCGAATCCTCCATCGCCTGAAGCCGGGTCTTCTGTGCATCGGACTGGTCCGCCTCGAGCAGCAGGTGGCTTCCGCCGGCGAGATCGAGGCCAAGACTGATCCTGTACTGTGGCAGCCAGGACGGCCACCGCTCGGCGAGAGGTGTTCCGGCGATCAGGCTGGGGATCGAGAGCAGCACGCCGAGCGCGATGACGATCGCGATCAGCCAGACCTTCCAGCGCGGGAATTCCAGCATCAGTCGTTAGCCGGCTTCGTGTTTGCGGTCAGCACCTGGCTGATCGTCGACTTCACCACGCGGATCTTCACGCCCTGGGCGATCTCGACCTCGGCCTCATCGTCCGTGACCTTGGTGATCCGCCCGCGGATTCCGCCGCCGGTGATGACCTCGTCGCCTTTCTTCACCGCGGCGATCGCCGACTGATGCTCCTTCACCCGCCGCTGCTGGGGCCGGATCATCAGCAAATAGAAAATGACGAAGATCGCCAGCCATGGCAGGATTCCGATCAGCACTCCGGCGGTGCCCGACGAGCCGGTGGGTGCGGCCTGCATCATCATCAACATCGGTGGGCTGGACATTTGGGCTGCTGACTTTCCGTTGAAGGGTGATGGTCGGGGCGACTGGATTCGAACCAGCGACCTCCACACCCCCAGT
>JBDTON010000200.1:0-6601 GCA_039933195.1 Sphingomicrobium sp. | reverse complement strand
TCGGGCCGAACGCAGGAGATTCAGCGGCTGATCGGCCGCTCGCTTCGCGCCGTGGTCGAGCTGCCCAGGCTCGGCGAACGGCAAATCATCGTCGATTGCGACGTGATCCAGGCCGACGGCGGAACCCGCACGGCGGCGATCTCCGGCGGCTGGGTCGCGCTTCGCATCGCGATCAACAAGCTGCTCGCCGGCAAGGCGCTCGCCGCCGACCCCATCCGCACGCAGGTCGCGGCAGTCAGCTGCGGAATCCACCAGGGCGCCGCCGTGCTCGATCTCGATTACGACGAGGATTCGACCGCCGGCAGCGACGGCAATTTCGTGCTGACCGCCGACGGCGCGATCGTCGAAGCGCAGCTCACCGCCGAAGGCGAGACCTTCGACGAGGAGGGTTTGCTGCGGCTCCTCCGCCTCGCGCGCATCGGCTGCTCGGAGATTTTCGCCGCCCAGCTGAAAGCGGCCGCCGCATGAGGCCGATCGGCGACAAGCTGGTCATCGCCACGCACAATCCGGGCAAGCTGCGCGAAATCGCCGCGCTGATCGAGCCGCTCGGTATTGCGACCGTCGGCGCCGAGGAACTCGGCCTTCCCGAGCCCGAGGAGATCGGCAACGGCTTCGCCGACAACGCCGACCTGAAGGCGCGCGAGGCCGCGGACTTTTCGGGTCTGCCCGCTCTCGCCGACGACAGCGGGCTGTGCGTCGACGCATTGCATGGGCGGCCGGGAATCTTCTCCGCGCGTTGGGCCGAGGACGCCGACGGCAACCGCGACTGGATGCGCGCGATGGAGAAGGTCTGGCGCGAAGTCGAGGCGATCGAACCAGACGCCGCACCCGCCGCGCACTTCGTCTGCGCGCTTGCCATCGCCTGGCCAAACGACGGCCAGAATGAAACCTTCGAAGGCCGCGTCGAGGGAACCCTCGTTTGGCCGCCGCGCGGCGACAAGGGCTTCGGTTACGACCCGATGTTCGTGCCCGCCGGATACGACCAAACCTTCGGTGAGCTCGACCCCGAGCTCAAGCATTCGATCAGCCATCGCGCGGACGCATTCCGCAAGCTGGTGGCGGCGCTCAACGAATGAAGCCTCCCCTACCGCTTGCGCGAGGGAAGAGCGGCGAAGCCGCGAAGGGGTGGGCGTGGACGCGGTAAAGATTCATCCGACGAGCCCACCGCCCGACGCCCTCCCGCAAGCGGCAGGGGGAGATCTTGCCCTCTACGTCCACTGGCCGTTCTGCGTCAGCAAATGCCCCTATTGCGACTTCAACAGCCACGTCCGTGCGACCATCGACCAGGATGCCTGGCGCGCGGCCCTTCTCGCGGATCTCGCGCATGAGGCGCGGCTTTTGCCCGGGCACACTTTAAGCTCGATCTTCTTCGGCGGCGGGACTCCATCGCTGATGGAGCCGGCAACGGTCGCGGCGCTGATCGAGGCCGCCTGCAAGCTCTGGACCCCCGCCGAGAAAATCGAGATCGCGCTCGAAGCCAATCCCAATTCGGTCGAGGCCGTGCGCTTCGCCGATCTCGCGGCCGCGGGAATCAATCGCCTGTCGCTCGGTCTGCAAAGCTTCGACGACAAAGCCCTGGCGTTCCTCGGCCGGGCCCACTCGGCGCGCGAAGGCTTTCGGGCGCTCGAGGTCGCGCAAAAGCATTTCCGCAGAGTCAGCTTCGACCTGATCTACGGGCTTCCCGGCGACACTGAGGACAGCTGGTCCGTCGCCCTTGCTCAGGCGCTTGCGCTCGGGACTTCGCACCTGTCGGCATACCAGCTGACGATCGAGCCCGGCACGCGCTTTGCCGCGCTCCATGCGGCCGGCAAGCTCAAACCGCTCGACGAAGATTCAGCGGCGACGCTTTACGAACTGACCGACGCCATGACGTCAGCCGCTGGTCTCCCCGCCTACGAGATCAGCAACCACGCGCGGCGCGGGCACGAGAGCCGCCACAACCTGACCTACTGGCGCTACGGCAATTATGCCGGGGTCGGGCCGGGCGCGCACGGGCGCCGCCTTGGAATGCGGACGGTGCGGCACCGCAAGCCGGAGAACTTTCTTTCGGCCCTGCGTCGCAACCGCCACGGCATCGCCGACGAGGCTCAGCTTTCAGCTGCGGAAGCCGCGGACGAGGCGCTCGTCATGGGGCTGCGCCTCAGCGAAGGAGTGGATGTCGGTGTTGTTGCAGCCCGCTTCCGCTTCGATTCGGTCGTCGATTGGGCAAAGGTCGAAAGGCTCGTCGCGTCGGGCCACCTGAAGCGTGACGGAAGCCGAATCGCGCTAACGCCCCCGGGGCGCCTTCTGCTCGATCACATCCTCGCGGAGCTCTCGGAGAAAACGCCTATTTCGGCGGCTGAGGCTGCGACGCCGGTATCGGCTGCGGCTTAGCTGGCGCCAGGGCCGGCGTGGACGCGCTGGCCTCCTTGGTCGCCGAGTTTGCTCCGGTGATATACTTGTAATGATCGAGCGCACTTCCGACGAAATCGCCGATCATCGCGTCGGCATCGTCGTCCGACGACTTGCGCGACATCTTGTTGCCCATGTCGAACCTGATGACCGCGGCCTTGAACGACCCCAGCTGAGCGCTGCAGGCGCCGCGGACATAGGCCTCGTAGCCGTCCGCCCCGACCTTTTCGGACGAGGCTTTGCTGCTCGCCTCCCTGAGACATTCTTTGAATGCGTTTCTAGGACCGTTGATCACGGCCTGAGACGCGGCCAGAAAGACGGCAGAGGCACCCAACAACAATGCAATCACCGAACCCTCCCCAGGCAACCGATGAACCCGATGAGGATGCTCTTTTTTTCATGCGATTGGAAGAGCTTATTGGTGGCCGTGCATGAATGAGCGGCTTTCTCCCGGGCTGCACATCGTGGCGACGCCGATCGGCAATCTCGGCGACCTAAGCCCGCGCGCGGCGGACACCCTGCGCCGGGCTGATCGAATCCTCGTGGAAGACACGCGAGTCACTGCAAAATTGCTCGCCCATATCGGCGCGAAAGTGCCGATGAGCCGCTATGACGACCATACGAGCGGCGAGGAGCGCCAGCGGATCGTCGCCCGACTCAGCGAGGAAGCGGTCGCTCTGGTCAGCGACGCCGGGACGCCGCTCATTTCCGATCCCGGCTACAAGCTGGTGCGCGCCGCCCGCGCCGCCGGCCAACAAGTGTATTCGGTGCCGGGCCCGTGCGCTGCGATCGCGGCTTTGACTATCGCCGGATTGCCGACGGACCGCTTCCTGTTCCTCGGTTTCCTTCCCGCCAAGGCCAAGGCCAGATCGGACGCCATCGCCGAGATTGCCAACGTTCGCGCGAGCCTCATCATTTACGAAAGCGGGCCGCGCCTCGCCGACACCCTTCTCGCGCTCTCGGCGCAACTCGGTGAGCGCGAGGCGGCGGTCGCCCGCGAACTCACGAAGCTTCACGAACAATGCGTGACCGATACTCTTGGCAAGCTCGCAGGCAGGTACGCCAACGCCATCCCCAAAGGAGAGATCGTGATCGTGATCGGCCCGCCGTCGGAAGCGGAAACCGTGAGCGACGATGAACTCGATGCTGCGCTCGATGCTGCGATGGCCAAGTTTTCGCCGTCGCGAGCCGCGGCCGAAGTTGCCGAGCAGCTCAACATCCCCCGCAAGCGGGCTTACGCCCGCGCCCTGGATCTCTCGCGCAAGTGAACCGTCGGGCAGCCGAGCAGCGCGGCCGCGGCGCCGAGACCCTCGCCTGCTGGTATTTGCGCCTGAAAGGCTGGCGAATCCTCGCGCGGCGTGCCCGGGCGCGCGGCGGTGAAGTCGATATCATCGCCCGGCGCGGGCGCATGCTCGCGTTCGTCGAGGTAAAGGCACGCGCGACCGAAGACGCGGCGGCGTTCGCGCTCGACGAGTGGCGGCTGCGGCGGGTGGTGGCCGCGGCGGAACAGCTCGCGCCGCGCTACATGCGCGACGGCGACGACGTCAGCATCGACGCGCTCTTCATCGTCCCCGGCCGCTGGCCCAAGCACCTCACCAACGTGTGGCAAGGGTGACAAAGCGGAAGGGCTAAACTAGGCCGCACGCCCATGGCCCTCCGCGTCGCAGTGCAGATGGACCCGCTCGAGCGGATCAATTTCGCCGGCGATTCGACCTTCGCGATCATGCTCAAGGCACAGGAGCTGGGTAATGCGCTCTACCATTACACGCCCGATGCCTTGAGTTTCGCCGAGGGCCGCCTGTGGACGATGGGTTATCCGGTCACCGTCCAGCCTGTCGCCGGCGACCATTACCGCTTCGGCGAACCGGAAATTCTCGATCTCGGCCGAGACGTGGACGTCGTCCTGATGCGCCAAGACCCGCCGTTCGACCTGGGCTACATCACCGCGACGCACCTGCTCGAGCGGATCCACAGCGAGACCCTGGTGGTCAACGACCCGGCGAGCGTACGCAACGCGCCGGAGAAGCTCTGGGTGCTCGATTTCGCCCAATTCATGCCGCCGACGGCGATCACCCGCTCATTGGGCTTGACCCGCAAATTTCTCGCCGAGCATGGCGAGATCGTGATCAAGCCGCTGCACGGCTTCGCCGGAGGATCGGTCTTCCGGATCGGTCCCGATGGCCGCAATCTGGCCTCGCTCATGGAGCTGTTCAACAAGGCCTATCGCGAGCCGCACGTCATCCAGAAATTCCTTCCCGAGATCGCCGAGGGCGACAAGCGCATCGTGCTCATCGACGGGGAAGTCGCCGGAGCGATCAACCGCGTGCCCGGCGAAGGGGAGATTCGCTCCAATCTCGCGGTGGGCGGCAAGGCAGCGAAGACTGAGCTCACGAAACGCGAGCAGGACATCTGCGCGGCCCTCGCCCCCGAGTTGAGGAAGCGCGGACTGCTTTTCGTGGGCATCGATGTGATCGGCGGCCAATGGCTGACCGAGATCAACGTCACGTCGCCGACCGGCATTGTCGCCATCGATGCGCTCAACGGGACGGATACTCCGGCAATGATCTGGGCCGCGATCGAACGGCGACTGGCGGCAACCCGCTAAGTATCTAATCCATAATGGTTATTTAGCAGTCAGTTTACCTGTCCGGTATATTGACCGTCATGTCGCGGCCACGGGCTACCCCACTAGCTCACGGGCCGCGGCGAGTTTGCGCAAGGGTTTCTGCTCACGCGCGGGGGTGGGCGTGGCGATAAACGTCCAAAAGACGCGCCGCGTCCACCGCCGTGTAAATTTGCGTCGACGACAGGCTCGCATGGCCGAGCAGCTCCTGGAGCGCCCGCAAATCAACACCCCGCGCTAACAAATGCGTCGCGAAGCTGTGCCGAAGCGCGTGCGGAGTCAGCGTCTCCGGAAGCCCCAGCCGCCGCCGAGCCGCCGCCACGGCGCGCCGCACGAGATCCGGATTGAGCGGTCCGCCGCGCGCCCCGACGAACAATTGCGCATCGCCGCTCAGCGGATAGGGGCAGGAGCGGACATACTCCTCGATCGCCTCGCGCACGGCGGGCACGACCGGAACGATCCGAGTCTTCGATCTCTTGCCGGTAACTCGCAGCGTGGCCGCGATCGGCAGCGCCCGCGCCGTCAGCGACAGGGCCTCGGCCACACGCAGGCCGGCTCCGTACAGCAACAACAGGATCGCGAGGTCGCGCGCTCCGATCCACGGCGCGCTCGCGGCGTCCGCGGCATTTTCGGCGAGCTCCATCGCTTCGTCCGGCGCCGCCGGGCGGGGCAAGGTCCGCGGCCGCTTCGGTGCCCGCGTGCGCGGCAGCTGGGCATGACTCCCCTGCTGCTCGGCGGAATATTTGAGGAATGCGCGAACGCCCGAGAGCTCGCGCGCGGCCGAGGACGGGCCGAGCCCCTCCCCCCGCCGTTGGGCGAGAAACGCGCGCAGGTCGGCCGCCGTCAGATCGAGAAGGTCGCCCGCCGCGATCACCTGCCCTCGGTGGCCACCGAGAAACTGGATCAATCGGTGCGCGGTCGCGACATAGGCGCGGACGGTATGAGGTGAGCGGCGGCGGTCGTGCTGGAGATAGCCCGCCCAGCGAGCGGCAAGCTCGCGGGCCGGATGGTCGGCTAGATCTGTGGAAGAGTCAGCCACTTGCGGATCATAGCCGCAACGCTGTTGCCGAGGAACATCAGCAATTCCGAGCCATGGCGGGCATCCAGGCTCAGTGCCTGGCGCTGCCCGAGCGCGAGCAGTCCGACGGGCAAAGGCGGCTCGCAATCGATTCGGATCAAGGCCTCGGCGCGGATCAGGTCGCAGGCCGGGCCGAACAAAGGATGGCCGCGCTCCACGGTGCGCATCTCCACGCCGTCGACACAGCCGATCGCGCGGCGCAGGATCTTCGGGTCGACGACCTGCACTCCCGAACCGTCAGCGCGGAAGCCGCGGTCGCCCACAATCAGCGACAAGGCCACCGCGTCGATGCCGAGGATGAGCGGCCATTCCTGAGTGACGACGTGCAGCAGCCCGTCGACTCCTTCGGCCTCGATCGCTGCGAGCACGGCGTTATGGATCGAAGCGACCGCGCCCGAATGACCGCGCGCAAAGGCGATGAGGTCCTCGTTCGCCTCTTCCACCGCGCCGAGCCGCTCGCGCAGGTGCGCGACCGCGCGCTCTTCGAATGGGATCACCGTCGCCATCGC
>JBDTON010000199.1:0-18609 GCA_039933195.1 Sphingomicrobium sp. | reverse complement strand
AGGACGTCGCCCTTTCACGGCGAAAACACGGGTTCGAGTCCCGTTGGGGTCACCAATAAATTCAATACGTTGGAGTACGCGCGGTGCTCGACAGCGGCTTTTTCGGTAATGGATCGGCGATAACCGGGGCTGTTAATGTTCGTCAGCCGGGAAAAACCGAGTTGAGCACGCACGCCTCTGCCGCGCATTCTGCCACGTGTTCGCGCTGCCAATCCACTGCCCAAGGATATGGCCCCAATGCCTTCCGGACGTGGTGATCGACAGCGCGACCACTCTCCTCAGGCGGTGGATTTCGGATGACCGCCGTCATCCTCTCGATCAGCGCGTCCAGCTTACCTTCTGGTATCAACGTCTCGACTATCTCATCGATGGACATGAAAAGGCAGCCGACGTGTTGAAAGCCGACGCGAACGTCGACGCTCGCCCAATGAAACTCTGACGGACCCAACGGGCACTCGGTTAAGTACCGAGCCAGCTTCCCACGCGCATCATCGACCATATCGTGATCTTGCCCCACGACAATGAAATCGTCAGCGATTCCGCCGCCCCATACCGAGGAAGGGAAGCTGGCCGAAACATTGCCAAGCAGCGCAACCACAATCGCCGAGGAGGCGCTCCCGCCCTGCAACAGGCCACGCGGGTCCGTCGAGTTGTGATGGGCCACTACATAAGGGAGATTGCTCTCACTCACTTGGTGGCTCTGGCGGAACCTGAGATATCGCGGATCGATGCTCGACCGAATAAGCTCAGGGGGAAGAAGTTTCAGTCCGTAGACGTTGTCGATGTCGACATGCTCGTAGCAGTCGCGGATATCGAGCGTAAAAGCATAGAGACCGACAGTTTCGAGCGCGGTCCTGATGTCGGCGACGTGTCGATGAATTCCGCGACCCGGCCAATCGTACAAGCATCGGTCAGGGGTGACCTGCGCGATCAACAAGTCGCGTGCGATCAACTGTCCCAATCGGACCGTTATGGGTGGATTACAGATTTGCCGTACCCCGCCCGATTTCTTTTCTTTGTACCGCCAACGGACGGGGCGGTCGCACGAAGTCGAGAGGTCGATGCGGTCGGCGAGGCGGAAGATTTGCTGATCCGTCTTGCCTTTCAATCGCTTCAAGCCTCTGAGAATCACCGCTTTGCAGCCTCCGGACATCATGAAGCGGCGGCGCTCCGCCTCAAGCTGGGCATCTCGTGCGGGCGAAGGAGGCAATGCACGCGTCCGCGCAATCCGTTTAAGCAATTTATTTCGAAAGCGGCGCGCCTTGTTCATGGTTCTTGGCACAAATTTGCACCGGGGTGCGATATTCATGAGCGCGTTGACGGTCGTGCTTTAATCCACGCCTCGACCTCTACGGTGTGCCACGCAACGGCGCGTCCGGTCAGTTGAACCGGGGCCGGGAATTCGCCGGATCGAATGCGCTGATAGATTGCGGTTTTACTCAAACCAACTGCTCGGGAGACGTCGGGGAAACGGAGTAATGAGTCCAAGGTGCACCTGTACGGTCAATGACGAACGGTAGTGTAGCTCTTTTATAGTCAGATTCAAATAAAATCCTCCTATATGTCAGATTGTTAGGCAAAAACCCTCAAATGTAGGCATTAACGACTAGTATACTTGATTCAAACTGATTCAATTTGCATCGGAACCTGAGATCTAGTTGTGGTTTACGCCAGCCATGCGTAGCAAGAACCGGAGAAGGAAGCGTGCTTGCGCTGTCAAAGCTCAGGGGTTCTTCCAGTTTTATCGGCGACTCCGGATTCATTGTATTCGTTTGAATCTGGTTGACTTGGGCGCACACGCCTCGTTACGTAACGGAATGGCACTGTCTAACGCTGAGAGACAAGCTCGGCATCGGGCGCGACTGAAGGCTCGAAACGTCAGCGGTGTGACTGCCGACATGATTCTTCGAGCGGTGCGGCTGAAATTCGATGCGTGGGACGATCCAGATAGACCGAGTTGGAGTGAAATGCTGCGGAGATTCCGCAAGTCTCGAACGGTTTGGTATGATTTTTTGCCGAACAGTCAGGATGGGTTGCATGGGGAATTCGGGCACGAGACGAAGATGGTGCGTGATGTCGCTCAAGTCGTGAACGCTGTGCTGGAACCACCGCCCGCACCCTATCGCAAGTAGAACCTGCCTTCCGTTAAGCGTTTCTTGCACCCGGGTGCAGAAGTACGAGGCAGTAAAATGCAGTAATTTGTTCAAAACTGCCGGGACTCAGACGGGTGCAGAGTTGCCCACAAATCAGGGCCGTGAGGTCTGCCAGCTAACGGTCTTGCGGGGTACGCCGAAGCGCTCGTCTTTCAGCGGCGGCAGAAAGTCGGCCCGGCACTGCGTATAATCTTTCAAGCAACAGCACAGTAAAATCCAAAAGATCTTCAGCATCAGTCTCGCGGAGGGTGCCCGCGTGTGCCCCGTCGTTGCCGTCTTCTCGGACGGCAGAGACAAGATCCCGAAGCTCAGCCGGAAGTTTGCCGTGCTCAATGAGCCAAGGTATTCGCAGACCTAGATCACGGCGCTGACGTGCGTTCGGCTGAGGCTGAGTTGAAGCGTCGCTAGGAAGCAATGGCCGTGTTGCAAAGTCTAGACAAAGCCGGAACATCGTGGACGAGGCGTTCCAGCATCCAACGGCCATGCACGTTGTGCCTTCGAGGAAAATGGCTTTGATGTCGTCCGGCACGTGCTCAGGTGGATTAGTCCGGACCTGATCTTTAACGCTCAATACTCCGAGACTGCGAAACGTCTCGTTGAGATTGTTGTTCTCTTTAAAGGCTTTCGGGTCGTCGAATTGGTCTCGGTTCTCATATCGATAAATCTCAAGCAAGAACGTGGACGACCTGCGGCAGCGACGACAGCTAACGAATACTTCGAAGCGCTTTGTCCAGTCTGCGCCCCTGCTGCCCGCAGGTATCGCGCCCATGACATCGAAAGTTATTTCGTTAGCTCCACATCGTGAGCAGTCATCAACAAACAGAGCCATCGGCTACGTATGTTCATTTAATAACCCACGGGCAATTCCCGTCGCCCAGAAAAGACGCGATGCCGCAGTCAGACCCGCCCCGGTATCACGGATTCAACAGCCGAGGGGGGGGCGCGTGACCGGTGGCGGAAACGGTGATCATCGTGGTCATGAGCAGCCTGTTGATCCCCGATGGCTTACGTCTCCTTTCGACCCATTGCGGACATTAGAGGGCTTCCCGTTTGGTGGGATGGAAGGCGGCTGCTACTCTCGTCCTCAATGAGGAGCCGGCCTAGCTGGCTCGCTTCGTCAAGGAGGCGCTTCCAACCGTGAACAAGCGCGTGCAGACTCCTGCAAAAAGCTCATCGTCAGTGGACGCTAGCGAGGGCGCGTCCCTCAGAATCAGTAGCTTGATCTCATTAGCGGCCAACATCGTAACGGTTGTGGGCTTGGTCATCGTCGTCTTTCAACTCTACGAGAACCAAAGGATGACGCGTGCGCAAACGCGTCATGAACTTGCTTCCACCATCGTGACGATCCTTTCCGACACGGCGAACAACCCCCAATTGGCTGGCGTGATCTATCGAGGGTCAAAAGGATTGCCGCTCACGCCAGTCGAACAATTTCAGTTTGAACTCCGGTCCAACGCGCTGCTTCGATACTGGGAAGACGTGCACTACCAGTTTCGCATGGGCCTCTATGACGAAGAGGAATTCGACCGTCATCGCGACGCGTGGGCCGCGACGATTCGCCAGAGCAAGGGCTTCCTCGAATATTGGTGCCGGGTGCGTCAGCTATATTCGCCGGCCTTCGCGAACGAAATGAATAGACTGCTGCCATTGGGCGCCTGCGCAGCGAAGCCCGCGTAGGATCAGCCCCGGCTCAGCTGATCGGTCCAAGGTCCGCTTTCGACCCTTTGCGGACACTAGCTTTCTGCCGTGGTAAGATGCGTCGTCCAATATCTCATGAGGCACCATGCAACCCGTCCCGCTGAGCGAAATGAGAACAGCGGCAGAAGCGCTTGCCCGCACCTTCACAGAAACTTGGAACACGCAGGACGGTCCGGCTTACGGCGAGGCTTACTGGCCGGACGCAGAACTCGTCGATCCTACCGGTCAGGTCTGGGATGGACGCGATGCGATAGCGCGAATGCATGTCGATCTGTGGAAAGGCCCAGCGCACACGACACAGGTGTCAGCAAGAGTAAGGCGTATTCGACCGATTGGCACGGACGCGATGGTCCTGGATCTCGACGTCGATGTAACCGGGTTTTCTCCGCCTCCGCCGGGCGCGGCTGTCGAGCCGGCCGGAACCGTGAAGGCTCATCTCAAGCATGTCGTCGAGAAGCGCGCTGGAGATTGGAAGATCGCTGCGTCACAGAACACCTTCGTCGCAGCATTGCCCCCCGGACCACGCTAGCATCCGCTTTCCACCCATTCCAAACATTCGCGGCTTAGGTCTGCTTTCGACCCATTTCGGACATTAGCACCGCGGCCTAAAATTTGATCATCACCTTCAGCGCCTCGCAATCAAGCCATTGCGGATGAGGGTGTTTAGGGATCACTCAATGGCCCCCAAATTCGTGTAATCCAAGCCCTAAGTCAGTCGGGCTAGCAGATCCGCGATCGGCACGAACGCGAACGCGACCGAGCTGTCGGCGACGCCATAGGGCAGGAACAGCTGGTCGCCCTGCCGCATGGCGCCGCAGGTGTAGACGACGTTCGGGACATAGCCGTCGCGGTCCCGATCATGCGCCGCCAAAATCGGCTGGCGGGTGCGGCCAATCACCTTTGACGGGTCGTCCTTGTCGAGCAACACCGCGCCGATCGAGTATTTGCGCATTGCGCCTACGCCATGGGTCAGCAACAGCCAGCCTTCGTCAAGTTCAATCGGCGGCCCGCAATTGCCGATCTGAACGAATTCCCAAGGATAGATTGGTCGCAACAGCAGGTCGCCGTCCTCCCATCGATCGATCTCGTCCGAGGTCAGTAGGAACAAATTCTGCCCGTCCTGCCGCCCGATCATCAAGTAGCGACCTCCGATTTTGCGCGGAAATAGCGCCATGCCCTTGTTGCGCGCGGCCGCGCCGCGCATCGGCACCAGGTCGATCGTGCGAAAGTCCACGGTTCGGAGGAGTTCGGACTGAATCTCACGCCCTGAATAAGCAGTGTAAGTACCGATGTATTCCTGCGCTCCATCGTCATGCGTGAAATGGGTGATGCGCAGGTCTTCCAGGCCGTTCTTCTGGGCCGGCGTAATCGGGAAGATGACTGTTCCCGAGAGGGTGCTGTCGGGGTTGCGATATACGGTGACTGGCCCGTCTAGATATTCGCCGTCGGTGTCGCGCGTGTCAGTCGCGGTGGCGAACGGCGGTTCGGGCGCCAGCACAAGTTTGCTTCCCCCGCCGATCAGCCCCTCGCGAAAGGAGATCGAGCTGATATGGCCCTCGCCCACCGCCCGTAGCGACAGCAGGATCCGGATCGATCCCCGCCGCAATCCGGTTTGGTCGGGATGTGGCACGACGCTTGGGTTCATAATCGCGGCGGCGGCATAGCTATATTCGTGGCAAAAATAAGCGCCGATCAGCTGACGCTTCTCGTCCCCGATGTCGGAAAGGTCGAGCTTCAGCTGGTTCACGATCTGCTCGTAGCGGGTCATGAACACGCGCCGCGTCTGCCAGTGACGAGCTTCGAAATCGGTCAGCACGGCTTTCAACTGACGCCGCGCTTCGGTCATGCTCATGTCGAGTACCGCCTGGACCAGCCGATGGGCGCGCCCCGGTTCGGCAGCGTTCGCCTGCCACGCCAGATGAAAGGGCCGGACGACGACGCGCGACGGGTCGGCGCTCAGCCGGAGCGGATGATCATAGTCGTTCAGTGTCCGTCCCCGGCGATCAGTTTCGATGAGCCTCAGCCTCTTTCGTCACGCCGCGTCACCGGCCCTTGTAGCGCCAGTATCTCTCTTGGACAGGGTCGAGATCGCGACATTGGCAAGTTGCAGCGCGAGAATCGATTCCGCGCCCTGGTTGCGGTTAAGCCCGTGGGGCATCAGCCCGTCGTAGCAACCACCGTCCTGGGGGCTTGCGAGCGGCAGTCCGAGCAGATTGTCGCCGGTGAACCAGCGATAAGCCCAGTGAGCCGCATCGATCCACCGGGTCTCGCCAGTCGCGGCGTACGCCGCCCCGCAAGCATCGATCGTGGCCTGCGCCTCAAGGGGCTGCTGGTCGAATGGTAACGGCTCGGCATGGCGACGACCAAAACTGTCGGTGCCGACCGGCTGAAAACAGCCTTTGCTGCTCGTCTGTATCGTCATCAGCCAGTCGAGCGTCTCGATCCCTTGGCTGGTCAACTCCGGGCGGCGGAGAGCGCAGCCGGCGCGGATCAGCGCTTCGGGCAGCCGGGCATTGTCGTAGGCCAGCACTTCCTCGAACCACGTCCAGCTCGGGCGTCGTGAAGCTGCCAGCAGCTGTTGGAGGAGATCGCTGGTGCTTTCGAGTATCTCGCGAGCCAGTTCATGGGTGGGAACGGCCGACAGCAACTTCGCCGCCCCTAGCGCCGCGAACGCTCGCGCGCGCGGCGAGCCGAGCCCGGCGGCAAGTGGCGCGCCGCGGTCGAAAAGGTGAAGCGCCCAGTCACGCATTGACCGGGTGCGCCCCTCAGCAGCCGCGCAGCCCAGCGACCACAGGGTACGGCCATTGCTGTCCTCAGACCCCGCCTCCTCGCACCAGCTGCGGTCGAAGCGCATGAAATTGCGGAACAGGCCCAGGTCTGGATTCCAGGCGTGCTGGATAAAGGAAGCGTAGATTGTGGACAGCCGGTCAAGGTCGTCCCCGGTTGCGTTCGGGGCGGTGCACACCAGGATCAGCGCGCGAGCGTTGTCGTCGATGCAATAGCCGTGGTTTCGATCGGGCACCGAATAGATGCCGTGCTGGAACATTCCCGTCGCATCGGTCATGCCGCGCAAGGCGCCGAGGTCAGGGGCAAGGACAGCCAATCGGGGCTGGCGCGGTAGAAACGTTCGTCGCGCTGGCGCTCGCGTCTGCTCGATTAGCGCGACGGCGCACTTGATCGCCCGCGGCCACAGCATCTCCCGTCCGGCAGCATAGGCCCGCGTTGCCATCACCCCGCGCGCCGGATGGTCGCTTAGCAAGTGGCTGACCGCCGTCGCCAAGGCATCGGCGTCGCGCGGCGGAACAAGCACGCCTGTTCCGTCTCCAAGTATCTCGCGGGCATGGACATAGGGCGTCGATACGACGGGCTTGCCCAGTGCTACCGCATAAGACAGCGTCCCCGAAGTGACCTGCGCGAGATTGAGCGGACTGGAGACATACACGTCGCACGCCTCCAACCAATCGAGCAGTTCCTCCTTTTGAACGAAAGTGTCGACGAACCGGATGCGGTCGGCGACACCCAACTCCGCGGCACGTCCGATGAGCGACTCGCGATAGGCCTCGCCCTCCGCCCGCACCAGATTGGGATGGGTCGCGCCGATGACGATATAGGAGGCGTCGCCAACCTCGGCGATGATCCGCGGCATCGCCTCAATCATATATTGCACGCCCTTATTCGGGCTAAGCAGGCCGAAAGTCATGACGACCTTCCGTCCTTCCAACCCAAAGCGCGCTTTGACCGCATCCGGCTCGACATAGGCTCGATCAGGGGCGCCATGGGGGATGATGCTGACCATCGTTTCCGCGATCCCATAAACCTCGCGCAGTATCTCGCGCCCGCGTTCCGCCATCACGATGAGATGTGCGGCGCGCGCCAACAGCTTGACGAAGACCTCCCGCTCGCTGTCCGACGGCTGGTCGAGGATGGTGTGGAGGGTAACCACCAGCGGCAGCGTCGACCTCTCGAGCAGACCCAGGATAAATGCCCCTGCGTCGCCACCGAAAATGCCGAACTCATGCTGTAACCAGATTGCTTCGGCGCCGCTCGCCTCGATCAGCCCCGCAGTCTCACGATAGGCCGCCGGATCCTCCACTGCGATCGTCGTAATGCCCTCAGGGTAGGCCACTCCGGTACCGTCATCCATCGCATAGTGATCGACCCGCATGGCGGGAAATCTTTTGCGCAACGCATCGACGGTATCTGTCGTGAAGGTCGCGAGACCACAACGACGAGGCAAGGCGTTACCGATGATTGCGAGTTGCTTGAGCGCTGGCAAACCGGAGGGGTTGTAATATCCAGTCAAAGGTCCCGCCACTGTCAATCTCCATCGGACTGGTCTTCTAGATTCAAATGCGTGCGGCCTCGCAAGGTCGCAAGGCGGCATGTTGGTGCTGCAACAGCTTGAGCTGCGGAACACTCGTCGGCGGATAGCGGATAAAGCGAGAGTCGCCCAAGGAACTCGGCCGAACGGCTCGGTGTAATGTCTGCTTTCGACCCAAAGCGGAAATCGGGGCTAGTGGTAGTGCTGTGCTGCGGTGCCTCAATTTGAAACGCGGGCGCACCACTATCTTGCCCGTTGACTTGTTATGGTGGTCCCCTGTTAGCATCGTCGTTTATGCGTTTCTCGTGACGGCGAAGGGGTGAGGTCCTGCGTCTAGCGGGACCTCCCCCGACCATCGTGTAATGTCCGCTTTCGACCCAAAGCAGACACTAGCTTTCAGACTGCTTTGGCATGTGCGGCCTGGTGTGGCAGTGACCGCTCCATGCCGATCTCCATTCAGGCTGGCCTCTGGGGCCTGTTGAGCGGTTCCGCTCTGCTGATCGGTGCGGCAGTCGGCTGGTTCGTTCCCTTGGGCCGACGGGTCATCGCAGCGATCATGGCGTTCGGAGCAGGCGTCCTAATCTCTGCCCTAAGTTTCGAGCTGATGGACGAGGCCTGGGAGCGTGGCGGCTTCGTGCCGGTCGCGGGCGGCTTCCTGGGCGGCGCTGCCATTTACACGATCGCCAACAAGGTTCTAGCCGCATGGGGAGCTAAACACAGAAAGCGGGCCGACCCGGCACTTCGCGACCGTGACAAGCAGCAGAGTAATCAAAACGGCAGCGCGCTTGCGGTCGGAGCGCTGCTGGACGGAATCCCTGAGTCCATTGTGATTGGCGTCAGCCTTTTGCGCGGTGGCGGTGTGGCACTGGTGGCAGTCATCGCGGTTTTCCTGTCGAACATTCCGGAAGGCCTATCCAGTTCCGCAGGCATGAAAGCCGAAGGTCGCAAGTTCGGGTTCGTGTTTGCTTTGTGGGCAGCCATCGCTGGCCTTGCGGGTCTAGCGTCCTGGTTCGGCTACGTAGCGTTCGATGGGGTTGATCCAGCTGTTGTCTCGGCTGTGCAAGCGACGGCAGCCGGTGCAATCCTAACAATGGTCGTTGATACAATGGTGCCCGAAGCATTCGAAGGCACGCACGACTACGCTGGCATCATCGCCGTCGCCGGCTTCCTAGTCGCCTTCGCACTATCCAAAATGGCTTAGCAGCCGGTTTGCGAGGGAGTCAGTCTGGGCTCACGGGGCCGCGCGCACCGCGTTGTGCGTTATATCGATAAACCATGGAGGCGCGCTGCTCCGCTGCGGGGAAGCTCGGGTCGTGTCCGCGCGAATGGCCGTAGCGTGATGTTAGTGTTCGATTACCAGAGGGCATCGAGAGCTAGCCCTAGGGCGGAATTGGTGGAGTTTCGTGGGATGTTAATATGGTGGCAGAGCAACCCCATGAGCCAGTCCGTGTTGCTCGTCGTCGCGACTGCGCTGACTACCTGGTTGATCATGCGCCGGGCCAGGTCAGTCCCCAGCCCTCTGAATCGTGAGCAAAGGGAAATTGGCAGCGCCAGGAACATCGGCACGCAGTTAGACAGCGCGCGCGACCGAGCGAGCGTGGCCGAAGTGGAGCGCAACCGGCTGGCGCTGGCGAAGGCCGTGAAGGCGGCCTTGTGGGTGACCGACGCCAGGCTCAACTTCGCCGTGCCCGACCTACTCAAGCTGGCCCAGCTGTGGATGGGCCAGTCGAAGGCGGGGGGCCGGAAATGGAAACCGCCCGCCGGTGTCACCCAGATCGAAGGCTTGGACGACCCGGTCTCGCCGTGGGCCGCGTGGAATGCCAACGACCATCACTGGCGTATCGAGGCGCATTGGGGGCCGTCGATCGTGCCCGAGGAAATCGACGACGACACCGGCACCTGCCGGGTTCTTCTCGATCATGCGGTCGTGCTCGACATGACGATCAGCCGCACGGACCTGCAGGTGATGTGGATCGATGCGCTGACGGTCGGCCCGTGGGTCTCGGACCTGCTGTCATTCGCCGGCGCGCAGAGATCCGAAGCGCAGGCGCGCACGAGCGCCAAATCGGCTCGCCAGAACCAGGAGCGGGCGGACAAGATCCATTGGTGATCGAGGCTTCGCGGACCGGCTTAAGCCTTGTGCCGTGGCCCGGCTTTCGGCTGGTCGTTTGCTTGTTCGTCATCGTGAGCGCTTCGGCCGCATCTATCCCGACCTCGCCGCACACACTTGCCTTATCAAAGCTTAGGTTGACCGCGGCGATGCCCTAAGGAGCATGGACCACCGATACTTTCGTTCCGGGGCGCTGATCGGCCACTTGCACGGAGGCATCAAGTTGCCTGGCGAGAGCCTCTACGATGCCGGTGCCGAGCCCCGGCTTGGAGTCTGCCTCAGACGCCATTCCGTCTCCGTTGTCACCAACAGTCAGCGTCCAACCTTTGCCGTTCGTAAGATAGTCGACTGTTATCTGGCCCTTTTGGTTACGCCCCGGGAAGGCGTGCTTCAGCGCATTGATCACCAGCTCGGTGACGATCAAACCCAGGCTGACCGATACGTTGGCACTTGTGACTGTGTCATCGACCGTCGAAACCAATGACACTCGGTCTTGGTCGTCGATCATCGATGCGCCGATGCTTGCGCAAAGATCCTCCAGATATTTGCTGAGTTCGACCTTGTCTGAGCTCTTCATAGCCAATTGCTTTTGGAGAGTGGCGATCGACATCACCCTTTGATGGGCATCGTGAAGATGCGTCCGAGTCTCTTCAGATTGCACTCGGCGAGCACTCTGCATCAGGACGCTGGCGATGATCTGAAGGCTGTTAGCCACTCGATGTTGGAGTTCCTGAAGAAGTATGTGATTTCTCTGCACCAGCTCGTCCTTGAGCTTCGCGGCTAAACGGGCTGATGTCGTGTCGGTGACAGCGAGCACGATCCTCGGCTCCTCTGTGTCCCCATAGTCGAGCTTGTGCGCATTGAGCACGAGGCAGGCAGTGTCTTTGCCTTCGCGAACGAGGTCCATCTCATAGGCATCGATTGCGGCGGCGCCGGCGAAAGTAGCGCGAAGCAGCGAGTTGAGCTGAGGCACGTTCCATTCCCCCGCGCCCAAGTCTGCGAGCTTGGTGCCATTCACGGTGTAAGGTTCAATTCCAAAAGAACTGCAAAATGATCCGCTCGCAGCGATCACTGTAAGGTCGTTGGCAAGCAAGACCAAGGGCGCCTTGGACGAGGCAATCAGCGCCGTTCCAAGCGCGGTTACAGTGTCTGGAACCAAGGGGTCGGTGACGTTCATTGCGGGGACTTTTCAGAATTTTCCAATGCCAACTTTACGGCCGCCATTACCGTCTCACTGGTGAAGGGTTTCGCAATCAGCGGATAGTGAGGCATCCGGCTTGCGACTTCGCTTGGGCTCCCGGTGATGAATACTACCGGTATCGGGGGGCCGCTGCAGATTGCGTTGACGGCCTCGATCCCGCTCCCGGGGTTCAGCTGGACGTCAGCAGTGATGAGGGCCGGGCATTTAAGATGCGCTGCTCTAATCGCTTCCTCGCTCGACGATGCGACGTCAAACGACGTGAATCCACAGTCGCCCAAAATTTCCTCGATGCTGATCGCGATAAGCGTCTCATCTTCAATAATGAGTGCATGCATCGTGATCCTCCGCTGAGCGGGAGCACGATGTCTCTCAAGCGCCAGAGCCCAAAGCATGACCGGCGACACAACTTCAACGGTCTGTGACTACAATGGTTGCGGGTAATGTCCGCACTCCACCCATTGCGGACATCCGCGGCACAAGAGGCTCTTAGATCAACAAGATCGAGGCATGCCGAGAAATAGGAGGTATGCAGCGCTAGTCCCAACTCGTCTAACCTTGGCAAGCATCAGCCGCTATCGCGCTTCCACATGTTGCAGATACAGCCGATTTTCGTGCGCCATCCGGCCGACGTGTTCGAACCCGGCCAGCCGCTGGTCGATGTCGCCCACATGGCGGGTGAGGTCCTCGCCCAGATCAGCAGCCTGGAGGCGGGCGACGGCGTGCGCGACCAAAACCCGGTCCAGGCCAAGCGTGCAGGTTGCGGGCAGGGCCGAGACTAGAGACCCGTCCGACAGCTTAGTGACCTGGTCGCCGCAGTGCCGCATGACCGCCAGTTGAACTTCATAGGGCATCGCGTGTCGAAGCCGCTCGCGATATTGCGTGGTGCTGGCCGCGCTCGAATCAATCTGCCCCATCTGGGTGTAATAAGCGGACAGGCGCTGCCTGGTCTCGCGATTGGCGAGGCCGCCGCTGAAGCCGGCCCCAGTCATTTCATCATAGCCCGTGCGCACCAATGGGCGGAGCCATACCTGGCTCGCCCGATAGGCATCGATTAGGAAGGGCTCGCCAAGTCGGGTGTTGGCCGCCTCGAGCGCTGCATGGGCGGCCACGGCGTGCGTCCGGACGGAGCGGTAATAAGCCGCGCGAGTCTTGAGGTCCGCTTCATTGTTTTCCAAGTCGTCGATTATTTCCCGGCGAAATTCGTCAGCGGCGACACGGTTGAGCCGTGACTGATTCCAATTATTCGCCTGCGTGCCAAGGAAAACGCCGACGACTACGATGCCCAGCTCAATGGTGATCGCCACCCAGTCTTGCGCTCTCAGCCGCGCCGCCACCCGCTTGTAGATCAAGACGCCCCCCGTCGGCCCACTTCTCCATGAACCGCGAATAAAAGGAAAGGCGGTAGCGTGCGCTTACGTCCGCTTTCCACCCATTGCGGACATTAGGGAAGTAACCACGAGAACGCGCGTCGGAGAAAAGCCTCGCCCTCACTCCTGACAATTCGGCCGTGGGCGACGATCACATGCTCAGGATGCGCGTCGATCAAGAAGCGGATCTTGGGACGCGCGCTTGCTCGGCGGCGGAAACTGATCCGATAATCGATCGGTGGATAGCCCCACCCGTCCATCATCTTGGACAGTCGCGCGATAGGCCGCATCCACCACGGCCAATGGCTCTCCAAAAAACTCTCTGTGAAGGTCTGCGATAAGTCAGCAATTATCGCCGTTCGCGATGCGAAGTGATAAAAAATCAGCTCCTCCATGAACAGCGAATTGGTGAAGTAGAACTGCTCGATTTGGCCCTTCCAAGCCGCGGGTGCGTCGTTACCGAGAGCGCCCGCGAACTGGAGGTCAGGACACTTCTTCATCGTCGCTGCGGTTGCCCACAAATTGGCTTCGGGAAATGCGGCGTGCCACTCGCTCAGAAATAGGTAGTGAAGCTTGTTCGGGCTGACGATGTGACGGACTGGTCCCAGCGCGCGAACCTCATCCTCGATAGCGGCTGTCTTTTCTACAGGGGACCAAAGCCAGAGGCCACCGTCGGCGAGGCGCACAACCGCCATGCGCGTCGGGTAGTCGAACCCCTTGAAGGAGACGATCCCGCCGTCCGCAAACCATAAGTCGCATCCTAGCGGCTCAAGCATAGGCGCATTCTTAATGCGCTGACTGTTCGCGTTCTACCCGTTGCGGACGTTTCTGGTGACGTTAAACTCGCAGTGATCGGCGGTTGCCGCGTTGTCGCCAAAGCGAAGCCTGCCCCTCGGCTGGATGGAGGGTCTCGATATGCCCAAACTTCATGTGTTGGTTCTCGCCGTGGTTGGCGTTTGCAGCGCCCCCGCCCAAGCCGCGGGCTATGTGTCGCAGTCCGCAATCGCTTCGCAGATTAAGTCCGATGTCGCGGAGATCATCGCTGGCATCAATACCAAGGACATCGACAAAGCGACAAAGTTTGACGCGCCCGATCTGATCTCGATGGAGAGCATGCGCCCCCCATCATTCGGAGCCAAGACCGACAGAGACGGTCTGGCGATGGCTTTCAAATATGCCCCAAGCTGGCACCTGAGTCTGATCGACGAGGCCGTCGACGTCGCCAAGTCCGGCGACATGGCGATCTATCGCTCGACGTATAACGAAGACAGCCTGCGGGATGGCGTACCTTATACGCACAAAGGCAATTACGTAGCGGGGTTCAGGCGCGATCCGGACGGCATGTGGCGGGTCCACTGGTCCGTCATTTGCTGGCAGTCTCCCTCGCAGAAAAAAGGCGGCTGATCCGCCGGGCACCTGCTCGCCAAATTCGCGCCTGCTAATGTCCGCTTTCCACCCAAAGTTGCCCTGACAAAGACGGACCCGAAGCGGTCGATCGTAACGATCTGATAGCGAAGCCGACCAATTGAAAGGCCGGCATCCCCGACTTGTCGGCCGACGATTTCGGCGGGGGCTAGCGGAGAAGCTTTGATTTTTCCGAAGCAGTGTATTATAAGAACAATACAGTATGCAAAACGTCATTTACCAGCCAAGCCCGCATCGAGGGTGGTTGCCTTGGGTTTGGCTTGCCCCGATTATTTGCATCTTGCTAGTCGGTCTTTCGAGTGTTCCAATCGACCTGCTCATGGAGCGGTGGGGCCTGGCCAACGCAAGAGGCAATCCCGAGACCGCGCCGGCCTTCTGCCTTTTTCTCCTCCTGCCGTTCGCGACCATGGCCTCGGCAACTTACGCTTGGACCCATTTTGTCGAGCGTCGCGGGCTGGCGACGCTGGGGCTTTCCGGATCCGGCAGGCTGCGCAAGTTCCTGGGCGGCGTGGCCATCGGCATTTCGATGATGGGACTGGCCATTTCGTCAATTTGGCTGCTTGGCGGCTATCGCGCTGTGGCGCAATTCCCGGCATTCGCCTCTGCGTCATCTCTTTTTTGGATCGCGATCCTGCTGCCCTGTTTCGCTTTTCAGTCGAGCGTCGAGGAATTCATTTTTCGCGGCTGGCTTCTCTCATCCGTCACACGGCGGTGGAACGTCGTCGCGGGAATTATTGCGACCTCGCTTGCGTTTACGTTTCTCCATTATTCTCCACACCAACCCATGCGCGTTATCGGCCTATCGTTTCTCTTCTCAGTCTTCGCGTGCGCCTGGGCGCTCCGCGCGAACAGCATCTGGGGGGTGATGGGCTGGCATGCCGGATGGAACTGGCTAGCAGGTGTCGGTTTCGGAGTCCCGATTACCGGGCTTGATGTGCACCTGCCGGCCCTGCTGGAAACACTCGTGCCTGTCGGGCCCGATTACCTGACAGGCGGTTACGAGGGCCCAGAGGGCAGTGTTCTCACCTTATTCCTGTTGACCTTCGCGAGCATGTTGGTGTTCGCTCTAACCGCGAACGCGCCGCCTAAGCTGGTCGCGCCCGGGGGATAGGTCGCCTCCAGCTTCCTTGCCTCGCGCAGCGAGGCGCGTGGACTGCGGGATTCCAGGATCCATCACTCAGCCGAAGCAAACGCGGCAGTCCGAATTGGATGCACGGCGCGGAGCCTGCTCAATTGACCGAACTGCCCCAACGGCGGGATTTTCCGTTAGGGTAAATTCACCTTTTAATAGCACCAGATTGAAAATCGTCGTGGCTAACCATCCAGATTGGCAGGCAAGCCAGGGTTGAGTTTGGCATCATCCAACCGCGCCGCCTACTTGTCAGCGGCGAAATCCCTTATGTCCACTTTCCACCCATTGCGGACGTTAGCTCACAATTCGAGCGCCTCGGAGAGTTCCAGCGCATCGTCTACTTCGACTCCGAGGTATCTGACCGTGCTTTCCAGTTTCGTGTGGCCGAGTAGGAGTTGGCAGGCGCGGAGATTGCCAGTCTTCTTGTAGAGCAGCGCGACCTTAGTCCGGCGCAGGCTGTGAGTGCCGTAGGCGGCTGGATCGAGCCCAACGAGCGCAACCCACTTGTCCACCAGTCGGGCATATTGCCGGGTGGTAAGGTGGCAACCCGGTTTCATTCGGCTGGGAAACAGCCAATCGTCAAAGCTGAGGCCTTTCCGCTCCACCCATGCTGCTATTGATCGGCGCGCTTGCTCGGTCACCTCGAACTGCACCGGCCGCCCTGTCTTTCGCTGAACGATGACAACTCGGCGCTTCACGCCGCTGGCGGACAGCAGGTCCGACACCCGCAGTTGGACGAGGTCACAGCCGCGGAGCTTGCTGTCCAGCGCCAGGTCGAAGAGGGCGAGGTCACGAATGCGATGCGCTACCTGCAATCGGACCCGTATGCCCCACACGTGGAACGGCTTGAGCGCGAGCTTCGCACCGGTTGGCTTGCGAGCGGGATAGCGGAGCGAAGGTGTGTAGAGCATGTGGCGCCTCCAAGCTTTGCTGGAGAGCTACGGCTGGACATGTCCTTAGGTCCGCTTTGGGTGGAAAGCGGACACTTTCCTTGCAGACTTAGGCGCCGCTCACACCTTGGTTGGATAGACCGGGCGGATATCGACCGGAAGCCCGCCCATGGTCGCGGTCACTGTCTTGGCGTGATCGTCGGCAACGCCCCATTTGGCCATGAACGCCTTGGTCCCGGCGTAGTTGCCATCGCCCTGGAGCGTGATGACGTCCTTGATCAAAGCCGCCAGCGCGCTCTCCATCTTATCATTGTCGATGCGGAAGCGCTTGGCCCCATCGTCCCATACGATCGCGCCCTTCGCGGCGAGGTAGCGATATTGCATCGCCGAGCCCTTGGCGTGGGCCTCGCCGGTGCCAAAGCGCATGTGGCGGAAGAGGTCGACGACGTAGCTGGCATAGCTCTGATCGCGTTCCGACTGCGGCAGAATCCGCAGCTTCATCATGTACAGGATGTCCCACACGCCGAGCATGTCGGCCTTAGCTTCCTCGATCCCGCTATTCTCTTCCTTAAGCTCGGCCGCGACGGTCGTCGCGCGACCGCCGACCACTATCGATCCTGGCCCCAGGCTGTGCGACATTTCGTGGAACACGGTGTTGAGTGTCATATAATGCTTGTTCGCCAGCTTCGCCTGTTCGGGCATCAACACCAACCCCGCCATCGGCCCGGTGATTTTGTCGAACTTGGCGTCGACCAGATTCTTGAGGATGACCTTTTTCGCGCCCTTGGCTTCGCGCACGCGCTCGTCATTGGGCAGGTTGAAGGCGATCGACGGAGCGCCGTGGAGGTTGTCGCCCCCGCCGCGTATCTGCGCCCCGACCGAAATCGGCGATTCAAACCCGCGCTTGAAATTCTTGTAGGTCTCGGGGACCGGTAGGTTGGCCTCGAAGTCGCGTAAGTGGCTCTTGTAGACACTCAGCGCTTCCGATTCCTTGGGGTCGCGAAGAACGACATAGCCCTCATACGCGGTCTTCAGCCCCATCATCCCGTCGGTGTAGGTTTCATACGGTCCGATTACGAATTCGATCGGCGTGTCCTTCAAATCCATCCACGCCAGCTCCGACGGATAATAATCGTTGGTTCGGAACGCCTTGGCGCGCAGCGTCAGGAAGGTCTTCAGGCTCGGATTGGTCGTGATCGCCGCGCCCTGGTCCATCAGCTTCGCCGCCGGCTCCAGCCACTCTTTATAGGCAACGCTGTACGGCACCGCGACCAGTTGATCTCCCTGGCGCTGGACGACGGTATAGGGGCTGGTCAGCGCAGCCTTCTGGTCGGGATGAGCCACCAAATAGGCCTCGAACTGCACCTTGGTCAGGTCGGCGGGATAAAAGCCCGCTCCCGCCGGCTTGGCGGCTGAACCGTAAAATGGCTTGCCGTCCGCGAATTCGTCCCACGGACCCAGATTGGCGTCAAATTTGGCGAGCAACGCCGGATCGCCGCTGGCCGCGATCTTGGCGCGGATCTCGGGGTTCGCCGCGTTCGACTGGCGCAGATAGATCGGCGTCATCTGGTCCGCCGCCCGGATCAGCAGATTGACCACTTGCTTGTCCTCGGCGGACAGGAAGCTAGTGTCAGCGGCGATGTCGACCGCTGGCACTTTCTCAACCGCGTTCGGGCCGGCCGACTGGGCAGGTTCGGCGTCTTTGGGGGTGGCGACATTGCAGGCGGCGAGCGCGGCGGCGGCGGTGGCAACAAGCCAGCGGGTCCTGATCATGCGCCGTTTCCTAGCATCGACCGGCAGCCAGTGCCAAGCGAGGGAGGCTAATGTCCGAAATGGGTGGAAAGCGGACACTAGCTCGCGCGGTTTACAGGTAGCTTGATGATCTCGAATGTCAGGTTCGTGAGATCAAGTGAAGTCGTGCTTCCCTCGCAGGTAAAGCCTTCGAGCGTCGCCATTCGGCCATGGTCGAAGAACAATACGAAGCCCATTTCGTACTCGAGACCGGGAACGCGAGCGTGCGTTTCGCCGGTGAGCGGCTCTGATGCGTCGATTGCCGCAGCATCGGGCGGGACCGAGATCGTGGTGAAGAACCCTACGCCAGTGTTCTCGCGCTCGACCACCGTGGCGACGGACAGTTGCCGCTCAAGCTGCGGCGCGGCTTTCGGTCTCTCCGAGAACATCGAATGGAGCGCCGCAAGTTCCAACTTAGTGAACGCCATCATGGTCGCTTCTTACCATGCGCGACGGGCAAGCCGAATGTCGGCAATGGGTGGAGAGCTGACATTCCCTCGACTTAGCTAATGAATCTCGAT
>JBDTON010000198.1:0-6068 GCA_039933195.1 Sphingomicrobium sp. | reverse complement strand
CGACCAACATCCTGTTCATTTGCGGCGGCGCGTTCGCCGGCCTCGAAAAGATCATTGCGGACCGTCTCCAGGGCAAATCGATCGGGTTCGGAGCGCACGTCGCTGCGCCTGACGAGCGCAAGACCGGCGAGACGCTCCAGCATTGCGAACCCGAGGATCTGCTGAAATTCGGCCTCATCCCCGAATTCATCGGCCGTTTGCCGGTCATCGCGACGCTGATGGACCTCGACGAAGAGGCGTTGGTCAAGATCCTCGTCGAGCCGAAGAACGCGCTGGTGAAGCAATATGCCAAGCTGTTCGACATGGAGGATGTCGAGCTCGAGTTTACCGACGACGCGCTTCACTGCGTCGCGAAGAAGGCGATTGAGCGCAAAACCGGCGCGCGGGGGCTTCGATCGATCCTCGAGGGCATCTTGCTCGATACGATGTTCGACCTGCCATCGATGGACGGAGTCGACGAGGTTCATATCGACAAGGACGTGGTGATGGGAACCAAGGAACCGGTCCGAGTCTACGCCGCCAAGGACAAGGCCGGCGACGCCGCCTGAGGTCGCTCTTTCCCTGTTAAATCAGCCGCCGTGAACCGCCGCCACCAGCTGTGAGCTGAAGCGCTCCATCAGGTGCGCGTCGCGGCCGTAAGGGTCGGACAGGAATTGAACGCCGGTCGCGGTCGGCTGCACGGTCAGGTAGGTCATGTACACCGGCACAGGCCTGGGAAGATCGACCTCTTCCTCGACCTTCGGGTCCTTACCCTTGGGTATGTAGCCGCCAAACAGCCAACTCGCGAAGCGCTTGTAATCCTCGACGCGCACGCAGCCGTTGCTGATCCATAGCTCGTTCTTGGTGAAATGCTCCTTCTCCGGGGAATCGTGAAGGTAAATGCCGAAATAATTGGGCAGCATGAACTTCATCATGCCCATTGAATTCGCCGGGCTTGGAAGACGCCGCAAAGCCACTTCCTGGCGGCCATCGACGACCGCCTGCCAGTCGACCGAGTGCGGATCGATTACCTGAGCGTTTTCGCTCAGATCGGACAGGACCTGATATTCGCGCTCCGTCAGGTAGCCGACGCCTTGCGCAACAATACGTGGCGCGATGAGGTTCCTCACCAGATCGGGCGGAACGTTCCAATAGGGATTCACGCTCGCATATTTGATGTAGGCGGCCATCATCGGCGTGGCGGACTCGGCTTTGCCGACCACCACTTTCATCTCGTCGACCTTACGGCCGTTGTCCCACAGCGAGAGCCGTGCGCTGCCGGCATCGACGACCGCATATTTGCGCTGTTCTTCAGGCGCTGGGAGGCGCTTCGCGCGCTCCATGTTGATGATGATCAGCTGCTCGTAATAGTGCGGGCCGCGGTTCAGGGCTTTGAACGTTCCCCCGCCGGCAATCCCATCGGCCTTTAGGCCGTGGACGGATTGGAATTCCTTCACCTTGGCGGCGAGCGCCGAATCGTAAGTGTCGGCGGGCGCGAGCCCGAGCCGAGTGCGCAGCAGCGCGACCCGCTCGCCCGTCGCGCCGGGCTTCAGGGTCGGACCATCCGGCACTGGAATTGCGGGAAGATCGCCCCATTGCTGCTGGTATCTCATCAGCCCGCGCCTGAGCTCGGTGTAGACCGGGTTCACCGAGACAAAGAGGTCGACCGGGGCACCGCTCCACGCCGCGTTGGTCATATCGCCCATCGGTCCGTTGTCGTGAACGGCCCGAGGAACGAGTTCCTCGTCGATGTAGATCATGTCGACGCCCTGCTCGATCGCTGGCGGCAGATCGATCGGTTCGAGCGCGGCCGACCGGTTTGGCTGCGCCGCAGGCGATTGCCACGGCTGCGCGACTGGCGGTGGCGGTTGCGCCATCCACGGCTCGGCGACAGGCGTACGCGGCGGACCCAGAACCGGGGGAGCCGGCGGAATGGGCCACGGCACCTGGGCGAATCCGGCGGTGGACAGCGACAGCGCGCTGAACGCGAGGAAGGAATGGCGAATGGTCACAACCCCTTAGATAGCGAGCGAAACTGAATGATTACAGAATCGGCTGTTCACGATCGGCGCGATTCATTCACCTTCAAGCGGAAGAGTATCACGCTCACGGCCCGGTGCATTCAGCGCTTGGGCCACTTTTTCGACCTCTTCGTCGCTTGGCGGCTGCGGCAGCTCCTCCCCGGGCGCCAGCGCATCGTCCGGAATGCCCGGACCGGTGCCGGCAATCGTCTCGTTGATCGGCTCCTCGTTGGGCCCAGTGCTGATCTTTTCGCGGTCTTCGGCCATCGTTCGTCTCCTTCTTGTTGATTAAAGCGAGCAAGGCGAAACCAATGTTCCCCCGTTTGTTGCGCCAGCGACGGTGCCCGCCCATATACCGCTCATGACCCGTTCTCTTCCCATTCTCCCCCTCCGCGACATCGTCGTCTTCCCGCACCGGATCGTGCCGCTCTTCGTTGGACGCGAGAAATCGGTCGCGGCGCTGGAGGCTGCGATGGCCGCGGACAAGGAGCTGTTTCTCGTCGCCCAGCTCGATCCGAGCGAGGACGATCCCGACCGCGACGCGTTGTACGATCTCGGGGTGATTGCGACCGCGATGCAGCTCCTGAAGC
Source organism: Sphingomicrobium sp. (assembly GCA_039933195.1). GTDB lineage: Bacteria > Pseudomonadota > Alphaproteobacteria > Sphingomonadales > Sphingomonadaceae > Sphingomicrobium. Next base: position 3,478 of record JBDTON010000198.1, on the reverse strand, counting down.
TGCCCGACGGCACCGTTCGCGTGCTGGTCGAAGGCGTGAAGCGCGCGCGGCTTGTCAACCTCGTGTCGCGTGACGGCTTCATGGCGGCGGAGGTCGAGGAGGTCGAGGAGGAAAGCGCCGACGGGCCCGAGGTCCAGGCGTTGATGCGCTCGGTCATCGACCAGTTCGAGAATTACGCCAAGCTCAACAAGCGGCTTCCGGCAGAAACCGGAATTCAACTTGCAGAGATCGAGCAGGCGTCGGCCCTCGCCGACGCCGTGGCTTCGAACCTGTCGATCAAAGTGGCCGACAAGCAGGCGCTGCTGGGCGAGCTCAATCCCGCGCGGCGCCTCGAAATGGTGTTCGCCTTCATGGAGGGCGAGCTCGGCGTGCTCCAAGTCGAGAAGAAGATCCGCAGCCGGGTCAAACGCCAGATGGAGAAGACGCAGCGCGAATATTATCTGAACGAACAATTGAAGGCGATCCAGCGCGAGCTCGGCAATGAGAGCGAGGAAGGCGGCGACGAGCTTCAGGAGCTCGCCGAAAAGATCCGCAAGACGCGCCTCTCGAAGGAAGCCCGCAGCCGCGCCAATGGGGAACTCAAGAAGCTTCGCGCAATGGCGCCGATGTCGGCCGAAGCGACCGTGGCGCGCAATTATCTCGACGTCCTGCTCGGTTTGCCGTGGGGGAAGAAGTCCAAGCTCAAGAAGGACATCGCCGAAGCGCAGCGGGTCCTCGACGAGGACCATTACGGGCTCGAGAAGGTCAAGGAGCGGATCGTCGAGTATCTGGCGGTGCAGGCGCGGACCAACAAGCTCAAGGGCCCGATCCTGTGCCTCGTCGGCCCGCCCGGCGTTGGCAAAACGTCGCTCGGTCGCTCGATCGCGCGTGCGACCGGCCGCGAGTTCGTTCGGCAATCGCTTGGCGGAGTGCGCGACGAAGCGGAAATCCGTGGCCACCGCCGGACGTATATCGGGTCGCTTCCCGGCAAGATCATCTCGAACATCAAGAAGGCAGGGACTTCCAACCCGTTGTTCCTGCTCGATGAGATCGACAAGCTCGGTCAGGACTTTCGCGGCGATCCGTCGTCGGCTTTGCTGGAAGTGCTCGATCCCGAGCAGAACAGCCGATTCCAGGACCATTATCTCGAGCTCGATTACGACCTGTCTGACGTGATGTTCGTGACCACCGCGAACTCGCTCGACATGCCGCAGCCGCTGATGGACCGGATGGAGATCATCCGCCTTGAGGGATACACCGAGGACGAGAAGGTCGAGATCGCCAAGCGCCACCTGATCCCGAAACAGATGGAGGCGCACGGCCTCAAGCCTGAGGAGCTCGTCTTCACCGACGAGGCTTTGCGTAAGATTATTCAGCATTACACGCGCGAAGCCGGTGTGCGCACGCTCGAACGCGAGCTCGCTAAGGTCGCTCGTAAATCGTTGCGGCAGATCCTCGAGAACAAGGCCGAGAAGGTCGAGCTCACCGTCGAAAATCTCGGCGACTTCCTCGGCGTTCGAAAATTCCGCTACGGAATGGGCGAGGAAGAGGACCAGATCGGCGCCGTGACCGGCCTCGCCTGGACTGAGGTCGGCGGCGAGTTGCTGACCATCGAAGCCGTCACCGTTCCGGGCAAGGGCCAGATCAAGACCACCGGCAAGCTCGGCGAAGTGATGCAGGAGTCGATCCAGGCGGCGATGAGCTTCGTCAAGGCGCGTGCCCCGGCCTACGGCGTGAAGCCCTCGATCTTCGCTCGCAAGGACATCCACGTGCACTTGCCCGAAGGCGCGGTGCCGAAGGATGGTCCGTCGGCCGGCGTCGGGATGGTCACCGCGATGATATCGACGCTCAGCGGAACCGCCGTGCGGCGCGATATCGCGATGACTGGCGAGGTCACGTTGCGCGGCCGGGTGCTGCCGATCGGCGGGCTCAAGGAGAAGCTGCTAGCGGCACTCCGCGGCGGAATCACAACGGTGCTCATTCCAGCGGAAAACGAGAAGGACCTCGTCGAGATTCCTTTGAGCGTGAAGGAAGCGCTCGAAATCGTCCCGGTCAGCCACGTCGACGAAGTTCTGGCGCGCGCTCTGGTCAAGCCTCTGGAGGCGATCGAGTGGACCGACGAGGACGAGCGTGCCGCCGAACCACCAGTCCCGCCGGCCGGTCCCGAATCGGGCGTCACCGTCCGTCACTAACGGCTGGACACGCGGGAGGACTCTGGCCTTAAAGGCTGGAGCGCCGGTCGCGCGAGTCTCGCGTCGGGCTAGGGGAGAGCTGAGCCCATGAACAAGCAGGAATTGATTGGCCATGTCGCCGATCGAGCGGGACTCAGCCGCAACGACGCGATGCGGGCGGTCGAAACGATGCTCGAGGTCGTCACATCGGCCTTGAAGCGCGGCGATGAGGTGCGGCTGGTCGGCTTCGGAAATTTCTCCGTGACGCGTCGAAAGGCGTCGACTGGACGCAATCCGCGGACCGGCGAACCGATGCAGATCAAGGCTAGCTCCCAGCCAAAGTTCCGTCCCGGCAAGGTTCTGAAAGACGCGGTCCAGTAATCTGGACAGCCCAGGCGGCTGTCCCTATCTGGCGCGCTTCCGCAGCGGCGGGCGCGTAGCTCAGTGGTAGAGCACACCCTTCACACGGGTGGGGTCGTAGGTTCAAACCCTACCGCGCCCACCAGCCAATTTTCACTGGAATGAGGAGTATCTATTCCAGATAGCTGGGCTGGAAGCTCGCGACGCGGCGCATCTCGGCCCAATCGGTGAATTCGATCTCGCGGCCCTTGCGGCGGATCAGGCCCTGGCGCTCCATATCGGCGAGGACCCGGTTGACGTTGACCGACGTCTGGCCGGTGATGTCGGCGATCTGCTGCTGGGTGAACGGGTTGAGCATATGGCCATTGCGCGAATGCATCCGGACCGCGGTCTCACACAGCAAGTGGGCGACCCTCGCCGTAGAGTCCCGGCGCCCGCAATTGACCAGCCATTCGTAGCCGATTGCCTCGTTGCGCTGGATCAGGCGCCAGAAGAACCGCTGCAACTCCGGATGCGCCCCGACGATCGCGTTGAAGTCTTCCGCCCCGCCGACCATGACTTCGCTTCGGACGATCGGCTGAATCCCATATTCGGCCACACCCTCGCGTGGCAGGATGCCCTCACCGGGAAATCGCAATGCAACGATCTGCCGCCGCCCCGAATTGTCGGTCTTGAACTTCGAGAGGATGCCGGAGCGGACGAACATCACCTCGTCGCGTGGCGCTCCAGGCTCGCGGAAGGGACGGCGGGGCTCGACCTGGACCGTCCTGTGCGACATCTCGGCGAGCACGCCGGCGAGTCGGGGCTCGAGCCCCGCGGAGACCAGGGTCTCGCGCAAGGACACTCCTGGCGTGGGCGATTGTACGCGCCGACTCGCCATCGTTCTCTCCCCGGAAGAACGATGCGCCTGCGCAACAATGTTCGCAAGGCATTAAATTAGAACGGTTACTGGAAAATTGACGAGAGGT
>JBDTON010000197.1:0-9477 GCA_039933195.1 Sphingomicrobium sp. | reverse complement strand
GAATTGTTGAACTTGCCGTTGAGGCCGCCGCCCGCGCTCGGCAGGCGCTGAAGCACATCGTTGATCGAGTTCAGGCCGGTCTTGGCGATGTCCGACTGGTCGAGAAACACGCGCGGAGCATTGAGGTCGAGCGGATTGCGGCGGATGCGCGATCCGGTGATCACGATGTCGGCCTTGGCGACATCCTCGTTGCTAACCGTGGTGGTGGCGGGCGCCTGCTCGGTCTCCACCGTGGGAACGGTCTTTTGGGCCTCGGCCGCAGTGCCGATGGCCAGCGCTGCAATCGCGACGCCAGTGCGAAGAACCGTATCAATCCGCTTCATTTCATTCCCCCGTGACAGCGCACGCTATCGGCGCCTTCGATGAACAACCGTATCGGAGGATCGGTGGACTAGGTAGCCAATACTGTCACGCAACGGACACAATCGTGCGCAGGTGATGCAAGGAGGCTACACTTCGCCCGCAGCGGCGAGCGACAGATAAGCGAGCCGCCGCACCTCGCGCCGGCCGCGGGTCACGGTGTCGAGGATCAGTCCCGCAAAAAAGCACAGGACGGCGATAACCGTCATCCCAGTGACCAGAATCGCCGTCGGAAAGCGCGGCACGAGACCGGTGTTGAGGTAGGTGATCACCAGCGGGATCGAGAGCACGACCACCGCGGCGAGCAGTAGCGCTCCGATGCTCCCGTAGAACAGCACCGGCCGCTCGATGCGGTAGAGGGTGACGATCGTCTTCAGGATTCGCCAGCCGTCGGAAAAGGTCGAAAGCTTCGATTCCGAACCTTCCGGACGGGCGGCATAGACGGTCTCGACCTCCCCGACGGGCATCCGCAGCTCGAGCGCATGGACGCTCATCTCGGTTTCGATCTCGAAGCCCGATGACAGGACGGGAAAGCTTTTCACGAAGCGCCGCGAGAAGACGCGATAGCCGGAGAAAATGTCGGAGAAGCTACGTCCGAACAGACCGGACAGAAGCCCGGTGAAAACCCTGTTCCCCAGCACGTGGCCGCCGCGAAACGCCTCCTTCTCGTCGTGCGTCCGAGTGCCCACCACCATGTCGAGCTGCTCGGCGAGGAGCGTATCGACCATGGCCGGAGCGGATTTCGGATCGTAGGTCAGGTCGCCGTCGGCCATGAGGTAGATGTCGGCATCGACGTCGGCGAACATCCGCCGGACTACATGGCCCTTGCCCTGCTGGCGTTCGCTGCGCACCACGGCCCCGGCTTCGGCCGCGACTTCACGCGTCCGATCGCGGCTGTTGTTGTCGTAGACGTAGACGGTGGCGGAGGGCAGCGCGGCGCGGAAACCGCGCACGGTCGCGCCGATTGCCGCTTCCTCGTTGTAGCATGGCAGAAGGACGGCAATGCGCGGCACTTGCGGACTGTCCAAACGGGCCCCCTCGGCTATCGGTCCGGCCTATAGAGGCGATCGCGAGCGGCCCGCTAGGGCCTGCGTCGTCACATGCAACAGTCGCATGTCGTCCGACGCGCCGCTTAGGGTCCAGCTCTCGTTCGGCGGAATGACAAATGCATCCGCTGGCCCGAGCGTGTGGGTCCCGGCGTAATCGAGAGAAGCGGTTCCTTCGAGGACGAAGCCGAACACCAGCTCACCCTCATGCGGCGGAAACGCGATGCTCGACGAGTTCGAGGGCCGGACAGTCCGCGCGTCGGCGAGTCCGGCGGTCGCATCGGACATCGCCGTCACTTGCGCTTCGCCACCGTGGAACGGCACCCACGGCGTGTCTTTGGCGATGTGTCGCAGAAAGGATTGCCTGCCGAACAGCCGCTCCTTGTCCAGACCACCGTTGGGCAGGCTCATCTCGTGATCCGCGAAGGTCTCGTGGAGCGCCGGGCAGGTGATCTCGACGACCTCCAGGCCTGGCGAGCTCTCCAGCACGCGGTGACGAATCTGCGGGGGCTGAAGAACCAAATCCCCCGCCTCCATGACGAACGGCTCGCCCTGATCCTCATAGACAACGCGGACCCAGCCGCGGCGGACTGCGATGATCTGAAAGGCGATGCGGTGGAAATGCACCCAGTCCGAAACCGGCCCGCCTTCCGAAATTGTGATGTGCGAGGCGATGTAGCGGCCGCCGAGGCGGCTCGGGACGAGGTCGCGGTAGAGCATGCCGGCCCTCCCCTCGCCCGAATCGGTGCCGGCGCGCGTCAGCACGAATTGTGGAACGAAAGCCGGCAATTCGCTGGCTGGCCCAGGCGCGCCGGGCTGCGCCGTGAGACGAACCGGCTCGCCCGAACGCGTCAGGATTGCCGTGTGCGGATCGTCGGCGGGGTAAATGACATCGAGCCGGAAGCCCTCGCTCTTCAGACCATCGAGAGCGGAATTGAAGTCCTCGCAGACGATCTCGCGCTCGCTCAAGCCTTCTTGGCCGCCTTCTTGGCTGGCGCTGTCTTGGCCTTGGCGCTCGGCGCCTTGGCGGCGGCCGCATCCTTCAGCGGCTTGGCAGGCTTGGGCTTGGCCGAACGCTTTTCAACCGGGCCCTTCGCAGGCTCTTCGGGCACAGGTTTCTCATCCGCCTTGGCTTTCGTCTTCGCAGCCGACTTCTTCGCCTTGGGCTTCTCCGCCTGGTCATGGCCGCAACCGGGGCCGTGGACATGGCCTTCCTCGCTCTCGAGATCGGCCTCGAGCTGTGCGCGGCTTGCCTTGCGCTCAGTCACGTCCGCCTTCGCGAAGAGGAAATCGACGACCTTGTCCTCGTATAGCGGAGCGCGCAGCTGGGCCGCGAACATCGGGTCCTGCTGCACATAGTTGAGGAACGTTTCGCGGTCCTTGCCCTGATATTGCGACGCCGCCTGGCCGATCAGCCGGTTCATCTCCTGCTCACTCACCTGGATGCCGTTGGCCGCGCCAATTTCCGACAGCAGCAGCCCTAAACGAACCCGGCGCTCGGCGATGCGGCGATATTCGGCGGCGTCCTTCTCGATCTCCGCGAGAGCCGCGTCCGAGTCCCCTTCATGGCTCGCTTCGTGGCGCAGCTGATTGAGGATATTCTGGTGCTCGGCCTCGACCATTGACTGCGGCACGGGGAAGTCGTGGCGCGCGGCGAGTTGGTCGAGCAGTTGGCGCTTCATGTGGGTCCGGGTGAGGTCGTTGAGCTCCTGGCTCTGCTGGTCGCGGATCAGGCCCTTCAGCTGCTCGAGACTCTGCAGCCCCAGCGATTTCGCGAACTCCTCGTCGATCTTGGTGGCGGCCGCCGTCTTCACCGCCTTCACGGTAACCGCAAATATCGCGTCCTTGCCGGCGAGGTCGGCCACCGGATAGTCCGACGGGAAAGTGACTTTCACCTCGCGGTCGTCGCCCGCCTTGGCGCCGACGAGCTGCTCCTCGAAGCCGGGAATCAGCCGGCCTGAGCCCAGCTCGACCGACATGTCCTCGCCCTTGCCGCCCTCGAACGCCTTGCCACCGGCCTTGCCCTCGAAATCCATAACGACGAGGTCGCCCATCGCGGCGGCATGCTTCTTCGGCGAATCGTCCCAGCGCTTGCTCTGACCCGCCAGCTGCTTGACCTGCTCGTCGACCACACTCTCATCCGCATCGACGGTCAGCCGCTCGATCGAAAGTTTTTCGATTTTTGGCGCCGGAACGTCGGGAAGCGCTTCGACGCTGACCCGCACCTCGGCATCCTTGCCCGGTTCATATTTCTCGTCGAGCTCGATCTGCGGCTGGAGCGCCGGGCGGATATTCTGCTCGGCGAGAAGCTTCTGCACGCCTTCCTGGACCGCGCCATTCAGCGCATCGCCACGCAGCGAATCGCCATGCATCTTGCGAATGAGATTGGGCGGCACCTTGCCTGGGCGGAAGCCGGGCATGCGCACCTGCGGCGCGATGCGCTTCACCTCCTGATCGACCCGCGCCTCAATGTCCTTGGCGGGGATGGTCAGCATGAAGGCGCGCTTCAGGCCCTCTTTCTCAGTCTCGACGGTCTTGATGGTCACGTTCCTAAAGTCCCGATCAAATCGCTTGGAGGCCGGGCGAGTGGCTGGTGCGCGCGGAGGGAGTCGAACCCCCACATCTTTCGATACTGGAACCTAAATCCAGCGCGTCTACCAGTTCCGCCACGCGCGCGGCCCAAGAAGGTGGCGGCCTATAACAGGAGTGCCGAGTTCGGCAACCCGCACGGGCCGCGTTCGTTGACAGCTGCGGAGACTCTCGATGCAGCAACAACCGCCTTCGCCGGGTACACCCGCGCAGCCGCCGCCCGAAACCCCGCCGCCGGCGCAGCCCGGTCCGGCGCCCCAGCCGCCGCCGGAGTCTCCGCCGGTCGGCCCGGATATCGACGTGCCCACACCGCCGCCGCCCCTGCCGGGCCCTGGACCGGTCTCGCCGACCGGCTAACCTCTCCGCTCGGCCGAGGCGACGATCGCTTCGAAATCCGGAAGCAGGGCGTCGTAATAATGTGAACGCGCGGCATCGAAGAGGATCATGTAGAGCTTGCCGTCGATCACGGCGCCGACAGCACGCCCGCGCCGCCACAGCTCGTCCTGGTCGAGATGCTCGTAGTCCCACTGGAAGCCATTGGCGGCGAGGAACGGCCGCGGCTTGAGCGACAAGGTCTTCAGGTCGACCGCCCCGCCTTTCACCCGGTAGAGGCTTTCGAGCATCGCCGCGATCTCGGGCGCGGTCATGTCCGAGCGGAAGCGCGGAACCTGCTGGCTGGCGCTGCGCCGCTGGCGGATCAGTTCACGATTATTCTTCATCCCGCTGACGAAGCTGATCCCGTCGAGGATCGGACCGTTCTGAGTCCAATCCTCAACGTCCGACACGTCGGCGAAGAGGATTCGGCGATGCCTGTTGTACGGACGCGGAGCCACCACGGTCATGTTGCCGTCGCCGACGCTGACGCGCTGGACGCGCACCAACGCATAGGGGCTGAACCCGTATTCGCTGCCGCCGAGACTGCTTCCGCAGCCCGCGAGGGCCAGCGGGAGCGCAAGAAATGCGATCGTCTTGTCAGCCTTCATCGTAATCGCCTCGCTTAGCCGGCCATCTGCCGCACCCAGGCGGCGTCGGGTGCATCGGGCTTCATCGTAAGATAGCGGGCAAACGCCGCCTTTGCTTCCGCGATCCGGCCTCGCTTCATCAGCGAGATGCCGTGCCAGCGCCACGCATCCGCGGGTGCGTCGGGATAGACCACGGCGGCCGAGTAGCTCTGCTCGGCCCGGACGTCGTCGCCAGGCCGGTTCCTGAGCCGCCATACTTCGCCTTCGTAGAAGCGCAGCAGCCCGTTCCACCCGTCCTGCGCCAGCGTTTCGATCAGATACTGGCTCGCGCCCGGGTCGTTGAGCTTGACCTGATCGTCGAGCAGCGTCGGCCGGATTTCGGCAATGGTCGACAAGTACCGGTCGCGATAATCGTTGTAGGTGCGGCCCGGTACCGTCACTTCGGCGGCATCGGCGCGCAGGTCGGCCATTCGCGCATCCGACGAAGGGTGCGTATCGAACAGCCCTCCTTTGTGCCGGTTCTTGCGGCGATAATGGGCGCTGGCGGCTTCCTCGCCGATCAGCTGCTGCCAGATGTTCGACATCTCGATCGGCGTGTAGCCCGCTTCCGCGACGAGCCTTGCGCCCATCGCATCGGCTTCGGCCTCCATCTCCCGGCTGTACTGGAACAGCGAGAGCAGAGTGCCGAGCTCGGCCAGCTGGACATAATCCCCGAGATAGACACCGGCGCCCGCTCCGCCGATTCCGGCGAGCATCGAGCCGATCGCAAAGAGGTCGGTCTTGCGCCGCTGGTCGCGCCACGAGCGGATCATGTGCCGGCGCAGGAAGTGGCCCGATTCATGGGCGATCACGCCCGCGAGCTGAGCCTCGTTGCGCATGCGCAGCAGGAGCCCCGAGAAAACCACGGCAAAACCGCTGGGGAACATCATCGCGTTGAAGTCGGGAATACGCGCGAGATAGATGCGGAAGTCCTGCGCCGCGGGCCCGCCCACGGTGCCGATGATATTCTTCAAGTATCCGGTGAGCTGGGGATCCTGGATCAGGAGGTTGGACCCCGCGATTTCTTCTTCGGCGCGCTCCATTTCCTTCCACAAGCCCTGCTCGTCGCGGTCCACCGGCTTGAAGCCTGGGCCGATCAGCGGGACCATCTCCTTCGGCAGGATTCGCGCCTCGGCGACACCCGCGTGGAGCGAGGCTGCAGCGGCCGCTCCGCCGACGAGCAGCGACCGGCGCGTGAGCTCAACGCAGCGCATGCACATCAGCGCACCTCCCGCCCACGGCGGATCGCCTGACCAGGCTTCATCCGGCCGAGCAGGCGCTCGACCATCTGCGTTGCGCCTTGCGGCGTGCGAAGATCGCCGAACTTGATCCCCGGCACCTGGCTTCCGGCCAGGACGACGTTGAACCACACGACCTCGCCGGTCTTGAGATCGACCAGCGAAGCATAATCGAGCTGCTGCTGCCCGCCGACGTTCGGAGCGCAAAAGCCCACGAAGCAGCCGGCCAGGCCGAGAACCCCGAGCGCGATCCGCCCTCCCGAGGCCACCTCGTCCTCGGCGTGGAGGAACAAGGCGTAATCATAGCCGCTCTTCTGCCCGAGATGGACGGCGTCCTGGCCCAGGGTCCAGTCGAGGCCCTTGCCGCGCTTGGTCGGCAAATAATCGCCCAAATATTTGTGAACGACGATGGAATCGTCGACGGCGGCATTCAGCCGCTCGACGTCGGCGAGCTCCTGGGCGGTCACGCCGGCAACCTCATTGCGATGCTCGACGATCGTAACCTGTCCGCCGCGCGAGGCCTGTTGGGCGCGAAGCGCCGCGACGATGCTGGCGCGCGCCTGATCGGTCCAGTCGGCGCGCGGCTCGACCATTCCGCCAGTGGTCAGCGATCCCACCGTGACGTCGGGCCGAAGCACGAGTAGCTTGTAGTCGCCTTGGGGTGGAGTGAACTGCAGGTCGGCATATTGCTTCGTCTGCACGCATGCGGTGGTCGAGACGCTGGCCGCCAGCGCAATGGCGAGTCCCCACTTTCGCATCAGGATTCCTCCAAAAAGGGCCGCACGCGCGCCCTTCCCCACACCTTCAGTGGCGCCCCGATGTGTGAACTGTTCATTAAAGAAAGCCAAGCGTTTTTAAGCGCTTAGTGACTCGGGCAAACGACTCCTGGAGCTCCGTCGAGACAATGACCGTCGACTGAGCCGAGCGCGAGCGGCAGGCCAATCATTGCCGCGAGGGTGGGCATGATGTCGACCGTGTCCGCCGGCGCGTCGACGGTCGTCCCAACGCGAACGGGCCGCCAGAACAGGATCGGGACTCGACGGTCGTAATCCCAAGGGCTTCCGTGCGTCGCGATGTAGCGCGTGGTGTCGGCGATGGGTGTGATGTCCTTCTTGAGGAGCACGACGAAATCGCCCGAGCGGCCGTGGTAGAAGCTCGCCCGGGCGCGCTGGATCAGAGTCCATTGGTCGGGCGAACCCATCGGGACGGGAGTCGCCGCGAGCTGATCGGCGGTGAATACTGCTTCGACCTGCGGATGCGCGCGATAGGCGGCGACCGCGGCCGTGAGCAGGCGTTTCTGGTCCGCCGTCGACAGGCTATGATCGAGATAGATATCGCCGAAACTGCTTTCACCAAGCAGGCCGGGCGCTTTCAGGCCGAGTTCGGCGATCAGCTTTTTGCCCATTCTGGCGGCGCCAAGCGCTGGATCCACCCGGGCGGCCGAAGCGACCCCGGCAAGCCGCTCGCGTTCGGGAATATCCTTGCCGCCGTGATCGGCGGTCAGCGCCACCGCGTACTTGATGCGCCGGCTGTCGAGCATCGCCAAAAAATCGCCAATCTCACGATCGAGCTCCAGGAGCTGGAGGCACATCTCCTGCCCCTCCGTGCCATAGGCGTGGCCGACATAGTCGGTCGCCGAGAGACTGACCGCGAGCACGTCCGGATCGGCTCTCCGCCCAAGCTGCATCTCGTCCACCAAACCCGCGGCGAGCGCGAGCGTGTCGCCGTCGAGCTCTGGCGAAGCGCGCAGCGCTGCCGCGTCGCCCGCCGCGCGCGCGAACTGCCCCCCGCCGACCGGCTTGCCGCCGCCCTCGACGGGAATGACGCTCGCCTTCGCCTGGCAAACCGCCGGCGGCTGGAGCGGCGGACGCGGTTGCGCGAGTGCCGCGGCAATCGCTGCGTTCACCTTTGGAACGACTTGAGGGAGGGGAGCGCCCGCGAGATCGGTATCGAACTTCTGCCCGGTCCAGTACCAGCGCTGGTCGGCCCGGTGGCCGGTCATCATCACCGCCGCGCGATCCTTGCCCGATACCGCGACGTTGCGGCTCGCGGGCCAGCGCGCCTTCATCAGCTCACCGAGAGTCGGGACCAGCAGATGGTCGGCCGACACTTTGTAGCTGATGGACGAGCTTCCGGGCGCACGCTCGTCCTCGGCGCAATAGACGCTCTTGTCCGAGCGGGCGACATTCTGGTCGATCCAGACGTTGGCGATGACCCCGGTCCGCGCCGGATGATCCCCCGTGAGGATCGTCGAATGTCCGGGGCAAGTCTCGGTCGCCGCGTGGCTCTGATAGCCGTTGCGGAACACCGTGCCGGATGCGAGCCGAGCGAGCCCGCGGGTGAACTGCGGGCGATATTCGTCGAACAGATCGGCCGAAAACTGGTCGACCGAGATCACGACGAGGAGCTTGGGTGGGCTCGGCGTCTGAGCAGCTGCTGCGGACCCGATGAAGGCTGCAGTTACGGCAAGGAAAAGTTTGCGCATCAACCGAGCTTCCCTCGCAACCGTTCGTTGACAAGCTGCGGGTTGGCCTTGCCGGCCATCGCCTTCATCGCCTGACCGACGAAGAAGCCGAACAGCGCTTCCTTCCCTGCCTTGTACTGCTCCACCTTGTCCGCATTGTCGGCGAGCACCTTGTCGATCGCGGAGTCGATCGCGCCGGTGTCGCTGGTCTGCTTCAGCCCGCGCTCCTCAACGATGGCGGCAGCACCTTGGCCGGACTCCAGCATGATCTCGAACACCTGCTTGGCGATGGTTCCGGAGATCGTCCCGTCGGCGACGAGCCCGAGCAGCTCCGCCGCCTGCGGGGGCGAGACTGTGCTCGCCTCGATGCTTTCGCCGCGGCGGTTGAGCGCGCCGAACAGCTCGGCGACGACCCAGTTGGCGCCCTGCTTCGGCTCGGCACCGGCTTCGAGCAAAGCATCGAACCAGCGTGCGGTCTCGACCTCGGCGGTCAGAACGCCGGCGTTGTATGGCGTAATGCCCAGCCCTTCGTAGCGCTTGCGCTTGGCGTCGGGCAGCTCAGGCAGGCTCGCGCGACATTCGTCGATGAACGCCTCGTCGAGCTCGAGCGGGAGCAGGTCCGGGTCGGGGAAATAGCGGTAATCGTGCGCTTCCTCCTTCGAGCGCATCGACCGGGTCGCGCCCTTGTCGGGATCGAACAGCCGCGTCTCCTGAACGATGCTCCCGCCGCTTTCGAGCACCTCGACCTGCCGCTTCGCCTCATGCTCGATCGCCTGCAT